>JAKSME010000052.1 GCA_024400785.1 Bacteroidales bacterium
ATCGGTCTGGAAGTGGCCTACATCCACTGCTTCAAGCCGCACAAAAGTCGGGACAATGGGGAAGACAATTAACAATTAACAATTAACAATTAATAATTGATAACTAGTACTGGTGCGATATTTATTTTGAAGGGAAAAATTAAGCGTTAGCACTGAATTTCCCTCCTTTTTAAGGAGGGGATAAAGGGGTGGTAATATGGAAATAATATTCAAATCAAAAGTTAAAGAATGGTTGTAAATTATTGTATATTAGCATATTGTTCGGTTAAGCGTGAAAACGTGAAAACGGTTAAGTTCGGTTAAACGTGAAAGCGTGGAAACGTGAAAACGTGGAAACGTGAAAACGTGGAAACGAGAAAACTACGTTTACTTAGTTGATTTTCAGTGGAAATCATATTGAAAAAACCACTGCATTACAAAATCACCTTTCGACTTAAAGGATGTCGCTGCATACCAGCCATCGCGCAACTTCACATAGCGCCCCCACCCCTTAATCAGCTTGATTTCTTCCCCTTTGTACTTATCTGACAAATGGTTTCCAACACGCAATCCGTCTAATGCGAAATTGGGATCGCGGGTGGAAATGAATGCGATTTTTTCATCTTCCACAGCAATGGTATATTCAACTCCGCGATAGATGGTATCGAAAGCGGGAGCGAAAGCGTTGGCTGGGGTAAGCGTAAAATAGTGTGTATGGATAATGTGTGCGGGCTGCGACAACGCCATACTGTCATTCAAAAACTCGCCCTTGGTTCGAGGGCAATCTTCCCATTGATAGTCGGTTCCCTCCAAAGCGCCGCGCTCTCGCTGTCCGCTTTGCCACCACCGTTCATACAATGCCTTAATGTTGCTCATATCTTCCATGGTCAGAGAAGTGCCAGCATCTTTTTTCACCAATAACGGGAAATCGAAATTCGGCTCCATAATGCGTTCAATGCACTTGGCGGCATCAACGCCGGCGTAAGTCCAAGGAATTGTGGATGAATAAAGGTCATTACAAAAGAAAATACTCTGCTGTTTATCAGAATCTATATGTTTAATAAACAAAGGTATAAGATTGGTATCTGCAATGCTTAATTTCGAATAGTTCTTTATTCCGAAAGAATGGGGCATTAACAGCTCAACATCCTCTTGAGCGTTCAAGAACGATAGCAATCCCACAAGTGTGACAACAATAGAAATTCTCTTCATAACTACCTGATTTACTGAACTAATACAGCGGCATTCTCCGGAGCTCTTCCCCTTTGAAAACAGTTTTGGAAGGAACCCGGTCACAATTCTGCTCACGCTTGATACGCTGGGGCGCAGTGCTTAGCACGGTCCATCTTTTGGCTTTTACTTCATCATTCTCTGACAGACAAAACTCTATCATCAAATCGTCACCCACACGAATGGAATCTTGCGGATTCTTCAACAGACTATCCCGTTGGCAGTGAAAATAGCCAGCAAACTCCTCATCGGTAAATTCGCGTTTTACTTTTTCATAAACGAACGCGCTACAATCACACGGTTGCAACAATTCCCAAGTGAAGCCATTATCTTTAATGTAGAATTTCAGCAAAGCGTGATATGGGATGCTGGACAGCCAATATTGTTTCAGCAATGTGGCGCCCTGGTAGGTGGGCAGTTCCAAAGTGTCGCTGGTCGGAACGAAGTAAGATGAGAAAGTCGGCACATTCATCACCTCCTGGCTCACGAGAACGGGGATTGTATCGTAATAGAACAGACAGAAATCGCTCGTGTAAGGGCTTTCTTTGAAGTCGTTCCAAAGACGCCCCGACTCATCAACTTCCACACAAAGTGTTGATTCTGAGTTCCATATACGATAATGGGAAGGCAAACCCATCGAACCGAAAATGCAATGTCCAGTAACACTTTTTACAGAATCGAGCATAGTGAAAACGATGGAATTTTTGACTTCGCACCGCTGCACAGGAATTTGATACTGAAGCGATTGGGCCGAAAGACCCGCGGCTGCGAACGTCAGTAGGAGCCAAAACATCATTTTAATTTTCATAAAAAAATTGTTTTGCACAAAAAAAACGGGTGCAAAGATACATTTTTTGATAAATCCAAATCCATATTAAACCTATATTTTATAAAAAGTTCTATCGCCGTTGCAAAAAAAAATGTATTTTTGCGACTTCAATTCTAAAATCATTTTTAATTAAAAAAATATGAAAAGAATCCTTCTCCTCGCTGTCTGCCTTTTGGCCTTCAGCCCCATTTTCGCACAAGAAAACAATCATCCGAGAATTCCTTCAGTAGACGTAAAAACCATTGATGGTGAAACATTTAGCACCAAGCAGATGTATACCGGAGAGCATCCGTTCATCATCAGCTTGTGGGCCACTTGGTGTGTTCCGTGCCGTGAAGAGTTGGAAGCCATCTCCATGGTTTACGATGATTGGGTAGAAGAATTTGGTGTCACGCTGTTCGCCGTTTCCATCGACGACAGCCGTTCCGCTTCCAAGGTTGCCCCCTTTGTTCGTTCCAAGGGCTGGGAATATGTGGTTCTTCAGGACGTAAACTCCGACCTCAAACGCGCCCTCAACGTGGTTGACGTTCCCTTCCTTTGCATCTGCAACAAATATGGGGAAATCGTTTGGTCGCACACCTCATACGCTCCCGGCGGCGAAGAAGAAATTTATGAAGTGCTGAAAAGTCTGAAAGATTAAGATTGACAGAAGTTTACATGAAAACAAGAACCATCATTATCGCGCTGATGCTGACAGTGTTCGCGGGCAGCGCCGCCTTCGGGCAATCAAAACTCGGCCACATCAGCGGCGACTTCGGTTTTAACGGGATGTACTACATTCCCGACTCCATCATTGGTGCCAAAGAAGTCAAAGAAAAAGTTCGCGCCAACACGTGGCTCAACCTCAATTACACCAACGGCGGCTTTACTGCCGGTGTCCGCTACGAATTTTACAGTTTTCCCCTCATCGATTTCGAAGATATCGGATACAAAGGCCAAGGACTTACCAACTACTTCCTTGACTATCGCAACGACTTCATCCAAGTGACCGCCGGTACCTTCTACGAACAGTTCGGCAACGGTTTCACCCTCCGCGCTTACGAAGACCGCCAACTCGGCATCGACAACAGTCTGCTCGGCGCCCGAATCCGCGTCACTCCGTATAAGGGCATCACCCTCAAAGGCGTGTGGGGCATCGAACGAAAGAACTTCGACTTCGAGTATACCAAGCGCCACGACTATGTCCGCGGCTTGGACGGCGAAATTTCTTTCGGCGACATGATTAAAAAAATCGGGGACGCCGGTGTCTCTTTCAGCATTGGCGGAAGTTTCGTCAGCAAGTATGAAAAGAGCGAAAACGACATGTATATCAACTACATAGACTTTTTCAGCGAGATGCCCGTCTCAGCCATTCTCCCCGCCGACAAAATCCCGGAAAACATTGCCACCTGGGCCGCCCGCCTCAACTTTGGCTACAAGGGCTTCCGCCTCGATGGCGAGTTCGCCCACAAAATCAATGACCCCAACAACACCAACAATTACATCTATAAAAACGGCAACGCTTTCTTGCTCACCGCGTCATACTCCATGAAAGGTTTCGGCGTGGAGGCCTCCTTCATCCGCTCCGACAACATGGACTTCCGCTCTCAACGAAACATCTCAGCTTCCACTCCCCTGCTCGGCATCAACTACATTCCAGCCGTCAACCGCCAATACACTTACGCGCTTCTCGGCAACTATACATACGCCAGTCAGCCCAACGGCCAAATCGGCGTTCAGGCCCAAGTCAACTACAAAATCCCGAAAAACACCAAAGTCGGTGGCAAATATGGCATTGACATCACAGTCAACTACGCCCGTTTCCACGATGTGGAACAGGTACTTGTTTCTGACGCCGTCGCCCATCAAACCGTCAAAGGCACAGAGGGTTACACCTCTCGATTCTTTAAATTCGGCGACAACCTTCTTTACCAAGACGTGGGCATTGACTTCAGCCATCGCTTCAATAACAAGAAATGGAAACTTGATTTGGCTTACAACTTCATCACCTACAACCTCACCATTCTGCAAGGCCACCCCAGCCCCATGTTCAAAGGTCACAACGTGATGGGAAAAGTTTCCTACAAAATCAACAACAAACACGCCCTCAAGTTGGAAATCGACCACTTATATGCCAAGGAAGATGACGGCAGCTGGCTGTATGGCTTGTTAGAATATTCCATCGCCCCCAACTGGTTCATCTCCGTCGCCGACCAATGGAACTACGGAAACGACGACAAAGCACACCGCACCCATTATTACAACATAGCGGCGGCCTACGTCATCAAAACCACCCGCATTGCCCTCAACTTTGGCAAGACCAAAGAAGGCATTCTCTGCATCGGCGGTGTTTGCCGCAGCGTACCCGCCTCCTACGGCGTAGGTTTGTCGGTAACCACATCTTTTTAACATAAAAGATTGATTTACAATAGATTATAATTATGAAAAAACTCAACCATATTATCATACTTATTGTTGCCACAGTGCTGATGGCATCTTGTGACAAGATTGAAGGTCCGTTTTTGGTAGCTGACCAAAGTGTGGTCACCGACGTTGAATTTCCCGAGTTGGATGCCAGCAGCGTATATCGCAAAGTTCTCATCGAGGAATACACGGGCCAACGCTGCAACAACTGTCCTGATGGGCACCGCGAGTTGGAAGCCTTGCACGAACACTACGGCGACACGCTGGTTGCCATCGGTTTGCATGTCGGCACCTTTGCCATTCCCACCCCTACCTTTCCCAACGACTTTCGCACAGAAGAGGGAACGGCACTTTACGGAGATTTCAATGTCGCCAGCGTCGGCACACCCTCAGGCGTGGTCAACCGCACCCAATTCAACAACAATTACGCGCTGAGCATCAGCAGTTGGCAGCAAGCCATTGCACAAGAACGCCAAAAAGATGTAGTGGCCGCCGTGCAACTCATCAACGTATTTGATGCCGCCACCCAAACCATTACAGCACACACCAAGACCACTTTCCTTACCGACTACGCCGGCAATGTTCAACTGGCACTTTATGTCATCGAAGACAACATCATCGGTCCGCAGAAAGATGGAGAAGATGAAATCCCGGACTATGTTCACAAACATGTTTTAAGAGGTTCTTTCAACGGCACATACGGCACATTCATCTCAGAAGACGGCAGTGTTGAAAACGGAGGTGAATACCTCAAGTCATACTCTTTGGACTGCAAGGAAAGAGGTTGGGACCTCGCTAACTGCAGCGTCATTGCCATTTTGATGGATGCGACGAGCAAAGAGGTCCTTCAGGTGGAACAAACGAAATTCTTTTAATGAAAAAAATTACGGAATACCGTATTGTTCAATCTGTTATCGCCTACTGCCATCGGGTGACATTCCCTGGTTTCCAAGGCATGCCGATAAGCAAAGTGATGGCATTCTTTTTCAAATCCCTTTCCAAAGGAATTTTACAACACCGCGCGGCAGCTATGACCTACCGCGTATTTTTTGCGCTCATCCCTTTGATGATGACACTTTTCGCTGCCATCTCCTTCCTCGGCTCCCGTGTCAGAAGCACTATTTTAGACTTCATCCAAACCATGGTTCCCGAATACGTGTGGCCCGCCATTCAAAACATGATTGACGGCGTCATCAACAAACAAAATGGAACCTTACTTTCTATTTCATTGATTTTCAGCCTTTTTACTGTATTTCTTTCTATTAATAAAAGTATAAACATCTTAAATACCACCTATTTTAATACAGGAAAAAGAAAGTTACTGAAACAGCTGAGAGTCATCTCCATGTTGGTGGTTATCTGGTTGGCCATCATATTGTTGGCGGTTGGCGTCTTCATTGCTGCCTCCGCATACTTGCGACATATAGACCGTTTCTTTTTCGATTCGCCTCGGATTTTAACCATTTCCGTACATTTGGCAAAATGGCTGTTGCTCTTCGCGCTGATATATATGTTCATCTCCGTTTTTTACTACTTGGCACCGGCGAAGCGGAAACACTTCAAATTTTTCTCCGTCGGTTCCACTTTTGCGACAGTGGCCATGGTGCTGGTTTTGGCCGGCATGAACATTTACTTCGCCAACTTTGGGAATTACAATGCGTTATATGGTTCTTTAGGGGCCGTCTTCGCCATTCTGCTCTGGCTTTATTGGAACAGCATGTTCATCCTCGTCGGCTACGACTTGAATGTGAGCATCGCCATCGCAAAAAGCAGCATGCATATTGAATCCGCTTACCGACAGAAATCCGAAAAAAAATGAAACACTTCCCGAACATCCTTTTTCTCACCGTTGCCCTTATCGTCATCTGCGGTTCATGTAAAAACAAAACCACGGATTTCGCAACCGACTCCGACTTCATCTATTTAAAAGAAAACAAATTCCAACATCGCGGGGAAGATTTCTTCCCTATGATGCTCAATTATGTGGTTTCATTTCAAAGTGATGAAAACGGGAATTTCATCATCGCCCCAGATACGCACTACGACTCCGTGAAATATGTTGAAGCATGGGGAAAAGAAGCTGTGGCAGAGCAACTTGGCGGCCATTTTCAACTGATTTCAGAACTGGGTTTCAACACCCTACGCATTTGTTTCAACCGTATCAGCTGCGATGAACGAGGATATTATTACCAGACCGACCAACGTAAATTTTACATCAATGAAAGAAAGGATGAGGAGGCCATTTTTGATGGAATAGAAAATTTGTTAGACAACGCCCGGCGGCATCAACTCCGCGTAATGCTGCTTATCGCCCCCCCCATGGGAAGTGGACAACTCGAACAGTTCACAATCAACATGTTACAGCATTTCAGCGACAATTCGACGCTGTTCGCATACGACTTCATGAACGAACCGCTCTACTTCGACCCAGTTCCCCTTCGCAATAAAAAAGACGCCTTGCGTTTGGTGACAGGGTGGAAGAAAATGATGTTGCGGCATGCTCCCAAACAACTTTTCACCATTGGTTTTTCAGAGCCGCTGGAAGTTTTCGAGTGGGACCCTTCAGAATTGCCGGTAGACTTTGTCGAATTTCACACCTACCACCCTTTGCGCGTGCCAAGCGAAATTTATTGGTATTCGCATTACGTTGGCAAACCTTGGATGATTGGAGAAACCAGCTTACCAGCTGATAATGATAGCATTAACTATATCGAACAAGCTGAGTTCATGCAACAAGCCTACCAACTCACGCTTGATGCCGGCGGCTGTGGATTCGGCTGGTGGGAGTTCCAAGACATCCAGCGCGGCAATTTCGAAGCCCAATTCACGGGTTTGCTCAAGCACGAAGGGCGCACTGCAACGGCCGACGGGAAACACGTCATCCGCGGAAGTTTGAAACCGGCCGCCAACATCGTTAAAGAACTTGCCAACTACCGACCGAAATCACAAAAAAGGCCCATCAACTAGTATAGCATGCTGGGATACAAGAACATCTGTATTACTGGGACCATTTTAGACATGCGTACGAGAAAGCCCATCGAAGGTGCGGTCATTCGAGGATGGAACGAAGATTGGAGCGTCGGCATGAATACCTTTACGGATGAGAACGGCCGTTTCACCCTTTATTCCAATGATGAATGCACCCATTTTGAAATTTCAGCCCCCCACTGCAACAGACTTAAAGTCAACAAAAAAATCACTTTGCATGCAAAAAACGGAGAAAAGATTTTTGATTATAACTTATTGGGAAACAAAGAATTAGAATATCATCAAATCTCGTTTCACCCCTTTCTTTCCATCAAAGATCCGCAAAATAAGAGTTACAACATCTTTAATTTCAAAGAAGAGGATTTTTTCGAAAGCCAATGGCAGGGTGATATGGGGACGATTCTACTGATTAAGGAATAATTCTCATAATAATTCCCAGCCTCACTTCTTTCAACATTTCCACTTTCCACCTTAGAAAGAAGGAAAAAGTTTGTATTTTTGCACGGTAAAAGTGGAACTAAAAATATTGATATGAAAAAAGCACTATTTCTTGCTTTTCTTCTTGTAATTTATTGTTTTTCAGCATATTCACAAGAAGGTCAAACGCAATCTGACACTACTGCAAATGCAATCAACAATGGAGATAGAATTGTATTTGACAGCGAAACACTTGATGACGATGAAACTGCCACCGGAGGTTTTGTTCCCGGGCTGCTTCACTCATCACGAGACGTGTTCAGCAACAACACCTCTTACACCTTTGGCATTGCTTACTTCAAGGCACGCGGTGTGGACTCAAAGTACCAGACCATAGCCATTAACGGATTAGAGATGGAGAATTTGGTAACCGGGCGAGCCACATACGCACAGTGGGGCGGTTTAAACCGTGTTTTTCGCTGGCCCGAGAATGTCGGCAACTTGGATCCTTCCACCTTCAGTTTCGGTGATGTCGGCGGTTCAACCAACTACAGCACCCGTGCTTCTTCATACCGTCATCAATTCCATGCCAACTACTCACTTTGCAACCGCAACTACAACAATCGCATCATGCTCACCTACGCCACCGGCTTGATGAAAAACGGCTGGGCCTTTGCAGCTTCCGCTTCGGCAGCCAACTCAGTTTTGTGGACGGCAGCAGCTACACCGGTTTCGCCTACTTCCTCACGGCGGAAAAACGCTTCAACAGCAAACACGCACTCAACCTCTCCGTTTGGGGCTCCCCCACCTCCAAGAGTTTGCAGGGCAATGCCACCCAGGAAGTCTACGACCTCACCGGCGACCACTACTATAACTCCAACTGGGGCTGGTACCAAGGTAAAAAACGCAACGCACGCATCCGCGACACCCACGAACCAGTCATCATGCTCTCCCATTATTACACTCCTGACAATGACAAATTACAGATTACCACCAGCTTAGGAACTTCATTTGGCAGTCAGAGCACCACTTCCCTCAACTGGGCAAATGTTCCAGACCCGCGGCCCGACTACTACCGCAACCTGCCCAGCTACTTCAAAGATGACGAAGATCTGCAAGGTTGGTACACCGACCAATGGCTCCACAACAAAAACTTCCGTCAAATCGACTGGGACCATTTCTATGAAGTCAACCAACTTGCTGCCACACTCGGTGAACAATCACAATACATCATTGAAAACCGTATTATCGACCACGTACAAGTTTCCGGTTCATCCAACATTGTGGCCAACCTTTCCAACAACATCAAACTTAGCGCCGGCATTGACATACGCGGCTACAGACAACACAACTACAAGACCATCAACGACTTGCTTGGTGGTGCCTATTGGTTGAACGAAGATAAATTCGCCGATGGAGAAAGTCCCGAAAACCCATATCTGTTGTATGACGACTTGGACAACATCGGTGCGCACCTCGGTGTCGGAGATAAATTCGGTTATGATTACGCCTACAACATTTTCAAACAAAACCTTTGGGCTACCGCAAAATTCTCCTACAACCATGTCGACTTTCACATCGGTGTAAACGGAACGACGACGGAAATGTGGCGCACCGGTTACATGCGCAACGGCCGCTTCCCCGACAACTCACAAGGCAATTCCGAAAAGAAAGTTTTCCCCGATTACGGAATCAAGGCAGGGCTAACCTACAAAATCAACGGACGTAACTACTTAGTACTGAACACACAATGGCAGACTCAAGCTCCCAGCATCCTTGATGCCTTCATCAGTCCTTCCATCCGCAACGACTATGTTAGCAACCTGAAGAGCGAAAAGGACCTCGGGGCAGACCTCTCTTACATCATGCGCTATCCGTTTATGAGAATGAGACTTTCCGTTTATTACTACAAATTCATGGATGTTACCGACCAGTTCAGCTTCTATCACGACGATTATGGCAGCTTCGTCAACTATGCCATGACCGGTATCGACAAGCAGAACATGGGTGTGGAACTCGGTATTGAAATCCCGATTGGCTCCATGTTCACCCTCGCCCTTGCCGGTAACTACGGCGACTACACCTATACCAGCCGTCCGAACGTAACTATCACTGCAGACAATGGTTACGATGTGTTAGGCAACGGTCAGAGCGAGTATAACGAGGTTGTTTACTGGAAGAATTTCCACGTGGCTGGCGGCCCTCAGGTTGCTGGAACCCTCGGCTTGAAATTCAACTACAAATATTGGTTTGTCAACATCAGTGCCAACTATTTCGACAAGATTTACGCCGACCTAAACCCCGAACGTCGCACCACGGCTGCCCGCGGAACACTTCCTGCCAGCAGCGAACTCTACCAGAACCTGATTGCCCAAGAACGCTGCAAAGGCCAATTCACCATGGACGCTTCCATCGGCAAGTCTTGGAAGGTGAAGAAGAACACCATCGGTTTCAACATCAGTGTCACCAACCTCACCAACAACAAGAACCTCGTCACCTCCGCTTGGGAACAACGCCGTTTCGACTACAACGACTACAATGTCAACAAGTTCCCGAACAAGTATTATTATGCCATGGGCACCACCTTCTATATCGGCATCAATTATACTTTCCAATAATAGAAAATGATGAGAAATATAGTTTTTGAAAAAAGCAATCTTATGAATAAAATACAATTATTAGCCATCTCATTGGTAATTCTCATCGCCGGAGCTTCCTGTGAAAGAGAATTGGACGAAGCTCCCGTGCTCACCTATGACGGTGAAGCGAACATGACCATAGCCGAGCTTTGCGACCTCCACAGCGTTGGTTCTGTCGACTCTTATACAGAAATTCCTGCGGGAACAGTCATTTCCGGCACCGTGACCTCTTCCGACAAAGACGGAAACTGTTACAAATACATTACCATTCAGGATGAAACCGGAGGCATCATGATTAAAATCGACGATTCATCCCTTGATCCGAAATACAGCATTGGTCAGCGCGTGTACGTTGAATGCGGAGACATGGTCATCGGGGACTACAGGAAGAACAAGCAACTCGGTTTCTGGGTTGACGGAGCGATGGCCGGCATTGCATCTTCACAGGAAGACCTTTACATTTTCCGTGATGGCGTGTGCGGTGAAGAACCCGAAGCCGTTGTCGTCACCTCCAGAGGGGAAATCGACGGATCTTTATGCAACCGCTTGGTAAAATTACAAAACGTTCACTTTGAAGATGGCGGCCAGGCCCCTTACTGCGATCCAGGAGCCAACACCAGCCGCAATATTAAATTTGAAGGTGAAAGCGACAATAATAGCAATTTAGTCCTTCGTACAAGCAGTTACGCCACATTTGCCAACGAAATTCTTCCCGAAGGAAATGGAGACATCTACGGCATCCTGACCATCTACAATAATACATACCAGCTCATTATCCGTTCCTTAGCCGATGTTCGCATGGGAGCTGGAACGGGAGGCGGTTCTACGGAGAACGAACCCATCCAAGTGCCTCTTTCCCAAGGATGGACCACACAAGGTGACGCCGGCTGGCAATACAGCGCTGTTCGCCAATCTATCGCCATTCAAAACTCGGGAGCAAACATGATTGACAGTTGGTACATCTCCCCTGCCATCAACACATCGGAGTTCGAAAATGCCGTCTTGACCCTCGTTGAAAACAGAGTTGGAGATGCTCAATTTGACATCTATTACACCACCAATTTCACTGGAAACAATTTCAATTCAAACGATTGGACTATTTACACTCCCGGCAATGTGCTTCCTTCCCATAACAATTTACGCATTGCTTTCCGTTTCCGCGGCAACAACGGAGCATTTTGGGAAATTTCAAATATTAAAATTCAATAGTCCTACAACCATTATATATAAAACTCATTCAACATGAAAAAATATTTTTTCTCAGTATTGATTTTGGCCACTCTGGTTGTATTTTCTGCTTGCAACAAGTGGGAAGACCCTGAATTTTCCGTTCCACAGTACACAGGGCCGGAAGCCAATAAAACCATCGCAGACATTATAGCTGTTTATACCAATGCAGGTGAAAAAATGGACTCCATCTGCCATGGTGACGAACAATTTATTGTAAAAGCCACCGTCGTAAGTTCTGACGAAGGCGGCAACTTCTACAAGAATATGGTTTTGGAAGATGAAACGGGCGCCATCCAGTTTCAAATCAACACTTCTGGTTTGTGCAGCAACTATCCTCCAGGGCAAACCGTATATTTAAATTGTAAAGGTTTGGTGGTGGGCAACTATCACGGCGTTTACCAAATCGGTTGGATTTACAACGGTGAGATCGGCCGTGTGGATGGCCACTTCTTGGAACAATATCTGACCAAAGACGGTCTTCCGAAACCTTTAACCCCACTTGACATCACTTCACCCGGAGCCATCACCAATCCCAACAATATCTGTCGCTTGGTGCGCATTCACAATTGCGAATTTGAAGCCGATGTGGTTGGGAAACCGTGGGCGGAAGAAACTGCCGCCACATCACGCAAGATTAAGAGTATCAACGGCCAACCTGTAAACAATTTGGTGGTTCGTACTTCCAACTATGCGAAATTCCGCAAATCGCACGTTCCTGGAG
>JAKSME010000053.1 GCA_024400785.1 Bacteroidales bacterium
AAGAGGGAGTGTTCCTGAGTGAAGAATTGGAACGTGTTGCATTGCGGCGCTGTGACAATGCCCGTGACGCGATTCGCCGCATCGGCGAAATGATTGCGAAATATGGTTACGGAGATGGCGGCGAATGTATCACCATCGCTGACAAAAAAGAGGTGTGGCAGATGGAAATCCTCGGTGAGGGGCCTGATAAAATCGGCGGAATCTGGGTCGCACAGCGCGTCCCCGACGACCATGTGGCTGTCAGTTGCAACGTCGCCCGCATCGGCAAACTCAACCGCACCACCCCGGACTTCTTCATGTGCTCCGACAATGTGGAGGCTGTGGCTAAAAAGTACGGCTTCTGGGACGGAAAGTCGGAATTTGTTTGGTGGCGCGCCTTCCCCTCCGATTATGCCGGTGGAAAGAACCATACCGAGCGAGAATGGTATATTTTTTCACAACTCGCTCCCAGTCAGCATTTTGCTCTCGACGCTGAAGAACTTCCGTTCTCCATCAAGCCCGAACAACCGGTGAGCGCAGCGAAAGTTATGGAACTTTTCCGCGCCAACTATGAAGGTTGCCCTGAACTTGACCAAGTGCAGAATTTGTTGAATATCAAGGAAAAAAAGAATGAAGATGGAACAATCTCTTATGATACCACGGTCTCGGTTTTCGCCAATCCGTGGATGGGTGGTGCCGAGCGCAGCCTTTATAACCAATTGAAACCTGGCACGGTGGAATTTCACCGCGGCGTCGCCATGTCCTGGTGCTCATATTCCTTTGTCGCACAGTGCCGTTCCTGGCTGCCCGATGCCGTTGGCGGTGTCTGCTGGTTCTCGTTCGAAAATCCCGGACAAAGTCCCCGTATCCCCATTTTCGCCGGCGCTACCGAAGTCCCGGATGCATTTACCATCTGCGGCCATCACGGATGTAACGACAATTCCGCTCTTTGGCAATATCGCAAAGCCAACAAATTGGCACAGGTCCGCTGGGGTTCCGTCAAAAAATTATTTATGGAAAATGTCCTTTCCATGGAAGAAAAAATGTTCAAAGAAGCTACCGCTACCGAGCAGCTTGCCCTCAATCTCATTGAATCTAACAAAACCAAAAAAGTGGCCGCTGAACTCAACAAGTTGACACAATCAATGTATGAAACAACTTCATCTACTTGGAAATCAATGGAAAATAAGTTCTGGCAGTATTTTTGGACCGGTTTTTAATATGTAATTCTAAATGCAATTTCGAAATGGAAACGAATGAAAAATTGAAAATCCGTGTCTTCGAGTGCAATCCTTTGGCAGTGAACACTTACGTGATTTCTGATCAAACTGGCGATGCCGTTATAGTCGACCCTGGCATGGTTGCAGAAGACGAAAAGGCCGGTGTGAAAAAGTATATTACTGATAACAATTTGACAATCAAGTATATAATTGCCACTCATCCGCACATTGACCATGTTTTGGGTTGTGGATGGAGTGTGAAAGAATTTGGTGCTCCGTTGTTGATGCACGAAGACGGAATGCCCGTTTACGAGAAAGCTGTGGCTTACGGTGTCGCTTTCGGTTTGGACTGTGAGCGCGATGACTTTCCTGAGCCGGACCGTTACATCTTGGGAGGCGACGAAATTGCTTTTGGTAACGAAAAACTAAAGGTATTGGAAACGCCTGGACATTGTGCTGGAAGTGTAAGTCTCTATCACCCAGATGATGGCATTGTTTTTGTGGGCGATTTGGTCTTTCAAAATGGGGTGGGACGCACAGACTTGCCGACTGGGAACGCTTTGCAACTCTCCAACAGTATCAGAAACATCATTTTCCAATTGCCCGAAACAACGATTATCTATCCGGGGCACGGCTTGAAAACTACGGTGCGTTACGAAAAGTATTAGAACGGTTTGGCAAATTCTTTGCTGAGCTCTTTGTAAACCTTGACTTTCTTTCCGTTTTGGAATAGAACGCTGTACATTACCTTTCCTTTGGCATCCCAATAGGTCCACTTTCCTTCGCGGACGCGGTTGTTATATTCGCCTTCCATCTGTTTTTTGCCCGTGGGATAGTATTCGATGAATTTTCCGGTGGCTGCGCCTTCGGCAAAATTCTGTTCGCGGATTTTCACTTCTCTTTCATTATAAAAAATCCACATCCCGTTCTTTTCACCATTGATGAATTTTCCCTCTTCCGTCTTTTGTCCGTTGTCGGCATATTCAACCCAGCTGCCGTGTTTTTCCCCCTTGCTGTAATAACCGGTGGAGCGTTTTTTCCCGTTTTCATTCCAATATTTGTACACGCCGTCGCGAACATTGTCGTTGTAACCGCTTTCATACTTCTGCGAGCCGTCGGGATAGTAGCCTTTCCAAGTGCCGCACATCTGTCCCGCTTTGAAGTATCCGTCATCTTTTGTGACACCGGTTTCATACCATTGAGTCCAGTGGCCGTCTTCCTTGTTCATCACAAAAGTTCCCTCACGCTGTTTGGCACCGCTTTCGTACCATGCGGTCCAAGTACCTGTGCGCATACCATTGCGAAATTGCCCGCTTTTCCAGCGTTTGCCATCCTCATAGTAGTAGGTCCAGGTGCCATTTTGCAGCCCGCCGCGAAATTCGCCCTTGCTGCCCAAACGGCCGTTGGAATGGAAGAATTTCCATTCTCCCTCCTGAAGGTCATCAACGGAGTTGCCTTCCATTTCCAATTCCCCGTTGGGCTGCCACCAATGGGCGTAACTGTTCAACTTCCCATTGACATAGTCGCCCTCGAAGGATTTCTGTCCGCCTTGATAATACTCTGTAACGGTCCCTTCTAACAGGTCTTCTTTATAAGTGCATTCTTTATATAATTGATTGTCAGTGTAATAAAATTTCCAAGGACCATCTTTTTTGCCGTTTTTCATTTGCCCTTCTGATTCTAAAACACCAGTGGCATACCAACTTCTGAATTTACCGTTGTCGGCATAATATTCTTGCGACAACTGACCACTTTCATACCAAGCTTTCCACAAGCCGACTTTCTGCCCATTTTTATAGTTGCCTTCCATCATCAATTTCCCATCTGGATGATAAAAAGACCAGTGCCCTTCTTTAATGGTATCGTTGGCCAGCCCGATGGATTTCAGTTGGCCATTTTTCCAATAATCTTTAATGGTGTCTTGCGCGAAAGATGTGCTAACAGACAGAATTACAATGAGAAAAGTGGTGATGACTTTCATAACTTTGAAATTGAAAAAACGCTGCAAAAATAAACTTTTTTAGTTATTCTTTGTATGGAAAAAAATTGTATTTTTGCAGGCTTAAAAAAATAAAGTTTAACCATTTAAAAGAAAGAGGTATTTTTTATGATCATCGTTCCCGTTAAAGAAGGCGAAAACATCGACAAAGCTTTAAAGAAATTGAAAAGAAAATTCGAAAAGACTGGCGTTTTGAAAGAATTGCGCAATCGTCAAAAATTCACCAAACCCAGTGTGGTTCGCCGGGAACAACGCTTGAAAGCTATCTATGTTCAGCAGATGCTCAACGCTCAGCAGGACTAAGTTTTTAGCGATGACCTAAGCAAAAAAAGCAGACTTTCACGAGTCTGCTTTTTGTTTTTAAACCTCACTGGTGCTTTTGCGTCATTTCGTGCGTTTTTTTTCCAAAATTTCGTTTATGATTATGCCGAAAAAAGTTGCCGCTGCTTTGTTTTTCTTCGTTTTTGCTGCGGCTAATTGTACCATTGCGCAAACAACAGTCCGTTTGAAAGACCAATGGGGCGCTAAATTATATTATGTGGATAATAATAACACCATGCGCCAAAAAGACCAGTGGGGTGAGAAGATTTTTTACTTTGATGGTAAGACGGTCCGCTTGAAAGACCAATGGGGTGAAAAGATTTTTTACATGGATGGAAACACCGTCCGTCTGAAAGACCAATGGGGCGAAAAAATTTATTATTTTGATGGAAATACCATCCGCCTGAAGGACCAATGGGGCGAAAAACTGTATTATTTGGACGGAACCACGCTCCGCCTGAAAGACCAATGGGGCGAAAAGTTGTATTATTTCGATGGGATTCCAGAAAGATGGATGATTGTTTGCATCATCTAACTTCCTAGTATTTCATGATTTCTTCGGAAAAAAATTCCAATTTCACCCCCGCGGCTCGGAACATTTCTTCGGATTCGGCTCCTGCATGGTACTTTTTTTCACACACCACGCGTGTGATTCCACAGTTGATAATCAACATGGCACACACGCGGCAAGGTGTCATTCTGCAGTATAACGTACTGTTTTGTAATGAAATACCAAGTTTCGCGGCTTGGCAGATGGCATTCTGTTCCGCGTGAACCGTGCGTACGCAGTGCTCGGTAACCGTGCCGTCTTCATGCACCGTTTTCTTCAGTTGGTGCCCCACTTCATCGCAGTGGGGAAGTCCTTTCGGAGAACCCACATAGCCAGTGACCAAAATCTGACGGTCGCGCACAATTACGCAGCCGCTGCGGCCCCGGTCGCACGTAGCACGACTGCTTACCGCATTCGCAATTTCCATAAAATATTCATCCCATGAAGGACGTAAACTGTTATTCATTTTATCTGTTTTATTAACCGTTTTTTCACGTTTTTTCACGTTTTTTCACGTTTTTTCACGTTTTTTCACGTTTTCACGTTTTCACGTTTTCACGTTTTCACTTTTTCACTTTTTCACTTTTTCACGATAATCCCGCCTCCCACCACACGGCCATCTTGATAAACCACCAGCGATTGGCCGGGTGTCACTCCCCACACAGGTTCTGCAAATGTCAATTCTGCAGTGTCACCAGCCAGTACGATGGTGGCTTTAGCTGCCGCACTCCGATAGCGGATTCTTGCCAGCACCTGTGGGTGTTGAACCAAGGACTCTGGAGAGGTGAATGTGCAGCAACTTGCTGTCACGCTGTTTGTTAATAAGTCATCGCGCTCGCCAAGCGTCACGGTGTTTTGTTCCGCATCGATGGCCGTAACATAGCGCGGGCTTCCGAAAGCCACTTTCAACCCTTTCCGCTGCCCGATGGTGTAGTTCGGGAAACCTTCGTGACGGCCAATCACGTCCCCCTTCGGATTGAGAAAGTCGCCGGGGTGGCATTTCTCTGAGAAATCGGGCACATTTTTGGACAGAAACTGGCGGTAGTCGCCCGTGGGCAGGAAACAAATGTCCTGGCTCTCAGTTTTTTGAGAAAGTGTTTGAAAACCGCGGTCAGCGGCCATTTGGCGGATTTGAGTTTTGGTGAAATCTCCCAAGGGGAAAAGGGTGCGACGAAGGTCGGCTTCCGTCAATTTCCAAAGAAAATACGTCTGGTCTTTTTGTGTGTCGGCGGCAGTTCCAAGAAAGTGGTGACCGTTGTGTTCAATGATGCGGGCGTAGTGGCCGGTGGCGATTTTTTCACACCCGAGTTCGTCGGCGAGGCGGAGCAGCAATCCCCACTTGATGGTGGAGTTGCATACGACACATGGATTTGGGGTGCGGCCGTGCATGTACTCGTCAATGAAATTCTGCATGACGTTTTCGCGAAATGCTTGGCGAAAGTCAAGAACATGATGTTCTATGCCAAGTTGTCGTGCCATCTCTTGCGCCTGTAGCACGGAGTCTTCGCTTCCACAACCCTGTTCGCAGCAATCGGTGTCGTCGGGATCAAAAGTGCGAAAAGTGGCCCCAACGAGTTCGTGTTCCTGTTCTTTCAGCAACATGGCTGCCACGGTGCTGTCGATTCCGCCCGACATGGCCATCAATATTTTCATATCTATATAAAAAAGTATAACGTATAAAGTACTGTGGGAATCCCGGTGATACTTTATACGTTATACGTTATGGAAAAACAAACAAATTATTTCTTGTTTACTTTGTAAGTGCTAACACCGTTTTCAGTGGTGACTTTGAGGAGGTAGAGTCCGTTAGCCAAACCATTGAGGGAGATGCTGTTCACATTGCCCATTTCAGCAGCAACGCGTTGGCCTTGCATGTTGTAAACTTCGACTTGTTGGATGTTGAGGTCGGTAGCGATGTTGATGATGTCGTGGGTCGGGTTCGGATAGATGGAGATGTTTTCGTCAACGGTAACATCTTCGATTCCGACGTTGCCAAAATTAATATTGATGATGACTTTGTCGTTGATACTGCTGCCGGGAACACTTGTAATGAGGCTGTTGTTAGCATCTTTAATTCTCACATAGCCGCCAGAGATACCATCACCGTATGAGTCAAGAACTTCGAGGCGATAGCAACCGGGATCTGTGGGGTTGAAGGCGAAGGAGTTTTCTGTGCTGGCGCTGAGGTTGCTGCTCTGCTGAATGATATTGTTGTTGGGGCCATAGAGTTTGTAAGAGGTTTCACTGGCATATTCGTCGGTTTTGATAAGGATGGTGGCATTGCCGCTGAGGTTGGCGACATATTTCTTGGTAGCTAATTGTACTTCGGCGCCGTTGACGGTTTGGCCGTTAGCGCTGGTGAGGTGAGCTTTGACATTTTGATTGACGTTGGGAGAGATGACGAATGCCGGAAGTTCGATGTCTTGTTTGGTCAGAGAGGCGATGTTGCCAGTCCAGGTATAGGTGTGGGCAGCGCCGTTGGCGACATTATATTCGAAAGTGAGAGTGGTGAGCGGATCGGAACCGGCATTGGTAACGGTAGCTAAAACAGTATTTTCAAGGTTGCAGCCTTTGAGGGCGTCAGCTTTTTGTTTGAGTCCATCCAAGCGCGGAGAGAGTGCGGGAAGGTTGATGTTTTCAATTTCGACTTCGCAGCCAGTGAGGATTTCCTGGTTGCTCTGGCTAACGAAAGCGATGAAATGGAGGTCTTCAAGTTTGGCTTGAATGGCATTTGGTGTACCCAGGGATGCGGGAATGGTGTAGGTGTAGGTTTTTTCAATGAAAGAACCTGAAGTGGTGGGGGAAACGGACTCACCCCATTGACCTGAGAGAAAATGACGAAGCATGTGCATGTGGCGATATTGGCTGCCAACGACTTGGTCTGGGTTGAGTGAAGAACCACTCTGGCTGCCGATGACATTGTCTTGAATGATGGCCACGTTTAATTTGTTGGTACTATTGATTTCATTGGATGTGTAGTACAATTGAACGGTGATGTTCAGTTCGCGGGTGGACCAGTCCAAGGTTCCGCGAGCAGCTATGTTGACGGGGGAAGTCTGGCTTAAAATAGTGTTGGCAGCGCTTGACCATGAACCACGATCCAAGGCTGTGTGGGAACCAGAAAAAATGTGACGGTTGACGGTTCCTGACGGATAACCTGTCAGGCCAGTTTGGTTGGCCAATGCTTCGCCAAACAGAGTGGTGTAGGTGTTGGCTGCATAATTACCGGCGTGAATGTTGATGACGAAAACACGGCCTGGGTGTGCGGCGGCCACCTGGTTGGCTCTCTTGTGGCCATCAGGACAATAGCCGCAGTTTATACCGGTGAATTCTTCCAATACAACATTTTTGTTGCTGACTGCGGTAGAAACGAATTGTTCACTTTGAGCCAGAACACCACTGATAGTCATTAAAACCACGGTGGCAAGGAGTAAAATCTTCTTCATAGGTAATAAATTTTAGTGAATAATTTATTGGGTTGTTATCTTATTTTTCAGGCCGCAAATTTAGAAAAAAGTTATCAATTTTATATGTTTATAAAAAACTTTTTTGTTGAAATTTTATGCCTGTAAACTGATGTAACTTTGCATGTTTTCAAATTTATTAGAAATGAAGAAAAGTTTTATCGTATTTGCTTTAGTATCAATTATTTGCTGTACTTCAGTCTATTCGCAAACGCGACGTGACGCGGCTCCTTACAACAATGCCATAGGTGCCACTCTTGGCTTCATGAACGGTGTCACTTTCAAAACCTTTCCAACCAACCATTTCGCTTTGCAGTTGGATTTGGGCTATCGCTTTTTATCAGACTATCGTTTTCATTACGTTCCAGTGGTTTTTTCTTTTAATCCGAATTTGATGTATGAAAGTGCTTGTGGCAACGGATTTTACTGGTTTGTCGGCGGCGGTTTGAATATCGGTGGCTCCCTTCGTCGCTATTATCAGGACGGCGGTATCGCCCATTATGGAAATTTTGTTTTCGGACTCAATGTGATCGGTGGCGCAGAGTACAAATTCGCTAATATCCCACTCGCACTTCAGGTTGATGCCCGCCCGGGTTTCTTCCTTTTCGCCAACCGTCACCATGATCCGTACATCCTTTTCGATTATAACTTCTTCAATGTCAGTGCCCGCTACACCTTTTAGAGAACATGGCATTTCTTAACTGATATTTAGGATGAAAAATAATTTCCACACCCACTGTTCTTACTGCGATGGTAAGGAACCCATGGAGTGTTTTGTGAACAAAGCCGTCGAACTCGGGTACGATGAACTCGGATTCTCTTCCCATGCGCCAGTCCCGTTTGAAAATGACTTCGGCATCCAAGAAGAAGAAATTCCCGCTTATTTGAAAGAAATTGACTCTTTTCGTCTGCAATATCCTCAACTTCAACTGTTTGCAGGTCTGGAGTGCGACTTCATCCCGGGCATGACCAAAGATTTTACCTATTATCGCGATACGTTTGGGTTGGATTATGTCATCGGTGGCGTTCATCTGGTTCGCCCGGAAAATGACGATAGAATTTGGTTTATCGATGGCTCAAAGCGCGAAATTTACGACAATGGTTTGCAGCAACTTTTTGCCGGTAATGCCAAAAAGGCTGTTACCCGTTTTTGGGAACAAACTTTTGAAATGATTGAAACCCAGTCGTTTGATATCATTGCTCATTTCGACAAAATCAAGATGCACAACCAAAATCGTTTTTTCCAAGAAGACGAGCCGTGGTATCAGCAGCTGGCGGACCATTGTGTGGAGCTGATTCGGCGCAAGCAGTTGATTGTTGAAATCAACACCCGTGGTATCTACAAAGGCCGTTGCCCTGATTTCTATCCGTCCGACCATCTCCTTCGTCTGATTTCCAAGTATCAGATTCCCATGGTCATCAGCACCGATGCGCATAAGTCGGAAGAGCTGCCACTGGGGCGCGAAGATGCGTTAGAACACCTTAAAGTGTTTGGTATTAAATATTTAATGTATATCAAGAATAAACAATGGGAAGAATACTCCATATAGTACTTGCTGTTTTTTGTCTGTTGGGCAGTGCGATTTCAGTTTCCGCTCAGGATTCCAATTACGTCCGTAAAAACATAGTCGCCCTTTCATCGCCTGAATTTTGGGGGCGAGGCGGTTGCCATGATGGGGAAACCAAAGCCGCCGAGTTCATCAAGTCGCAATTGCTTGTATCGGGGGCAAGTCCGCTCGCGGAAGATGGTTTCCAATATTACGAGTTTGCCGCGCACAAGATGGAAGGAGTGGTGAAATGTGCCACAAATTTGCAGTACCTCAGCCCTTTCTGGGATTATAGAATCGCACCGTATTCCCATACCATGCACGTGAAAGACGCGCCCATCATCCGTGTCGACGTTTCTGTTTTGATTAATGAGGACATGCGTTACAAGTTCATGGAGAAAAATTTCGGAAAGCTGGGCAGCAGTTTTGTTTATATTGATGCTGTCGGTTGGGAGCAAAACAAGAAAGTGACAAAGGAACAGGTGCGTGAGCTTTTGCAGAATCTCACTTTCAACAATCCGTTCCGCTCCAAAGGCCTCTTGATCGGGGTGGACGAGTTGCCGATTTGGGGGCTGAATTATACGGATATTGAGCGCAATTATGCTTATATCTATGTGATACGCAGTAAGTTCGGGAAGAAAGTCAAAACTATCTCTGTGGATTACGACAATACCTTTTTCACCAAGAGAACGCAGAATGTATGTTTCCAAATTCCGGGAACCGTGCATCCCGATTCTTTGATAGTGTTTACAGCGCATTATGATCATTTGGGGTGTATGGGCGACTCGGTGATTTTTCCGGGAGCTCATGACAATGCTGCGGGAACGAGTGCTGTTTTGGATTTTGCTCGCCATTACGGGCAGAATCCTCCTGCCTATACTACTGTGTTCCTTTTGTTTAGCGGTGAAGAAAGCGGTCTGCGCGGCTCTCGCTACTTTGTGGAAAATCCCTTGATTGATCTCAGCAAAGTGAAATTGGTGCTGAACCTTGACATGTTTTGTGGCGGGGAGGAAGGATTTACGGTGGTGAATTATGATGATGCGGCCACCCGCCCATTTTACGATAATTTGGTGAGAATCAATGATGAGAAGCATTTGGTATCGAAGGTGAATCCGCGCAAAAATGCTGCTAACAGCGACCACTATTTTTTCTCGCAAAAGTGCCCGGCGATATTTATTTATACCATGGGCGGTCGTTATGGCGGTTATCATCATTTTACCGACACGTGCGACCGTTGCGGGTTGGAGTGCTACAACAATATCGTCACGTTGATTTTGCAGGCGTTGAACGAGCTGAAATAGAATGCGTTATATGGTTTGATGGAGGGGAAGCCGCGGTAGGGATAGCAGCGGCACGAGCGAAGCGAGTATAGCGGATAGCCCGACGGCGCGAAGCGCCGGACCGCCCAAATCTAATTTTTCATTACTTTTATTGTCGCGCACTCGTTTGCAGTGGAAAGTCGGCCGATATAAAGTCCAGGAGCCAGGTTTTCCAAGCTGATTTCCAGTATGTTACTTCCAGCGGAGAATGTTCCAAGTGAGAGAGTTTTGACGATTTTTTTGTTTTTGTTGTTGAAAGTAAGAGTGACGGGAGCGGATTCATTGAGTGAAAATTGGAGGATTGCCTTTTCTCGCAGGGGATTGGGAAAAAAGCGGGCGGCGACTGAGGCATTGATTTCGGAGATGGATGAGCCGGAGGAGCAGAAGGCGAAATGGTAGAGCATGGCGAGATTGTAGCGGGTGACGTGGGCGTGGTAGAGGTAATTGTTGGAATCAACGACGTCGTGGTCGGTGTGGTAGGAGGTGGAGAAGGTGTGCTCAATGGCGAAAACGGGGCGGAAACCATATTGGTAATAGGCGTAGCTGTCGCTGGATCGCGCGCTGGAATTTTCTTCTTCAGTGGGTATAAATGGTTCAATATCAGTGTATTGTGAACAAATTTCAGCGGCACGTTGCACCAAGTCGATGGCGTTGTCATACCAATGGAGTGTTAGTTTCCAGTCATCGTCGGGTTGGAAAGAGACCATGTCGTTGTTGAGCATGACGGCCACTTTTTCGTTGGCTTCATTTCGCTTTAGCGCATCGGCATAGCCGCCGAAGAGGCCGAGTTCTTCGCCATCGTAGCCCATGAAGTGGATGGAGCGGTTGGGGACGAAATTTCGGAGGTGGAATATGCGGGCGATTTCAATCATCACGGCCACACCGGAGGCATTGTCGTCGGCACCAGGGGCATAGTTAAGTAGCTGATAAGCAACATTGTAGGAAATTGCATCGAGGTGCCCGCCGATAATGACGATAGAATCGTCCACCGGATGCGGCGCTTCCAAAATTCCTTTTACGTTGTAAAAATATTGTTCAAAATGCCCTCCCAACCAATGATTTCCGGTTTGATAGAAAGAGTCGACGGCGGCTGCGACTCCGTAATTGTTGAGCCGTTGGGCGATATATTCTGCCACTTCCAAGTTCCCGCCTTCCCTCAAAGCAAAGCGGCTCCCGAAGTTTTGAAGGTCGAGCACGGTTTCCCGCAAACTGTCGGTATTGATTTCTGCCAACATATCTTCAAGATTCACAGTGCTTTGCGCGTTGCTAAAGCAAATTGATGATAGGATGATGGCAAGTAAAAAAGTAATTTTTTTCATAAAAACCATTTTGTCAAATCAAGTTGCAAAATTAGGATAATAATTCGTTTGCGGGGAGTTGTGGGCGAGAATTTTTTATTTTGAAAAAATGCGTATCTTTGCAACCTGAAAATTTGTTGTTACATAAACAGTTACAACGGAAAAATAATTAATGACCTTATAATGGCTTTGTTGTTCGTTTTTCTCTTTTCCGCAATGGCTATTTCATTTTTGTGTTCATTGCTGGAATCCTCACTTATGTCCACCACATTTGCGTATATCATTATGCGTGAGGAAGATGGCTATGCTCCGGCAGCTCTTTTTAAGCGATATAAGGCCGAACCCGAGAAGCCGTTGGCGGCTATTTTGTCGTTGAACACGGTGGCCAATACCATTGGCGCTGCCGGCGTCGGTCAGCAGGCCACGTTGGTTTTCGGCAGTGCTTGGTTCGGAGTCGTTTCCGCCGTCACTACGCTTTTAATCTTGATTTTTTCCGAAATCATTCCCAAGACCATCGGTTCCACTCACTGGAAAGGGTTGATGGGATTTACAGTGAAGACCATTCGAGTGTTGATTGTCATCATGTATCCGTTGGTGATGTTGGTGAAGGGAGTGGGGCGCCTGGT
>JAKSME010000054.1 GCA_024400785.1 Bacteroidales bacterium
TCACAACAGCAAAGAGATGCAGCGTCTAATTGCCATGGGGTTGAAGGTTATTTCGCACGAAGAATTTCAACGGCTACAGAACACGAAGGTGCTCATCCGCGCCCACGGCGAGCCACCGGAAACCTACCAAACCGCACGCGCCAACGGAATCGAGATCATTGATGCCACCTGCAAAGTGGTGCTCAACTTGCAAAAAACCATCAAACAGCAATTTGAGGAACAAGCTCCCGACACCCAAATTCTCATCTTTGGCAAACAAGGACACGCAGAAGTCGTGGGACTGTTGGGGCAGACTCGCGGACAGGGCATCGTCCTCTCATCCTTGGATGACATCAGCCGCATCGACTTCAGCAGACCGGCACATCTTTTTTCCCAAACCACCCAGGATACAGACCAATACCAACAGCTTATCTCCGCCATCACAGAAGGTTACGAAAGGCGGCACAACACCGAATCATTCACCTACAGCAACACCATCTGTCACAGCGTTGTCAACCGTGCGCATCAAATTGAAGATTTTGCCAAGCGATTTGACAAAATTATTTTTGTTTCCGGAGAAAAAAGTTCCAACGGTCTTTATCTTTACGAAATTTGTAAAAAAAGCAATCGCAACAGTTATTTCATCACTTCTCTGGAACAAATTTCATCCATAGATTTTCATGCACAAGAATCCATCGGCATTTGTGGAGCGACCTCCACACCCATGTGGCTGATGGAAGAGGCGGCAGAAACCATTTCGACATTAAATCATAACACAAAAAAATAAAATTCAACATTATGTTCACCTTTGTATTTATGCTTGTCGCGTTTTTGGTCGGCTACACGGTCATTGCGCTCGAACATCCTCTCAAAATCAATAAAACAGCCACGGCATTGCTGCTGGGAGTGCTGCTGTGGGTGTGCGCCGCTCTCGGCGGCGAGGGAGCCCTCGTCAACAGCGAGCCGCTTCGGAACTACATGTCCGAACATTCTGGTGCCACCTTTACCGACTGGCTGGTACATTCCGAACTTCTTGAATCCTTAGGAGACATCGCTGAAATCCTCTTCTTCCTCATGGGTGCCATGACCATCGTGGAAGTTGTTGACACCAACGGCGGTTTCAAAATCATCACCGACCATATCAAAACCAAGAAAAAAAGCCGCTTGCTGTGGATCATCGGCATTCTGACCTTCTTCATGTCTGCAGTATTAGACAATCTGACTACCTCCATCGTCATGATTGCGCTACTACGTAAAATCATGAAACGCGAAGACCGCTTGATTTTTGCGAGCATTGTAATTTTAGCGGCGAATGCCGGTGGTGCATGGTCGCCCATCGGGGATGTCACCACCATTATGTTGTGGATTGCCGGCAATGTTTCTTCGGGCAACATCATCGTTGCCACCTTATTAGCCAGTTTGGTTTCCCTGTTGGTACCGCTTATCATCTTGAGTTTCACGATGAAAGGAGACGTGGTTGCCCCGGAAATCGAACGTCACCATGACGAAGGGCTTTACGGCAACAGTAAGAACAAAAGTCTCTTGTTCTTGTGCGTCGGTGTTGGGGCCTTGATTTGTGTTCCTGTTTTCAAAACCCTCACCCACCTTCCTCCCTATCTCGGCATGATGGGCGGTTTGGGCATTCTTTGGATCACTTCTGAAATCGCTCATCGCAACCAAGTGGAACAGAACAAAAGCAAATACTCAATTCTCTCCATCATGTCGAGAATTGACATTTCCAGCATCCTTTTCTTCCTCGGCATCCTATTGGCAGTAAACGCCTTACGCGTCATCGGACACCTCACAATGCTGTCTGAAGGTTTGGATCAAATCCCAATGGATGAACCTGGGAAATTCTACGTCATCAATATCATCATCGGTTGCTTGTCCTCCATTGTCGATAATGTCCCGCTGGTAGCGGGTGCGATGGGCATGTACAACTTCCCCACCGACCACTACTTCTGGGAAATGCTCACCTACTGTGCCGGCACCGGCGGCAGTATATTGATTATCGGTTCTGCTGCAGGTGTGGCCGTAATGGGACTCGAAAGAATCGATTTCATTTGGTATCTCAAGAAAATTTCTTGGCTGGCGTTAATCGGTTATCTCGCTGGCGCATTGGTATTTATCGGACAAAAATCCATCACGAACCATTTCAGCGACGATGCGCAAAAGCCCGCAGTTGAAATGACCAATGATGGTATCAAAGACTACCTAATCAACAACACCTTCTATCTGGCCAGCGATGTCGATTACATGGGGACACCGATGCACGACAGCGTTTCATTTAACTTCATTGATTATGCCGACCAACAAGACCAACTCATCGGTGTGAGTCAGGCAGAATTTCTCTCATACCCGGATGGCCACCACGAAGGCATTTTCAAATCCACACGCCTTTTCCCGGGCAGCATCAAAATTGAAGTCAAAGACACCCTCGGCCACATCGACTTCAATGGGGAACAACTCACCGTGACACAGTCGGGAAGATTGTTCCAACGCATGACAGACATGTCTGGTAATGAACAAATTATAGAATTAAAGAAAAAATAGCGTTATGACCAATCCTACATTATTAATCTTAGCGGCCGGCATGGGCAGCCGCTACGGCGGGCTCAAACAACTTGACAAACTCGGACCGAATGGAGAGACCATCATGGATTACTCCGTGGAATATGCCATCAGAGCCGGATTCGGCAAAATCGTCTTTGTCATCAGAAAGAGCATGGAAGATGATTTTCGCACCTTCATCCTTTCCAGATACATCGACAGAATTCCGGTAGAATATGTGTTTCAGGAACTGGATGTTTTGCCGGAAGGATTCACCGTCAATCCGGAGCGTGTGAAGCCATACGGGACCGCCCACGCGATATTGGTTGCAAAAAATGCTGTAAAAGAACCATTTACCGTCATCAATGCCGATGATTTTTACGGAGAAGATGCCTTCCGCGTGATGGCCGACTTTTTGCGCAGCCCACAGGGAGCCACCCTGCCGCAATTTGCCATGGTGGGCTACCGCTTAGAAAACACCTTGTCTGAAAACGGATCGGTGTCGCGTGGCGTATGCACCGCCAACGACAAAGGGCAACTGGTGAGCATCACCGAAATGACCAAGATTCAACACACAGCCAACGGCATCGCCAACTGCAGTGAAGACGGTCAAGTCACCCCTTTGGATGGGAGCACACCGGTTTCCATGAACTTTTGGGGGTTCACTCCCCTTTTCTTCGAAAAGTTGGATGAAATGTTCTGCCATTTTTTGGAAAAGAACAACAGCAATCCCAAATCCGAATTTCAAATTCCAACAGTCATCAACTACTTCTTGCAGAGTGGTGCAGCACAAATCAACATTCTGAAAAGCGACGCCAAATGGTTCGGAGTGACATACCAAGCCGACCGACCGCTGGTTGTGCAGCGACTCCGCGAGTTGGGTGAATAACAACAATGAAAAGAGATGCAGTTGTGCATCTCTTTTTGTTTTGTGAAGAAAAATACGACGCTGGTTTTTCATCATGCTTTTGCATAAAAAAAATCGCACAACACGGCAAGAAAAAAGCAAATGAAAGTTGTCCTTCATTGAAAAATAAAATGTATATTTGCATTCGTTATTAAAATGACCGAAAGTTTTTTTATCTCATTGAGAATCATTTAGATAATAAAAATTCAGACAATTAACGAATAAAATATAGAGAAAATATAATCAAATAAAAATCACGATATGAGCAAGCAAATCAAATTTTGTCTCGTTTATCGAGACATGTGGCAATCATCTGGAAAGTACCAACCGCGTGTAGACCAACTGATTCGCGTTGCGCCAGCGATTATCGACATGGGCTGCTTTGCCCGCGTTGAAACCAACGGCGGTGCTTTCGAACAAGTGAACCTCCTTTACGGGGAAAATCCGAACAAAGCCGTGCGCGCATGGACCAAACCGCTTCGCGAAGCCGGAATTCAGTGTCAGATGTTGGAACGCGCGCTCAACGGCCTCCGCATGGATCCCGTTCCCGCAGACGTGCGCCGACTGATGTTCAAGGTCAAAAAGGCACAGGGTGTTGACATCGCCCGTTCATTCTGCGGTTTGAACGACCCTCGCAACCTTGAAAATTCCGTAAAGTTCGCCAAAGAGGCCGGCATGATTTCGCAAGTCGCTCTCAGTATCACCCATTCCGACATTCACACTGTGGAATATTACATGAGCGTGGTTGACAAAGTTGTGGAATTCGGTTGCGATGAAATCGCGCTGAAGGATATGGCCGGCGTTGGCCGTCCAGCCACTCTCGGCCGTCTCGTGAAATGTATCAAAGAAAAATATCCGCACATCCTTGTCCAGTATCACGGCCATACCGGCCCCGGTTTCTCTGTCGCTTCCATGATGGAAGTCTGCAAGGCAGGTTGCGACATTGTTGATGTCGCCGTGGAACCGCTCTCCTGGGGCATGGTTCACCCCGACGTCATCACCATCCAAGCAATGTTGAAAGATGCCGGTTTTGATGTTCCCGAAATCAATATGAACGCTTATATGGAAGTACGCCGCCTCACGCAAGAGTTCATGGACGACTTCCTCGGTTACTGGATTGACGCTAAAAACCGCATCTCCACTTCCCTGCTCGTCGGCTGCGGCCTGCCCGGCGGCATGATGGGTTCCATGATGGCCGACCTCAAAGGTGTACACAAAGCCATCAATATGTCACTGAAATCCAACGGGCAAAAGGAACTCTCCGAAGATGAACTGCTGGTAAAACTGTTCGACGAGGTCGCATACGTTTGGCCAAAAGTTGGGAACCCACCTTTGGTAACTCCTTTCAGCCAATATGTTAAGAACATCGCGTTGATGAACATCATGCAAATGGCACAGGGCAAGGAGCGTTTCAGCAACATGGACCCGAAGCAGTGGGACATGATCCTCGGCAAAGCAGGCACCCTTCCGGGCAATTTGGCACCCGAAATTCTTGCTCTCGCCAAAGAAAAAGGATACGAATTTTCCACCACCAATCCTCAAGACAACTATCCTGACGAACTTCCGAAATACCGCAAATTAATGGAAGAACAGGGATGGGAACTTGGAGAAGACGACGAAGAGCTGTTCGAATACGCCATGCACCCGCGTCAGTATGTGGATTACAAGAGCGGTGCCGCTAAAAAGAACTTCGAACGCGACCTCGAAGCAAAGAAGCAATCCTCTGACATTAAAGTGATTGTAAAAGAAATCAAGTTACCGGAAGTCAACCGTGCAGAGCTGATTGCCGCCGTTCAGGCGAAAAATCCAGAAGCCAAACCCGTTATCGCGCCTTCCGACGGCATCGTTCTTTGGGAAGTTCCCGTCACCGGCCAGGGCATGAATCCGCCGATGGGCACCGCCTACAAAGAAGGCGACCTCATCTGCTTTGTAGAAGCTTACTACGGTCAAGATGAAGTAAAAGCGCTTTACAACGGAAAATTGTTGCAAGCTGTTGTGGCCCAAGGCGAAAAGGTACGCAAAGGAGACGTAATTGCCTTCATCAACTAAGAAATTAAGAAACCAAGATACGAAGGGACTACGGAAAAATTCCGAAGTCCCTTTTTTTATCCGTACTTCTTCTCTATGGGAATGGGGAAGATTTGTCAAAAATGCTGTCCAAAAGATTGGATATGAAAGTCGTAAATATTTACACAGGGGAAGACGACTTGTACAAGAGCAAAGCCGTGAAACAACTTTTGTGCAAAAAAAAGAGCCGGAACGCTTGATTTTGTAAGGTTCCGGCTGCTTTTCGTGGCGGGATCGAGAGTTGAACTCGAGACCTCCGGGTTATGAATCCGACGCTCTAACCAACTGAGCTACCCCGCCGTTTTGAGTGTGCAAAAATAAGCATTTTTCTTACATTTACAACACTCTTATGAGATTTTATTTTTATTTTTATCTTATTGATTTATAATAAAATAAGGCAATATCATCTTAAAATCTTCCTACAATACGATTTTTTTGAAGATGTTTTTAGGATAAAATCTTTTAGAAATGCACCATAATTATAGATTTCCCATGATTAGGACATTCTTCTTCTATGGACATCGGAAGAATCCCATGACTGAAAAAGCAGTATGTCATGGATGGTTCGAATGATGGGGATGAAACCGTGCAGATTGTTGTCAACGAACCACTTGATGGCGGCATCGTCTTTGCGGCAGGCGGCGGCAAAGGTGGAAAGGAAATCGCACTTTGCTTTCACCAACCACTCAATAGCTTCATCCTCGTCATCGATGGCATCGCTAAGGATGGCAAATTCAGGATAACCATTCTCCATCAACCACTTGAGAGCGTCGGTATCAGAGAGGATGGCGCGTCCCAAGGCCGCCAACTCGGGAAATCCGTTTTGCATCAGGAAGTCGGTAAACCGATGGTCGCCCGTCAGACTGTCGTGCCACGGGAGAAGGTTTGTGGCATCGTAATCAAGTAGCGCGTGCATGCTTATGTGATTTTAATGTTATGAATGAGAAACATCAACCCAATGTATGACAAAGCCCTGACGCTCCATGCGGCGGAACCAAGTCATCTGCCGCTTTGAAAACTGATGGATGGCGATATTGAGTTTTTCGAACATCTCATCTTTTGACAATTCGCCAAGCAGAAAGAGTGTAACGAACTTATACTCAAGGCCATACTTCAATAGTTGCTGCACACTTGCCCCATTTTTAATCAGTTGGTAGACCTCTTCGATCATACCTTCGTCGAGACGTTGGCGCAGACGTGCGGTAATTTTGGCGCGTACGAGGTCGCGGTCGCCGGTCGTTCCGATGATTACGGAGGGAATTTCACGCACACGCTCTTTCCATTCGGGATGTTGGGCGTAATAGCACTCTATTTCCACGGCTTTCAGAAGTCGCCCACGCTCACAGGTGTCGGTATGGTTGTGCAAGGGGTGGAAGGAGGCCAACAACTCCGTAAGTTCTTCATCGGATTTGGCTTCCAACTCCGCCCGCAGGTTTTCATCGGGCTCTATCGGTGAAAGTCGATAACCGCCGAGCAGTGCCTCCACATACATGCCGCTGCCACCACAAATCAACACTTCCCTGCCCCGCGACTTGATGTCGTCCATCGCCAAATACGCCGCCTGCTGATATTGAGCCACGTTGTACTCGGTTCCGGGTTCCACAATGTCGATAAGATGATATGGAATTTGCTGTCCATCAATGAAATAGTCCGACAAATCCTTCCCTGTTCCGATATCCATGCCGCGATACACCTGGCGGGAGTCGGCGCTAATGATTTCCGCATTGAAGTCGCGAGCGAGGCGGACAGCGAGGCGTGTTTTACCAGTCGCCGTTGGGCCGAGCACAGTAATCACCTGTCCGGAAGGACGTTGGCGAACCAAATCGCAAACTTCGGCATAAGAATGGAGCATAACGGTTGATTAATAATTGAACTGACTGCCACCGACGAACTCGCGGAGAATGGAAGTTCCGGGAATTTGTTCCTGCGGGATGGTCTTGAAATAAGAAAGCAGTTTCAGAAGGCGGCGGGCCTCCGCATACTCGGGCTCGGTTTCGGGGACATCATTCAGTACCGGGGTTGCGTACGGTTTGAGAATGCCCAACTCGAAAATGAGCGCCGTATTCACCATGGCATCAGCATTTTCTTGATACGGGAAAATGTTTTTGACTTCGCCGTTTCTAACGCTGTGCCAACGGCGCAACGTGTCGAGGGCGGAGTAGCCGCGATATTTGTGGTCGCGTACAATTCTGCGAATCAAACGGTTGTCGGTGGTTGGAATCGGGTTCTGCGAGTCAATGGAGATGGAAGTGAGCGCCGAAACGAAAATCTTGTACTTCAATTCATCGGGTATGGCGGAGGTGAGTTTCGGATTCAAGCAGTGGATGCCTTCAATAATCAGGATGGAATTTTCTTTCATCTGCACCTTTTTACCCAACCACAATTTCTTGCCCTGTTGGAAATCAAAAGTGGGAAGTTCTACCTCTTCGCCCTGCATCAACTTCAATAACGTATTGTTAAACAACTCAAGATCAATGGCTTCCAATGCTTCAAAGTCCTTTTCGCCATTTTTATCCAAGGGAGTTTGCTCTCTTTCCACAAAGAAATCGTCCACGGAAACCTGCACGGGTGTATAGCCCTGAAGGGCCAATTGCACCGAAATTCGTTTGCAACTGGTCGTTTTTCCCGAGCTCGACGGGCCACTGATCATCACCAACTTAACTTTCTCGTGTTCACGGATTTCTTTGGCGATTTTAGCGAATCTGTTTTCCAAAAAGGCCTCTGTGATACGAATCATGTCTCCGATTTCGCCTGCCACGACCTTCTCGTTGAGATCCATCACATACGGCACGCCCATTTTCATGGCCCAATCCTTATATTCCTGATAGACAGAGAACAACTTGGGGTGACGGCGCGTATTGCTGAGTGTGTCGGGGTGTTTCGGCCACGGCATTTTCAACAAAAGTCCGTTTTCATATTTTTCAACATTGAAAACCGTAATATATCCCGTCGACGGAACCAAGAAACCGTAATAATAGTTGATTTTATCGTCCAACGCGTAAATGGTGGTAAACAGACGCTTGCGGTATTGGAAAAGACGCGATTTTTCATCCATGCCGTGCTTGGCATATTCTGCAAGTGCTTGTGCTGTAGGGTATTCTCTGCGGATAAAAGGGATATCGCGTTTCACCAAATCCATCATACCCTCCTTCAATCTTGCAGCCAGTTCTTCTGTAATCTCTCCGTTATAACCATCTAAGGCACAATATTTTCCACCCGAAATAGAATGTAAAATGCGCAGTTTCACATCGGGAAGCAGGTCGCTCACAACTTTATACAGCATGAAATAAAGCGAACGCTTGTACATGTCGGAACCGTAAGTGGAGGTGATGTCGAAAAAGCAGATGTAACAGGGCTTGTGTACGCGGTAACTCATGTCGCGCACCTTGTTATTGACCAAGGCCCCCAAAATGGGAAAGCCCAGCTTCACATTTTCATTCTTCGCGATGTCGGCGAGACAAGTACCATGAGGATACTCCGTTTCTCGCTGACTATTAATACAATGGATCTTTATCATGATTTTAATAGTAAAAAAAGAGGATTCTTGTTTTTAGATATTCATCAAAAAGATGGTAGGTTGTTTATGAAGGTCTACAGTGGTTTTGCGCCATTGCGCGATGGTTTTCGTAACAATCGACTCATTTTCGCAAGTAACGTTGGAGGCGATGCAGAGGCGGAGATTCGGTGCGCACACATTTACTATTGAATTGAAAACGTGATTGTTACGATAAGGGGTTTCGATAAAAATTTGCGTTTGTTTGAACTTGGTGCAGAAACCTTCCAGCTGTTTCAGCTTGCGTTCGCGGTCGGGCTGCTCCATGGGCAAGTAGCCATGGAAAGCGAAATTCTGCCCGCCCAAACCGGAGGCCATCAAAGACAAAAGAATGGAGGACGGTCCGACGAGCGGCACCACCTGGATGCCCAAACGATGGGCTTCGCTCACTACCAAATGCCCGGGGTCGGCCACGCAGGGAACTCCGGCATCCGAAAGCAAACCCACGTTCTCCCTTGCCAAACATGGCTGAAGAAACTCCTTAACATCCAAACCTTTAGCATGCTTGTCCATGTGGAAAAAAGTCAGATTTTCTATGGGCGTTTGGATGCCCAATTCCTTCAAAAAGCGACGCTCCGTACGCTCGTCTTCTACAATGTAATAATTGATATCGTTGATAATCTGACGGTTGAAAGTCGGGAAAACGCGATTGAAATCGCTTTCGCCAAGTGGGGATGGAATGAGATACAGTGACATGTTCGTGGAAAGGTGGAAACGTGAAAAACGTGAAAACGGTTAATTATTAATTCTTAATTCTTAATTATCAATTATTTAGAAGCCAATCAAAAGGCCGGCGAGGCCGACAAGCAGGCCGAAGGCGATATTGACGATTTTCATCATCAAGAAACTTTTACGGGAATATGCGAGAAGCGGGAGTGCGCCATGGCCGTCTTGCACGATGGAGCTGGCGAGAAGAATGCTGAATGGGATGGCCCCCGTAGCAAAAAGGTAAATCCAAACAAACTGAGGTTGCGATTCGGGAATGATGCCGATGCCCAGAGCCACAAACAGCAGCACCCACGTCATCCAACGATTTTGTGCAATAACATCCTGTAAATCAACAAAATGATTCAAAACAGCGAGTGCAGCCAAGACTCCGAAAGTCCATAATAGCACCGACATAAAGTGGTGCTTGATCACATGTTCCCAGAGATGTTCCTGTAGGAAATGTTCGGAGCAAAGTATGACCACCAGCAACATCAGCAGGGCGAGAATGCCAAAGACGATGTTCTCGCCGTGCAGATGGTGGTGTTCTTCGCCTTCTGCGTGATGATGTTCGCCTTCACCGACGCATTCAGCATCGTAGTGATGATGCTCGTGGCAATCCGTCTCGCAGTGATGGCCGTTGCTGGCAACCATCTCGCTCTGCGGTCTCATGTCGGGCATTGAGCCATGTTCGTGGGAAATGACGCCGGTGCCGAGCGCCGTAAGATACATCACCAAACCGAAAATCAGGATGGCACGGGCGAAGGAAATCTTTTTGATGTTCTTCCACGACAGCTCCGCACGGCCGTGCTCGTGCTGATGCCCCTGATGAAGTTCCAGCGTGTGCATGTCGCGGTTGTAAAACTGTCGATTTTTGAAAAGCGCATGGGTGATGAAACCGGCCACAAGCGCCACCCCGAAAAGCGACAACAACAGCGCGGGGGCTGTATGCGGACTGATGGCGAACAGCAGAAATGCTGAGTCACCGAAAGTACTGATCATTCCCGCCACCAACGCACCGAAACTCAACAAGCGGTGAGTATAAAGCGATACGATGGTGAAGCCGCCGATACAGCCGGGAATCAAACCCAGCAATGAAGAAACAAGGACCTGCAAAAAAGGTTTGTTGTGCAGTTTTTCCAGAATTTTACCAGAAGAGCTAACATTCACAAACTCAATAAGTAACATCATCACCATCACCAGACAGGTGATGCCGACAGTGCTTGTGAGTATATCGATGAATTGATGCATTTGTTTTTTTAGACTTTAGACTTGAGACTTGGGACTTGAGACTTGGGACTTGGGACTTGAGACTTGGGACTTGGGACTTGAGACTTGAGATTCGAGGTGGGTGGTGAGATCAGTTTTCCATTCGCTAAGAACGTTTGGTGTAATTGTTTTCGAAGGAGGTACGGCTAAGGAGTGAGCGCCCGAGGGTGACTTCGTCGGTGTACTCAAGTTCTTCGCCGATGCCGATGCCTCGCGCTATAGTGGTGATACAGGGAACTTTGCCCTGAATGTTTCTGTAGATATAGAAATTGGTGGTATCGCCGTCGACGGTGGCGGGCAGGGCGAGTATGACTTCGCCGATACCGCCGGCATCAACGCGTTGGAAGAGGCTTTCGAGGTTGAGCTGCTGCGGTCCGACACCGTCCATCGGGGCGATGACTCCGCCAAGCACGTGATAGACGCCGCTATACTGATTGGTGTTTTCGATGGCAACCACATCGCGGATGTCGCGCACCACGCACACGATACGCTTGTCGCGCTTGGGGTTGGCGCAAATGTCACAGATTTCCGTGTCGGAAAGGTTGTGGCACTCTTTGCAGTAGCAGACCTTTTCCTTCAACGCGGTGATAGACTCGGTGAGCAAGGTCACGTCGCGGGCTTCCATTTTCAGGATGTGGAGCGCCAACCGCAAAGCCGTCCGCTTACCGATTCCGGGCAGTTTTGAAATCTCAACGATGGCGTCGTCCAACTGTTTTGAAAATCCTATTTCCATAATTGATAGCGGTTTTTAATCCTCCTCCCCTCTCGCAGCAGCGCGACGCTGGTCTTTTTCCTTAATGCTGTCGCGTTTGTCGAACATTTTCTTGCCGCGGGCGATTGCGATGTCGAGTTTGGCATAACCGTTTTCATTAATCCACATGCGCGTGGGAATGATGGTCATACCGCGATCATTGAGTTTCGCCGCAATTTTTTTCAATTCCTTTCTGTTTAACAACAACTTACGGTCGCGTTTGGGAACATGGTTATTATAACTTCCATTGTCATATTCACTGATATGGATGTTATGCGCCCAAAGTTCATTATTGATGAAAGAGCAATAGGAATCGGTAAGATTGACTTTTCCGGCACGGATGGATTTTATTTCGGTGCCAGTAAGCACAAGACCTGCGGTAAAGGTGGTGTGCAGGTAATATTCAAATTCCGCTTTGCGGTTTTTGATATTCACATTGACGGGTTTCTTGTTTTTAGCCACGGC
>JAKSME010000055.1 GCA_024400785.1 Bacteroidales bacterium
TCTGGATTTCGTGAGAAGTACGGAAACCATCAAAGAAGTGTACGAAAGGAACGCGGCCTTCGATAGCGGCGAGGTGAGCTACAGGAGCCAAGTCCATGATTTCCTGAACGGAACCGGTAGCCAGCATAGCGAAACCGGTCTGACGAGCGCTCATCACGTCGGCGTGGTCACCGAAGATGGAGAGTGCCTGAGCAGCCAGAGCACGAGCGGAAACGTGGAAAACGCCGGGGAGCAATTCGCCGGCAATCTTGTACATATTGGGGATCATCAGCAACAAACCCTGTGATGCAGTGTAAGTTGTGGTGAGGGCACCAGCCTGCAAAGAACCGTGAACGGCACCGGCAGCACCAGCTTCAGATTGCATTTCAACAACCTTCACGTTTTCACCAAAGATGTTCTTTCTGCCACCTGCGCTCCATTCATCGATGTATTCAGCCATCGGGCTTGAAGGAGTGATAGGATAGATGGCGGCGACTTCGCTGAACATGTACGCAACATGAGCCGCAGCGCAGTTACCGTCGCAAGTCATAAAATTTTTCTTAGCCATAATTGTTTGTTATTTAATAGGTTGATTAAAAATTTGTTCTTCAACAAAAAGCGCGCAAATTTAGTGCTTTTTCTTTAATAAATACAATAGTTTAAAAGAAAAATAGAGCGGAAATTTCCACTCCATCTCCCTTTTCTATAGATGAATTATTCAAGTTTCGCAAGTCAACAAAATAATTATAACAGACTTAGGACTTGAGACTTGAGACCTGACGAATGAGTGAGCGCAAAGCCAAACTTGTTTGGGCTTTGCCGAGCGAAGAGGAAGAAAGGAAGCGCAGCTTCTTAATGAATGGATTTGCCATCATATTTCCAATTCCGACTTGAAAAGTCGCAAGTCTCCATTACAGCAAGAAAATAAACGGCTTGCGAAAGTTGTTTGAATTATAACCGTTTAACCGTTTTCACGCTTAGCCGAACATTACCGGATGATGACTTTCTGCGTTCTGGTCAAGCCGTTGTTTGTAATACGGACGAAGTAAATTCCAGCATCGAAGTCGGAAACATCAATTTGTGTATTACCTTGAAAATCATTGCCTTCCCAAACCAATTTGCCGTTGGTATCGAACATGCTGACACTGTAGTTTCCGTTCATGGTCGATTGGATGTTCAGCATCTCGCTCGTCGGATTTGGCGCAACACTGAAAATGGCGTTGCACTCGTTGATGCCATCGGGATCCTCGGGCGTTTCAAAAACGAGTTCTACGTCGTCAATGTAAAGCTGTGTTCCTTCTTTGCTTCCGGAACTGAAAATGATGTTGAGCATATCGGGTGCGTCAGAAACGGAAGCGGTCACGGGCACTTCAATCTGTTGGTACACGCCGCTGGCGGAATGGCTCGTGTAGGTTCCTTCGGCCACCACTTCGCCCTCGCGGAGGCAGCGCACCGTTACTGTCATTTCATCATCGCTGGCGGGAATGTATTTCACCCAGGCGGTCACTTTCGAGGGAACCTGATTGCAAGTGATGCCGCCTTCAATCAAAGCATTGATGATGCCGGAAATTCCGCCGTTGAAGATGCCCAACAACGACGTGAGCCCCACTTCGGTGTTGAAATAGCCAAGATGCCCAATCCCAGGCAGCGAATACGTCGTAATGGTGAGATCCAACGGTACTGGATGTAATTTCATGGCGTAATTCCCTGTGTGCGAATCACTTGTACGCTCGCCCGAATTGTATTCTATGGATACGATACTTGCGTCGAATGAAAAGGCCGTGGCCCAACTTGACGGAGCCCCGTTGTTCCACTGCTCAAATCCGGCATTTGGTATCGTGGTCTGAGCGCTAACCATGGCCGTAACGCACCAACAAAATAAAAGGGTAAGGATTTTTTTCATAATAATAAGGTTTCTTTTTATGTGATTTGTAAATTGTTAAAAATCTAAACCGATGGAAAACAACAACATGCCCGTTTTGTTTTCGATTTTGAAATCTTCCACGCCCCACGCATAATCCAAGCGGAGGAAGTATCCGAAAAGTTTGGCTCGCAACCCAAGACCAAACCCGCCGATGATGGGGTCGACTTGGCGTTTCACCCGAACTGTAATGTCGCCACTGTGAACCCAGCGGGTGTACAAACAGTTGTCTTCCGAATAGGGCGTGGCACCGGTCCATGCCGTACCGACATCGCCGAAAACTAAGAGTTGCAGCGAGTTGAGGAAGTTGTTTGAGATTTGCCGGCGGGCGATGAGTTGTACGAATGGAATGCGTAACTCAGTGCTAATCAATGCGAAAGAGGTACCATTGCGGATGTTTTGTTTGAAGCCGCGCATGTTGGTTGCCAGCGTTTGATAGGCGTAATTCTTGCTTTGGTCCACCCAAATGTCACTGTTGAATTTGGCAAAAATCCAGTTGTCAACGCCTCCCATGTAATAAACGAGGCGGCTGCTTCCGAAGTTGGTGGATGCCGCAATTCTCGTCGCCCAAGTCATGTTCCGGTATACTTTTACCGATTTGCGCACGTCGAACCCAACCACAAACAGGTGCTTGTTTTCTTTGTCCAAACGATGTTGGTATTCCGCGAAGACCTTGATTTTGCTGCCTTTCCACAAGTTTGTGTAAAGATCTTTGGAAGAATCAAAGATGTATTCCAGTTTCGCGCCCGCCCAACAGTGGCGTTCGTCCGCCGCTTTCAACGTGATGTCGTCCAACCCCGCGATGATGTTGGTCTCATAGCGCCCGTTCAGCGTGAGTCGCAAACTGTTGAACTTGTCGAACGGATATTTCATGATGTAAAAGATGCTGTTGGAGTGCAACTTGTAGTAGTAGTCGCCAATTGCCGACTTGATACTCTGACGGTAAACCACCACCTGATGGTCCAAGCGTCGGTGAAGGTCTTCGTAGCTGAACATGAATTCGTTGCTTTCCAGGTCGAAGGAAAGACGGAAACCGCCGGTGATGCGGTAGTCTTCAAACAGGTCGTTGATGCCGACCATGACCAAGGCATTGATGCCGGTATTGAGGTAGACGGGCGTCGTCCCTCCAGTGAATTGTTGGTAGGTGGTATTGAGAAAGCTGAAGTCGGCTTGCGTAACTAATTGGTTGATTGAAAATTGTGTGTAATAATTGCGTGCTGCAACACGATTGAACGCGGTGCTGTCGTTGCTGCTGTCGGCATCGTTTTCTGGGCGGGAGGGTGAGCTCAAGTCGCTGTGGCGCAGCTGATGGAAGCCGCGGTGTCGGTAGTTTTCGGGCAGAGTGATTTTGCGTGCGGCTGCCACACTGTCGCGTCGTGCCTGCGCGGCCAGCATCTGAATCTTGAAGGCCGCCAAACTTGCTTCATGAGCCAGCGGCTTCGTCTCTATCTGGCTGATATACATTCGTTTAACGCCTTTTCGCAACATAACTTCCGCTACTTGTCCCGTCTGTGGACAGTAATCTTGTTCCAAAATGCTATATGCTCGGTCTGTAACTTCCTGACTATTGGCATAATAGGCATAGTGGATGATGGTGTCAATTCGGCTGATGGTGCTGTCGAATTGGGCAGTGTACCGGTTCTTGATTCCGTTTTCGTCGCTCAAATAGGTGATGCCTCCATCTTCCAAAGCGCGCACGTCGCTTTCCGTGGCCTCCGGTGTGTAGGTCAGTCGCATCAAGTCCACCGACTTAGCGGCGTAGTCGTACATGTAAAGGTCGTAAGTCTTTTGTGGGTGGAGATTATAAAATTTTTCCTTCGCATGTAGCTGATTGTCAGGACGGTTAGAGGAGAATATGATCTGTTTGTTTTGATTGATGAAGCGGGGTTGATAGTCGTCGTAGAAGTCGTTGGTGAGGTTTTGGAAGGAGCGGGCTCGCAGACTGTAAACGAAGATGTCGGATTGGCCGTGCTGGAAGCCGGAGAAAAGCAGCAGTTTGCCGTCTGTTGAAAAAGAGATGTCGGTAATTTTTTCGACGTCAATAAGTTGCCTTTTTTCGCACTTTTTCTCTTCAAGGTTGTAGGGATAATAATAGCAACGTCCCGCGTCTTCAATGGTGAATCCTAAAATTTTCCCGTTGGGGTGCCAGGCGAGGAGGGGGAAGGAGAGGTCGGGATTGTCTTCGGTTTTATGATAACGATGATAGACGCGGCGAGGTTTTTTCACGTCGTCCATCTTCAACCAGATGGTCATGCGGCCGGCTTCATTGGTGACGTAGGCATAGCCATCCCCCTTGGGAGAAAGTCGGAATTGATTGTAGTTGCGTTTCTCCTTCGGTCGTTTCAAAATCCCGTCGTCTTCTGGCTTCTCACGCTTGATATCTTTCTTGTAAGCAATGTAATAATTTCTGTACCAATCAATTAACAACTGTTTGTAGGGTACGCCAGTCGCGCTGTAGAAACCGCGTTCGTGGCTTCTGTAGGTGCGGGTGGCAAAAAGAATGGCCTGAATGGAATTCTGCCCGAAACGGTCCGCGATGTACTTCCAAAAGGAATGCCCCGCATAAGTGGCATCCACAGGAGACAATTCGTCAAAGTCGGCATATTTTTCAGTGAGAATTCCACTCTTCACATGCGCGTCAACTTCGCTGTCCCATTCGTTGCTGATGTACGAGGCCAGCCCCGAAAAGTACCAGTTGGGGACATCTAACATGCTTTCAGAAGAGATGTTGGCACCCACAGACGTCCCGTTAATCACCCAGTTGGCATATAGGTTCATCACGCCCGCTCTGAGCATGCGGTCGAAATGCGCGCGGTTGCCATCAAAGTAAAGATAAACCTTTGTCCCATAGATGTTTGTAACGCCACCCTGATTGTAAAAGTTTTCGTTGTCGTACGCAAAATTCGATTCCCGAAAGTCAGACTGCGTGTTATAAACGATGAACTGAATCTTCTTTGTCGAGGTGAAATTGAGCATCCTTTCGATATCGTCAATCACCTGCGGGGCTTGCTGCAGCGTGTATTCAGCCAGTTCTTTTCCTGTAGGGTAAAAGTAAACGTCAAATTGCACCGTGCGGTAGTACTCCCAATTTTGTTTCTGAAATTGCACCCGATTTTTCGCACAGGTGAGCTGCGACCCGTTGTAAAATTGTGCAGAACAAGGAAATGATAAAATGTATATCATTCCTATAATCAAGTATTTGCAAATACCTGATTGAAGAATTTCTTTTTTATTTCGGGGAGGAAGACTCGGCACTGTACTAATTTCAAACAAGATGCAAAAATACAAAAATGTTTCTTGATTTTAAGTGATTTCATAACTATTTTGTATCTTTGCCACACAAATTTTTTTATTTATGAAGAAAGTAGTTCTCTCTCTCGTAATCTTTTTGTCTGTTTTTGTCGCTTTTTCACAAAATATTAAATTACAGACATTTACACTTGGTAATGGAATGAATGTAGTGCTTTGTGAAGATCACCATCAGCCGCAGATTTATGGCGCAATTTGTGTCCATGTGGGAGGCAAAAACGACCCGGCCGATAATACCGGCATGGCACATTACCTTGAACACATCATGTTTAAAGGAACCGACCGGATTGGCACTCTGGATTGGAATGCCGAAAAGGTGTTTTTGGACAGCATAACCATGCTTTATGATGAACTTCACGAACTTACGGATAAGCGGCAGCGCGAGAAGATTTTGTTGCATATCAACCAGTTAAGCAACAAGGCCACCCAGTATGCCATTCCTAACGAGGTGGATGTGATCTTGGATAAAATGGGTGGTAAAGAGGTGAACGCTTTTACCAGCAATGACGTTACTGTTTACTATAATCAGTTTCCATCCAACCAGTTGGAGAAATGGCTCACCGTTTATGCCGAGCGTTTCCGCAACCCCATTTTCCGTCTTTTCCAAAGTGAGTTGGAAGCAGTTTACGAAGAATACAATATGTATCACGATAACTTTTTTATGGTGTTCATGGAAGATGCCTTGGCAGCCGCCTATGGCGACCATCCTTACGGCCGTCCCGTTATCGGTTACCAACAGCATCTTAAAAATCCTCAACCCTCTGCCATGCAGAACTTTTTCAATGCGTACTACCATCCTGCCAATATGACTTTGGTGCTCGTCGGTGACTTCGTCTCGGATGAAATTCACCCTATGTTAGAAAATATTCTCGGCCAAATGCATAACAAAGCCGCCGGCGTTGACGTGAATTTGGCCAATAGCTCTGAGCGTTTTGATACGGATTTGCATCAAAAAGTCAAGCCTTTCAACGGCCATCAGATTGTGAATTTCCATGAGACCCCTGTGAAAATGGGCGTTGTCGGTTTTCAAACTACCGGCGAAATGGATGAGACCTCTTTTTATCTCGATATTTTGGGCTCATTGCTCAATAACGAGGGCGGAACTGGCCTCCTCGACAAATTGGGAAATGAAAATAAATTGCTTGCAGCTCAGGGATTTAACTATGGAATGCTTGAAAATGGAATGTTCGCCCTTTTCTATGTCCCCAAAATTCTCGGACAAACTCACGAACAGGCCGAAGAACTGATTTTCGCCGTTATCGATTCCCTCAAAACTGGCAATTTCAGCGACCAACTCTTTAATGCCGTTAAGATGGATTATCTTACTGATTATCTGACGGGTATGGAGTCCATCAACGATAAATTTTATGCGGTTTTGGACATGGTTTCCAGTAAGCAGGACGTGGATTTTCTTTCTAAAAAAGAACAAATGATCCGAAATCTTTCGAAAAAGGATTTGGTAGATGTGGCCAACCGCTTCTTCGGCGATAACTGCATGATTATTCGTTCCAACCCGGGGGTGAAAAAAATGGAAAAATTGAACAAACCGAACTGGACTCCCGTTATTGCAAAAAATACCGAAGCTCGGTCGGAATTTGCCAAAATAATTGAAAAAATGCCCGTGAAGCATGTTGAGTCTCAGAATGTGAGTCTGGAAAAAGAGGTCGTTAAAACTCAGGTTACTGACAGTTATACGCTTTATAGCAGCAAAAACCCGATGAACGATATTTTTACCTTGACACTCGTTTTCAATTATGGAACTTTTATGGATGAAAAGTTGGAAACAGCCATCAACTATTTTAATCTTCAAGGAACTCAGAAACAGTCATTTACGGATTTTCAATTGGAACTCCAGGGGCTGGGTGCGTTGATGGATGTTTGGGCTTCCAACGACAAAACTTATGTTTCAATTTCTGGTTTTGACAAAGATTTTGGGCAAATTCTCCTTCTTTGTCGTGATAAATTTTTCACGCCCGACAATGATGAAAGCAAACTTTCCACTTTGATTGAAGAACTGAAAAATGAGCAGCAAATGCGCAAAAGTGATGCCGAAGTGTGGGGCGATGCATTGTTTAACTATGCTTTGTATGGAGAAAATTCTCCCTATCTCAGAACTGTCACCTTGGATGAATTGAAGTCTGTAACGGGTAAAGAATTGTTGGAATCTTTCACAAAGATAAGAAGCTATGATGGTTATGTTACGTACGTTGGAAATTTGGATGCCCAATTCGTTAGTGACTTCCTTCGTGAAAAATTCGGTCTGCTCGATAAGGCAAAGCATGGCGAGCGCCCTATCGCACCACTTAAAACCTACAAGGAACCGACCATTTTCGTGGCTTCAAATAAGCACTTCTTACAAAGTAACATCTATTTTTATATTCAAGGGCAAAAAATCAATGACATCCGCCATCGCATGCTGTGTCAGGCCTACAATGCCTATATGGGAGGAAGTATGGCCGGAATCATCTTCCAAGAAATCAGAGAGTTGCGTTCTTTGGGCTACTCTGCTTACGGCGCCGTTACCTATGATGCTCAAAATCGCCGACCGGGTTACATTTATGGATATTTGGGCACGCAGGCCGATAAAACGGTCGAGGGTTGTACCGAAATGATGAAGTTGCTGGCCGAATTTCCCCTTAAATCGGAAAAGTTTAGAAATGCCCAGACTGCTGCCATAAAGAAAATGGAGGCTTCCTACATCGATTTCCGCGATTATCCCGCACAATATGTTTCGTGGAAAGAGTTGGGTTACTCAAAAGATCCTCGCAAAGAACAAATGGATCTCATGAAAAATTTCAGTCTCGACGACGTGGCGTTATTCCATCGTGAAATGGTCGGAAAATATGCCCCTGTCATTACTATTTCCGGTGATAAAAAACGTATGAAACTCAAATCACTTCAAAACCAATATAAGATTATTGAAGTGAAATATGAAGACATCATTCGTTAGTTTTGGACAGTTTTTCGTCTTTGATTCCGAAGAAAATCAGGTAAGCGTAGGCTAAAATCGGAATAAAGTATGAGTAGTGATAACCTCCGAAATGGCATCCTTGCAAGAAGGTTAAGGATTCCGGATGGGTGTCGACATAGGTTTGTAAAGCAGTAAGTCCGTCAGCCACAACGCCTTGGAGCGGTGGAAGCAATGCTCCGCCGACGATGGCCATGACCAACAAAGAAGACCCCTGCGCCTTGTATTTGCCCAAATTGGCGATGGCACCGGAAAAAATATTCCCCCACATGACGGAGTTGAACAGGCCGGTGGCCAACAACAACCAAATGGAGGAATATCCAGTGACAACCATGGCGCAAATGAGGAAGATGATGTTGACGCCCGAGAAGATGGCAATCATTTGCGTGAACTTGGATTTTCCAACGATAAAGGCGCAAATGTTGATGACAATGAAAATCAGGTACGGCAGCATCGTGCTGGGAGAGAAGGTGTTGGGGTGAAGGAAGTAGGTTACGCCGAGAAGGAGTGCGAACACACCGAATGCCACTAAGGTCATCACTCCGTATTTGTTGAAATTGTTTTTGTAGCTGATGAGTGACAAGGAGCCCAGAAACCGGCCGATCATCAAACCTCCCCAATAGAAAGCAAGGAAAATTTTGGTGGATTCTTCCGCAATATCGGGAATGAGCTCTTTGGAACAGTTGATGAAACTGCTGCCGATGCACACTTCGGCACCGACGTAACAGAAAATGGCGAAGATACCGAGAACCAACGTCTTATCCTTCAAAGCAGCTGCTCCCGATTCGATTTTGTCGTTGTTTTGGAAAGAGGGAAGGGGGACAACGGCAATAAGCAGCGCTATGAGAAGAAACAAGCCGCTGAGCATGAGGTAGGGAATGTGAATGTGCGACGCATCGCCCAACTTGGCCAGCATGATGCCGCCCAACATCGGGGCCAACGTCGTTCCCAGCGAATTGAATGCCTGTGACAGATTCAAACGACCAGAGGCCCCCTCTGGTTCTCCCAAAATGGTGACATAAGGGTTGGCCGCTATCTGTAATATGGTGACTCCCAGCCCAATAACAAATAATCCTGCAAGAAAGAGCCCGTACATCTTTAATGTGGATGCCGGATAAAACAATGCGCATCCGATGGCTGCCACAATTAATCCAGCCAAAATCCCTTTCTTATAACCTATCTTGTTGATAGGATCTCCTTTTGTGACAGAAACAATGAAATAAATGAGAGAACCAACAAAATATGCTCCAAAAAAGCAGAGCTGTACAAACATGGAAGCAGCGTAACTCAGGTCGAACATCTCTTTGAATTCCGGAATTAGAATGTCATTCATGCATGTGATAAAACCCCACATGAAAAAAAGTGATACGATGGCTGCAAATGAAATGGAGTGGGTTGTTTTTTTCATAAAATGAAGATTTGTGTTGTTTCGTTTCGGGCGGCAAAGTTACAATTTTTTTAGAAAGTTTTTCATTGAAAAAAGTTGTAACTTTGCCGCCCTTTATTTATTTACTATGAAGAAATTTAAACTCTTATTGCTGAGTCTTCTTTTTTGTGCTGTTTTTTGTGAAAATCCTGAAAATATTTGCGCCCAAGCCAATTGTTTGTGTAATGGCACACAAATGAACGCTACACCTTTCTGTACCGACCAAAATCCATACGGATTGACTTATAGCGCTGGTACAAGTGGTTATGCATCAGAACTTTACTATATGAATACCACGGGTTGTATCGATCCGTATTCAGGAGGCCCCAATCCCGCTTGGTTTAAGATGCGTATCAGTCAAGCGGGCAATTTGAACATCTTCCTCCAACATACCGGCGGCGGTGACATCGACTATGCCTGCTGGGGACCTTTCACCGATGCCGATATGGCCAATATGTGCTACAGTTGGACAACCAACCTCTCTAATTATCTTTATGACAACCTCTCTGTTGATTATTCTTACTACTATTATTACTATGAGTCACAGTTTTTTAGTCACCATCCTACCTATGTGGATAACGATATTTATAGTACTACTTATGGTGATAGTTGGACGACAGACTGGTATAACCCGACACCGTCGGGCACGCTTGTGGACTGCAGTTCCACCCCATCACCCACAGAGTGGATCCATATTCGTAATGCTCAGGTCGGTCAATGGTATATTGTGCTGATTTCCAACTGGGAAGGTGTGAGTGGCAATATCAATTTCTCCTCCGATGCAAGTTCTACTGCGGAAACCGACTGCACCATCACCTCTCCGGTTACGGGCGATGAGGTGTGTGAGGGCGAAACTGCCACGCTCACGGCACAAATGTCTGCGGGTGCTGTCCATTACGCCTGGACAGGACCGAACAACTTTGCAGAAACTACGACTACGAATGTTCTTACCATACCTAATGCGACCGTTGCTCAATCAGGTACTTACACCATGCGTGTGTGGAATGGTACCTCCTATGGAAATGCTACCACCTGCGAACTGATTGTGCATCCGGCGCCGCAACTGCAATTGGAAGATGTTGCGGTGTGCATGGGTGAGCCTGCAACACTTGCTGCCAGCGGCGCAGACACTTATCTTTGGAACACCGGCTCTACAACGGCCAGCATCACTGTGCGACCGCAAGAAACCACCACTTATACCGTTACAGGAACTACCGGCGGAATGTGTACCGCTACCGTTAGCGCCACCGTTACCGTGAATGATGGCATCAACTTGGTCTTTTATGACACCATCTGCCAGGGCGAAACTTATAATAATCACGGATTTACCATTCCGGCCAACACTCCGGGTACAACTGAGCATCAACATGCTGGGCAGACTGCCTCCGGCTGCGACAGCTCGGTAACGCTTCATCTTACCGTTTTACCCGCTGTATTGATTGAGCAGACGGCCAATATCTGCGCAGGTGAATCGTATCTGTTTTATGATGAGACTTATACGGAATCAGGTACTTACGATCAACATTTTCCCACCGCCGATGGCTGCGATAGCGTCGTGCGTCTGCAGTTGCGCGTGACTCCCTCCTACGAAGTCGTTGACAAATGCACCATCCGCCAAACGCGGTTGGCCTATGACTATTCTCCAGCCGATACTACCTTTGAGGTGGGAACCGCTGAAAATGCCACTTATTATTTCCCGCGTTTTACCTCTATGGGGTGCGACAGCAGTATAACCCTAACTCTCCGCGTCGTTGAAAACCATCTGGAACTCAATAACTTGACTGAAGATTTCTGTGAAAATCATGAGGCTGTTTTGGAAGTTAATACCACATTGGACAATATTCATTGGAACACGGGAGAAACTGCTACGCAAATCATTGTGAAGCATCCGGGAACGTTTATTGTTACTGCATACACCGGTCAGTGCCAGGAGAGCGCGCAAGTCTTCATTCCCACATGCGATTTCAACATGTTCTTACCCAACGCCATTACACCTTCCAATGAGGACGGCGTGAATGATGAGTTCTTTGTCCCTGACTTTATCGCCGACCAGATTTCTGATGTCGAGGTGGTGATTTATGACCGTTGGGGTATGTTGGTATATCGCTCCGAAGATGCCCATTTTCGCTGGAATGGCACGGTGAACGGGAAAATCCTTTCCAATACTGTTTACACCTACCGCATCAGTTACCTCGATGGTAACGACTACCGCCGTATCAATCATGGAAGTATTACCGTGTTGTAGCTTTGTCGACTATATTCGGTTAAACGGTTAAAATCGGTTAAACGGCTAAAATCGGTTAAACGGTTAAAATCGGTTAAACGGTTAAGATCGGTTAAACGGTTAAGATTGGTTAAACGGTTAAAATCGGTTAAACGGTTAAGATCGGTTAAACGGTTAAGATCGGTTAAACGGTTAATTTCGTGGAAAGGGCGAAAGGTGAAAAGG
>JAKSME010000056.1 GCA_024400785.1 Bacteroidales bacterium
CATTCACCGTTGCGCTGGCCGTACTGGTGCAGCCGTACTGGTTGGTGCCAACGACTGAATATGTGGTTTCGTCGGTCGGAGCCACCGTGATTGCGGCCATCCGTTTCGCCCGTATTGACGAAGACAAGCTCAACGAAATCTTTATCAATCTGGGTAGGAAAGTACGCAAGGCCGCCAAAGAGAACCTTATGAAAGACCTTGCTCCGCATTTCAAACGCCTTGCCGCAGGACGTAAGATTGAAGGATTGAGCGCGTATGTTAATTAGCAATTAGCAATTAGCAATTAGCAACGAAAAATACCAATAATCTTGAAAAGTTGTAAATTTGTGCTTTCAATAATCTTGAAAAGTTGTATTTTTGCACGTTCAATAATCTTGAAAAGCTGAGTTTATTTATGAAAAGAAAGATTTACAATAAGTTATTAGAGTGGAAGACACAACGAAACGGTGCAACAGCTGTGCTGATAGAAGGGGCGCGAAGGATTGGTAAAAGCTATATTGTGGAGGAATTTGCCCGCAACGAATACGATTCATATCTACTCATTGACTTCAACAAGGCCGATAAAGTGCTTTGGAACTGGTTCGACACGCTCTTGGAAGACCTCGACACACTGCTGATGAACCTGCAAATCCATTACGGCACGCGACTCACCCCGGGCAAATCTGTCATAGTTTTCGACGAGGTGCAGCTTTGTCCACGCGCCCGTGCCGCCATCAAATATCTTGTGGCTGACGGCCGATTCCATTATATTGAAACGGGTTCGCTTGTCAGCATCAAGAAAAATGTGCGCGACATTGTCATTCCTTCCGAAGAGGAGGCCATGCCGATGTTTCCGATGGACTTCGAGGAATTTCTTTGGGCTATTGGCAATGACTTGTTGATGCCATATATACGGCAATGTTTCGAAAGACGCCAGCAGATGGGGCCACACCACCGCAAAGCAATGGAGTATCTCCGCACCTATATGATTGTGGGTGGAATGCCGCAAGCCGTTCAAGCATTTGTTGATTCCAAGGATTTCGACAAGGTGGACCAAGTGAAACGGGGAATTTTGCAGGTTTATACCAACGATATTTCCAAATACGCAGCAGGCTTGGAACACAAAGTGAAAAGCATTTTTGAACAGATTCCCTCTCAACTTCAAAAACACGAGAAGAAATTCCGATTGTCGGCATTGGAGTCTGGCGCGTCTTACCGCGACTACGACGACGCCTTCTTCTGGCTTGCCGACGCAGGCATTGTGAACATCTGCTATAACTGTACCGCACCCAATGTGGGGCTTCGTCTCAATATGGAACGCAACACCCTCAAATGCTATATGGGCGATACGGGGCTGCTTGTCTCCCACGCTTTCGACGAAAACGGGAAAGTGCCCATCGAACTCTATCAGAAATTACTACTCAACAAATTGGAAGTGAACGAAGGTATGCTCGTTGAAAATATTGTTGCCCAAATGCTCGCTTCCAATGGCCACAAATTGTATTTCTATGGCAATTCTAACCGCGATGATGCAAGCGAACGTATGGAAATTGATTTTCTGACCGCCAAAAGCAAATTGACATCCAGGCACAACATCACGCCTATTGAGGTGAAATCCTCTCAGCGCTATACGCTCTCTTCATTGCGAAAATGTGTGGAGAAATTCGGCGAATACCTCACAACCCCTATCGTGTTGCATGGAGCCGATTTGAAAGAAGAAAACGGCATGCTGTTCCTTCCTCTGTATATGGCACCTCTGTTATAAATTCCTCGTTGACCATTCCCCTCCTTAGAAGGGATAAAGGGGTGGTAATATGGGAAGCTGAATTCAAATAAAAAACAAAAAATGCACTCTAATAAACAATAAATCAATAATTTATAAAATCTATTGATGATTATCGCATCATTATTAATAGATAAAATATAATTCCCTTACAATTTCCTCCGTATTTCCTCTATCACACCGTAAGGCGGAAATTCATTATCCCTTGACTTTTTTGCACTTGTCAAAAGTCATTACAAGATGAAAAGGTATAATTTCGATGGTTTTCGCGCCAATTCCGGTTTTATCTGCCCATCGCGCTTAACTCCCTCGCTCTCCCCTGAAACTCCGCGTACTCGTTGATTTTCAGCAGTCCCCGCAGCTCTTCTTCGCTCAGCTGGAAGAAGACAGCGAAGTAGTGCCACAACTCTTTCAAAAGCGACAGGGTTCCGTGTTCGCCCCGCGCCACCACCATCGTCTGCGCAAAGTCATCGTAGAAGGCGGCGAAACGTTCTCGCTTCTCATCTTCCGCCAGCGGGTGGCCTGCCGTTAGCTCTTCCGCCAAAAAGATGTTCCGCAACATCCCGCGCCCCAGCATCACGCTTTGCAGGTCGGGAAACGCCTCCATCAGTTGCCGGTAGGAGGCAAGGTCGAAAATGTCGCCGCTGTAGATGACGCGTTGCCGCGTGCGCCGGTGCATCTCACCGAAGGCCGTCAGGTCGGGCACGCCTTCATACTCCTGCACGCCCAACCGCGGATGTATCGCAATGAAATCCAGAGAATAAGCGTTCAACCGTTCCACAATCTCCAACCCCTCCGCCGCCGACTTCCAACCTAATCGCATCTTTACCGAGAAGGCGCAGTCGGTCTGCTCCGTCACCGCTTTCACCACCGCCTCCACGCGCTCGGGAAACGGCATGATGCCACAACCGCGCTGTTTGCGCACCACCTGCGCCGACGGACAGCCGATGTTCCAGTTGAAACGGCGGTACCCCAACTTTTGTAATTCGCGGATGGTGTCGGTGAAGTGCGTTGGCACATTGCCGATGAGTTGCGGGATGACTTCCAAACCCACGTTGTTCTCCGGCTGTATGTCGGGCCATTTGCGCACGTTGAGTTTTGCGGTTTCCTGTACCGCCAAAAAAGGCGTAACCGCCAAATCGAATCCATCGACGTGGCGGTTAAGAGAGTTTCTGAAGTGATAGTTGGTGATTCCGTGCAGTGGTGCGAGAGTGAAGTGCATGTAGTTGGTTTATAGGAGTTTAATAACTATTTCACCAATACTTTCTGTGATTTCACGTTTTGGCCTTGTTTCACCTGCATGAAGTAAACGCCTTTGGTGAAGTGGCTGACATTCAGTGTGGTTTCGCCTTGGAGGTTGCTGTTTTCCCAAACGAGTTTGCCATTGGTGTCAAACAGGCGGGCGGAATAGTTTTCGTTAGTGGCGGGGGTGAGAATGATGTTTTCTGTTGCGGGGTTGGGGCGTACGCTGAAAATCGGAAGTGCGCCGATTTCAAAAATGGCATCATCGTCTCCCATGGTGAGTTCAACGTCGTCGATGACTAACACGGTGTTCGCGTCTGCCATCCCTTTGGCGGTGCTGAAGATGATGTTCAGCGTATCGGGAGCAATGCCTTCCATGCCTTCTTGCACGGTAATGGGAACTTCAATTTGGGTGAAGTCGTTGTAAGGTGTGCAGCTTTGAAGGTCTCCTTTGGCAACCACTTCGCGCTGGCCGTTGTTCCAGCGGGTAAGCATTACGGCAGCCACCATGGTGTCGGCGGTGGTGGTGTAGGTGACGTATGCTTTCATCTTGCTGGGAATTTGGTTGAAAGCCACACCTCCGTGGATGTATTGCGTCAGGTCCATGTTGTCGATTTCTGCATTCTCAAAATCAAGATTGGTGAGTGCGTCGATATCGAAATCTCCCAATTGAATCATGCCGGGGAGGTTGATGGTATAAATGTTCATTCCCATCATTTGTGCATTGGCTTCTTGTGAGTTGAGTTGTACAGAATATTCTCCGGTGTGGCCGTCGGCCAAGCGGGTGGCTGCGTTGAAATCGATGACGACATTGAGATTGAAGCCGCTGTATTCGATGGGTATTGAAGCGTTGAAGGATGAGTTCCAACCCGTTGCGGTGTGAGTGTCGCTCCATTCTTCAAAACTGGCATTGGGAATGGCTTGCGCGAAGGTGAATGCGACTGCGCAAATGAGGGATAAAGTGGTGAGGATTTTTTTCATAAAGGTAATACTTTTAATTATTTAATGATTAAATCGTCATCATCGGGGTCGACACCCACCAAAACCTGTTTGCCCATGTTGATGAAGACTCCAAACAGGAAGAAAGTGCTGAAAAGTGCCGCGGAACCCCTGCTGATGAAAGGCAATGTTTGTCCTGTTGCGGGAATGAGGTTGATATTTGCACCCACGTGTACGATTACCTGCCCCAGGAAAAGCAGGGCGATGGCGGTGGAAAAGAGTTTTACGAAGTTTCCTTCCGCTTTTCGTGCGATGGTGATGATGTTGTAAAAAATGAAAAAATAGATGAATAAAATGATAAAGCCGACCCAGACGGAAAGTTCTTCGCAAATCAGTGAGAATACGAAGTCGTTTTCACCTTCTGGCATGCGGTCTTTGATCATGCCTTTCCCCGGTTTCGGGAGGTGCGCTGAGCGGGCGATGGCCGTATGGGCCAAGGTCATTTGTCGGCCGTATCCTTCGATGTCGCTTTTCCCGGTGAGCCAGTATTTAATACGGTTGTAACCGGTGCTGCCTCTGGTTTTGGAACCTTCTGCCAACTCCTGCTCTGTTTGTTTGCTGTCTTTGATGGCATTGATACCAATGTATCCACCGAGTCCCAAAATGCCGGCGATGGCGAAAATGAGAAGCAGCTTTTTGCTCGTCCCGGCCACATAGAAGAGACAGAATCCACTGGTGGCAATCAAAATGGCTGTGGAAATGTTTCGCATCGCGATGCCGCCGGCGAAAATGCAAAAGATGACAAGCTGGAAAATTATTTTGTGCTTGTCGAAAGGTTGGCCTGTCTTTTCGCTTTCCTTCATCAGTATGGCCAAAACGGTACTCAGATAAAACAGATATAAGACGGTTACTAAGTAGAAGGTCTGGATGGACTTTCCCGCAATGGTTATGCTTCGTCCACCGCCGCCCCGGCCAAAAACGATGGTGTAGACAAGCGTAAGTAAGGCGATAAAAAATATCAACAGCCAATGTCGATTGATTTTTTTATAATCCACCTTCGATACACCAAACATAACCAACATTCCTCCAATGCCTTGCAATATCGGCTGCCACAATTCTCCGGTAAGACTATAGGAGGCAATGACCGAAATGAATAGCAAAATCCCTATCAAGAGGTAGATTCCGTGATAGAATTTTAATGAAGGAAGCGGTTTTAATTTCATGTTATAACTGTGCTACAGATAATTTGAATTTTTCCCCTCTTTCAGCGTAGCTTTCATATTCGTCTTCGGCCGCCCTGCCAGGTGAAAAGAGAACGGCAGTGTCGGTTTCAGAAGCGTAAAATGCAATGCGTACCGCCGTTTCCAAGTCGGTGCTCTGTTCGTTGCGAATATTCAACGCATCAATGAAGTTGCGCGTGTATTCATCCTCATTTCCATAATATACGATGGTGTCAACCTTGCGGATGATCAACTGCAAGGTCTCTACATCAATCTTATCCCAATCTTTGAAGGAAGTTATCCACGTGACTTTTTTCGTGCTATTCGATAACGCCATGTAGATGCCGTTGGCGTTTTCGGAGGCAGCATCATTGATAAAGTCAATGCCACGGAAATTTTTGACAAATTCTCTGCGGTGTTCATTGTCGTTAAATGTTTCTTTGAAACCTGCCAGTTGTTCGTTGCGCATGTTGAGCAACTCCTGAAAATCTCTCATTCCAGAACTGCCAATCGTTGTCCCAAAACTATACTCGCCTTTAATACTGTTTCTGCCTTTTTTCATGTTTATCTGTTTATCTGTTTATCTATTTATCTTTTATCTTTTTCACGTTTTCACGTTTTCACGTTTTCACGTTTTCACGTTTTCACGTTTTCACGATTTCACGATTTCACGATTTCACGATTTCACGATTTCACGATTTCACGTTTTCACGATTCCCCGAATCCTATCTAAGCTTCAGTGTTACAAGGGTTAGTCCAACCAGTAAAATGCTTACCACGATAAATCTCTGTACTATTTTTGATTCGTGTATGCCTTTTTTCTGGTAGTGATGATGGAGGGGGGCCATGCGGAAAATGCGACGGCCTTCGCCATAGCGTTTTTTCGTGTATTTGAAGTAACTTACTTGCATGATGACTGAAATGCTTTGGATGAGGAACACGCCGCACAAGAGCGGAATCAGCAGTTCCTTACGGATGATGATGCAGGAAACCGCAATGATGCCGCCCAGCGCCAAACTGCCGGTGTCACCCATGAACACCTGTGCCGGATAGCAGTTCCACCAGTAAAAGCCGATGCATGCGCCGATGAGCGCGGAAATGTAGATTACCAACTCCCCGATATTGGGTATGTACATGATATTCAGATAGTCCGCAAATACCACGTTGCCAGAAATGTAGGCTAAGATGGCCAATCCCACAGCAACAGTCGCCGATGTGCCCGTTGCCAAACCGTCCAAGCCGTCCGTCAGGTTCGCACCATTGGAAACCGCTGCAATGATGAAGATGATAATCGGAATGTAGAACAAAAATGACCAACGGCCATCTTCATCCCCCAGCCATTTCGTGAACCACGCGTAGTCGAATTCGTTGTTCTTTACAAATGGAATCGTCGTCTTCGTGGAATGTACTGAGGGGGCTTTTGACTTTTCCTTCGCCTGCACCGCCTCTACATTCAATGTGGCGGATGCATCTTCGTTGCTCATCTTCAGAATTTCGCTGCTGCAAACATTTTTCGAAGGCAGTTCAGCCGATTCCTTGATGACCACTGAAGGATGGAAATACATGACAATGCCTACCACCAAACCGAGGATGATTTGTCCCGCCAATTTGGCTTTGGGATGAAGGCCTTCTTTGTTCTTTTTGAAAACCTTGATATAGTCATCGGCAAATCCCAATGCTCCTAACCAAAGCGTGGTGAAGATCATCAATAAAACATAAACATTTCCCAAACGGTTGAACAGCAAGACGGGAATGAGGATGGAGGCAATGATGATGATGCCACCCATTGTGGGTGTGCCGGCTTTCTCATTCTGCCCCGCCAGCCCCAAATCGCGTACCGTTTCGCCAATCTGTTTCTGGCGTAGCTTTTTTATCATCCATTTCCCAAAGGCCATTGAGACAATGAGGGAAAGGATGAAACTGCATGCCGCACGGAATGAAATATATTGAAATACCTGTGCGCCAGGAAATTGTAAGTCTTCTAACCAATCAAATAAATAACAAAGCATATTTCTTTTTTTTATTGTTGATTGTTGATTTTCCAGTTGTTGCAAACTTCTTCGCTGTCATCGAAGTGGTGTTTCACCCCTTGTATGTCCTGATATTTTTCATGGCCCTTTCCCGCGATGAGGATGACGCCGTGGTTGTTCAGCATCATGCACGCGGTCTTGATGGCCTCATGGCGGTTTTCAATGGTAAGCACGTTGGCTCTGAAATCTTCAGGAATGCCACCCTCCATTTGTCGGAGAATGTCATACGGATCTTCCAAACGCGGATTGTCGGAAGTAAGGATGACGCGGCTGCTGTACTGACAGGCAATTTCTGCCATGACCGGACGTTTCAGTGCATCTCGGTTGCCACCGCACCCTACCACTGTCAGCACCTCTTCGTCCTTGCAGGTGATGTCGCGGATGGTGGAAAGTACGTTTTTCAAAGCGTCTGGAGTGTGTGCGTAATCGATGATGGCCACGCCGCCCTGCGGACTGCGAATGATGTGAAATCGTCCTTCCGCAGCTCCTAAGTTGCTCATTTTTAGTAGTACATCGTCAACGTCTTCTCCCAAAAGCGTTGCTGCTCCGTAAATGGCCAGCAGGTTGTAAGCGTTGAAACGACCGGAAAGACGGAAGAAGGCGTCTTTCCCATTAATCTGCAAATGCAAACCTTCAAAGCCATTCTCAATGATCTTCCCTTTGATGTCAGCGCCACTCTGGAGCCCATAACGCATCACTTTCGCCTTGGTGTTCTGTACCATCACCATCCCGTTCTTGTCGTCCACATTGGTGAGGGCGAAGGAATTTGTGGGCAGCGCGTCGAAAAATGCCTTTTTTGCCTGGATGTAGTTGGCAAAGGTTTTATGAAAGTCCAAATGGTCGTGGGTGATGTTGCTGAACATTCCACCGGCGAAAGTAAGTCCTTCTATACGGTGTTGGCAGATGGAGTGGGAACTTACTTCCATAAAGCAGTATTCACAACCTTCTGCCACCATCTGACTCAATAACTCGTTGAGCGTCAACGCGTCTGGAGTCGTGTGCGTGGCTGGAATTTCCCTCTCTTGAATCTTGTTGACAATGGTGGAAAGCAAGCCTGTTTTGTGTCCAAGCTCTGTAAATAGGCGGTGCAACAAGGTTACGGTTGTGGTTTTTCCGTTGGTACCTGTGATGCCCACCAATTTGAGCTTTACACTCGGGTTGTCGTAAAAGTTGGAAGCCAGTCGGCCTAAAGCGATGTCGGAGTTCTCAACGCGCACGTAGGTGACGTTCGGCACTAATTGTGTTGGCAGTTCTTCGCATACGATGATGCCGGCCCCGTCGGCAATGGCCTGGGGAATGTATTTGTGGCCGTCTGTCTGGGTGCCGCGTTGTGCTACATACATAACGGTACCGTCGGCAGTCGCTTTCGCGCTCACTTTCCGCGAGTCGAACACGATGCCGCTTACTTCTAAGTCAGCAGGCCCGCATACCTCCATGACGGGTATGCAACATAACAAATTTGATAGGTTTTTCACGTATCAGTAAAGGTTTTCGGTAAAAAGGGTTAATGGTGGGAGAACGAACAACGTAAGGGTGAACAACAATAGGAGAGTCCGGATTAACCGGGAGATAGGGTTAATACCACTGTTTTATTGGGTATATCATTGGATTGACTTTTGACGATTCCGCAGCCGCTGACGCGGGTTTTGAAGCCTGACTTCCGCAACTCGCTTACGGCGTCGGCGGCGTTCATGCCGATGACGTTGGGCACTTTGTCACCGCTTTTGCCGATGGTGACCGCCTTGATGGTCTTCGGTGTCTCTCTGTCTGCCGTGCAGTATTTCGATTGGCCGTTCTTTTGCGCATATTGGAGACCGAATTTCGCTAAAAGACGCTGTGCCGAGGTGCTGCGGACCGTGTGGGCGAACATGACCGGTTCGTTGACTTTTTCCATCTGGTGCGGCGGGTTCAATATCCTTTTGGCGATATTGGCAAAAACCTTGATGGCATTGGCGCTGGAAGCAGGGTAGGGAGCATCAAATAAGTAGACAATGCAACTGTATTTCGGGCTTTTTGAAGGGAAATAGCCACAGAATGAAACCGCATTTCGGTTTTTATTGTATGCACCCAATTTCACATCGTAGATGTCACGGGTTCCCGTTTTTCCGGAAAATTCGATGCCCGGAGCAACGCTTTTTGCCGCATTTTTTGCCGTTCCGCCCGTCACCACCGAACGCAGTATGTCTTGCGCAAGGGCTATGGTCTTCTTGCTGACAATTTGTTCAGCAATGACTTGGGGTTCGTATTCCGTCAGTTTGCCTTCTACACGACTTGACTTCACAAAGCGGGGAGCCATCATTTTGCCTCCGTTTGCCACTGCATTGTAGTAAACCAAGGTGCGCATCGGCGGCATGTTGAAAGAAGCGCCGAAGTAACGCGAATATTGTTCTTCAAAGATGCGTGTCTCGGGACGAAGATTCGCCACGGCGCGTATAGTATCAATTTGTGCAGAAAAACCGACCGTAATGTACATTGCATCCAATTTTGCCACGTAGTCTGAAAATTTCGGATAGGCGTGCCTCATCATGTTGACGACACCCACGTTGGATGACATCTGGATGATTTTCTTGATGGATACTTTTTCACTCGCCGGCGCATTTTTTTTGTCGGTTTTGTGATAAATGTGTCTGCCGACACGGAAGGTGTCTTGGTATGCCACGAATTTGGTGGTGGTATCGCCATCGGTTTTTTCGAGATAAGCTAACAATGATGCCAATTTGAAAGTGGAACCCGGCTCAGCCACATCGGCGACCATGGCGAAATTCCTTGTTTCCACATAAGCCGTATCCTCATTGGTGATGATTTGTTCGAAATTGGAAATGCCCTTGATGTCTCCCGTCGCTGTTTCCATTACGATGGCGCAGCCCCATTTCGGCTTGGCAACCTGGCATTGTTCCAAAAGGGATTGGTGGACAATGTTTTGTATTTCAACATTGAGGGTTGTATTCACATCACCGCCTTCTATCGGGGGATTCTCATTGGAAAGAGGAACAAAAACGCCATTCATGCACAAACGGCGTCTCACACCGCTCTCGCCTGCGAGAATCGGATTGAACATGGCGCATCCGTCGATGCCGTTCTTGCGGGCGGGGTCTCCGAGAATACGGCTGCCCATATCGCCATAAGGACGCAGACGAACGGTCTTGCTGTTGCCACCTTTGTCCAGCACATTGGGAAAATGAAGCTTTTCACGCCCTGCCAATCCGTAACGCCCGCGGTCTTTTTCCTCAATCGTCCTACTGAACAAGGGCATTCTCTTGATGGCCTCAATGTCTTTGTCGACAATCATCTGCTTGTAAATCGTAACTTCATGGTCGAAAAACAGTTGCACGCGCTTATGTTCCTTGAAAGCTTTCGAAAAACTTTGCTTGTAGTAATTAACGTCGCGTTTGGGATAGCGCTCTCCGAACAGTTGGAAGAATTTGTTGGCCAAGTCGCTGATGAGTGTGTCCAAGTATGGGGAGTTCTCAGCAAAATATTCGTGTTTTGTGTTGAAGTTGCGCCCATCGACTCCGATGGCATAGACGCGCACGCTGGTCACCAACGGACGCCCCTTGTCGTCAAAGATGGTCCCACGTGTCGGATTCACCAGCTCTTCAACCACGCAGTTGTTCCTCTCTTCCGCCGTGAGCATTTCAAACTCATCCTGAGAATAATAGGCATATCCGTCCGCTGTCCCGTTGTAGATGCTTCTTTGTACAAAGGCCAATCGGCAGATGCCGATGACACATGCCAAAAGTGCGACGATGAATAAAATCGTCACTAACTTGATTCTACTGTTGGCATTGTTGAACATCTTTTTATTTATTATTGATAATGTAATAATCGTTTTCTCTCACCTCCACAAATCCTTCTTCTTTTGCCACTTTGCGTTCCATGGGTTCGTCGATGAGTACCACCTCGTTCACATCCTTCAAATTGAGCATCAGTTTTCTGTGAGCGTCTTCCAATTCGATGATTTTGTCCTCTTTGGCTTCGATGGCGTGTTGGTTTGAAATGGCGACCAGTGCGATGGCAGTGAAAACAACAACCCACCCCAGCCAGATCTTCCAGGTTTTGAGAAGCGGCTGTCCCATGGCCAATTTCCGCAGAAAATTTCTCCATTTCTTTTCCGCTGGCTGCTTTTTCTTTGTTGTATCATTCCTCTCTTGATGGTACATGGGTGTTTTTTATGCGGTTGTTATTTCTTTTCAGCAACCCTCAGTTTGGCACTGCGGGCGCGTGAGTTTTCTTCAATTTCTTGTGCGTTAGGTGTTTGTGGCTTCTTAGTTATCAAGTTGAATGGGCAGAGGGGATTCCCGAAGAAGTCTTTTTCAATATTTCCTTCGAAATTTCCCGATTTCATGTAGTTCTTTACCAAACGGTCTTCCAAAGAGTGGTAGGAAATCACAGAAAGGCGGCCTCCGGGCTTGAGCGCATCAGCCGTTTGATTTAGAAAATCCTTCAATACTCCAATCTCATTATTCACTTCGATGCGGAGGGCTTGGAAGATTTGGCGACGAGAGCTTGTTCTCTTTGCCGCGCGGCAGGGGGGGAGTTACGATTTCAACGAGTTCGGTAGTGGTTTCTATTTTTTTTTCACGATGTCTGTCAATCTGGTTGGCCAGTTGGCGCGCCTCGGAAAGCTCTCCATATTGGTAGAAAATCCCTATCAGTCGTTCAACAGGGTATTCATTGATGATTTGGTATGCGGTAATTCCTTTGGTGCTGTTCAT
>JAKSME010000057.1 GCA_024400785.1 Bacteroidales bacterium
TTATTAAAATGGTGGTAATAAATTTCTTAAAATTTGATTCCTGAGGAGAAAATCGGCGGCAAATATACGATTTAATTGGAAACGATTTTTATTTTGAAAAAATTCTTTTGTGCCTTCCATCGATGCCCTCCCCGAACGACCGCGCTCTGTCCCGAACATGACATCGATTATTTTCACTATTTCACTATTTCACTATTCCACGTTTCCACGTTTCCACGCTTCCACGTTTAACCGAATTTTCGTACTTTTGCCGCCCTATTTTTGAAAAAATGAAAGAAAGAATCGCATCCTTAAAAAAGTCAAAAAACGCCATCATTTTGGCACATTATTATTGCCGTCCTGAAGTGCAGGAAATTGCTGATTTTGTGGGAGATAGCCTTGCACTTTCGCAAAAGGCTGTCGCTACCGATGCCGACATCATCCTGTTTGCCGGCGTCCATTTTATGGCTGAAACCGCCAAGATACTGAATCCTACAAAAAAGGTGCTCATTCCTGATTTGTCGGCAGGTTGCTCCCTCGCCGACAGCTGTCCTGATGCGGATTTTGAAAAGTTTCTGCAAAAATATCCGGGCCATACCGTGCTCAGTTACATCAACTGTTCCGCTCGTGTAAAAGCTCTTTCCGACATCATTGTCACCTCCGGCAACGCCCTCCGCGTGGTCAATTCGCTGCCGGCAAATGCAAAAATCGTCTTCGCCCCCGACCGCAACCTCGGCCGATATATCAACGAAAAAACGGGCAGAAACATGGTGCTCTGGGATGGCGCCTGCCACGTTCACGACCATATCCGTCCTGAAGATATTGTCGCAGCTCAGCAGCAACATCCCGAAGCTCAAACGCTTGCGCATCCAGAATGTCCCGAAAGCGTGTTGCGTCATGCCAACATCATCGGCTCTACCGCCGCCATGTTGAAAGAAGTTGCTAAAAGTGACAGAAAAGAGTTCATCGTCGTTACCGAGAGCGGCATCCTGCACGAACTGCAAAAGCAGCATCCCGACAAGGTTTTCTATCCCATCGCACCGACGGCCGAAGGTTGCACCAACTGTCAGTATATGAAGCAGAACACCCTTGAAAACATCTGCCGCGCCCTCGAAACCGAGCAGCCCGAATTGCTGATGGAGCCTGAGTTGATGAACCGCGCCAGAAAGCCGATTGAGCGGATGCTGGAGATTGGGTGATTTCGGTTAAAATCGGTTAAGCGTGGAAACGGTTAACGGCGGTTAAACGGGATATTTCCCCTTCTTTTAGAAGGGGTGCCCGTAGGGCGGGGTAGTCAGGATGGTTAAGCGTGGAAGGGTGGAAACGGTTAAGTTTGGTTAAGGGTGGAAATGGTTGATGATTTTGGGAGGTGACTTGGTGAGCGATGTTGTTGCGAGAGGGGAGTTGCGGCAGCGATAGGAGCGGGCACGAGCGAAGCGAGTAAAGCGGATAGCGCGACGGCGAAGCAAAGCGAAGCCGGGCCGCCCAAATAAAGCCCTCTATTTCAGGAAGAAAGCATCTTGTTGCTTTCTCTATTTAAAATAATCTTTAAAATATGGGGGAATGCCGTCATTCTTTCGCAAAATTCATGTATTTTTGCAACGTTTTGTAAAAAATGGATTTTTATACAAAGTACTGAAAAATAATGAATTACAAAAGAACAACTGCGTTTTTTGTCATGGCAATGTGCGTTTGTTTGCTGGCCAATGGCTGCAAAAAGAAAGATGAAGCCCAAAAAGAGGAAGCCAAAAAGGTTCCGGTTTCAGGTATTTCTAAGGACAATTTGGATACGACCGCAAATCCGGCCGAGGACTTTTACCAGTACGCCTGTGGCGGCTGGGTGAAGAACAATCCGCTGCCCGCCGCGTACTCCCGTTATGGCTCTTTCGACCAACTCGGTGAATCCACGGAGAAACAGGTTCACAAAATCATTAAAGATGTGGCCGCCAAGAGCAACAAGGCCGGCAGCAACGAGCAGAAGATCGCCGACCTTTACAATGCCGGCATGGATGAAAAGGGCATTGAAGAACTGGGTGTGAAACCCATTCAGCCGTTGTTGTCCAAAATCGCGGCAGTGAAAGAGCGTTCGCAACTCACCGGCATCATTGCCGAATTGCACGACTACGGCTTCACCCCCTTCTTCGGCGTGGGCTGCATGGCCTCCCCGAACGACAGCCGTATGAACATCGCCTGGCTCATGCAGAGCGGTCTCGGCCTCGGCGAACGTGAGTACTACCTCACTCCCGATGCCAACATCAAAGCCGGTTACATCACCATGATGCAGAAGCTTCTCGCCGCTTCCGGCTATGTAGCCGAAGCCGATGCCAAACAGGTCGCCAACAATGTTTGGGGGTTCGAAACCGACCTCGCTCGCATTTTCATCGACAAGAAAGTCCTTCGTGACCCCGTAGCCACCAACAACGTCATGGATCCTACCAAGGTGGCTTCCCTTTTCAAAACTTTCGACTTCAATGCCTACCTCAAAGTCACCGTTCCCAACGGCGTCGACTCGGTGAATGTTGTTTTGGATAAGTATTTTACGGGACTTGACAAATTATTGAAAACCAAAGATTTGGAAGTTATCAAGGCGTATTTGGCTTGCAACTTGTTAGCAGAATGCGCTCCGTATATGAGCAGTCAGTTCGTTAATGCCCACTTTGATTTTTACGGCAAGGCCTTGTCGGGCAAAACGCAGAACAAGGAACGTTGGCAGCGCGTGGTTGCCACCATCAGCGGCTTGCTCGGCGAACCCGTCGGCCAACTTTATGTACAGCAGTATTTTCCGCCGGAAGCCAAGGAAAAGATGGTTCACCTCGTCAGCAACTTGAAGGCCGCTCTCGGCGACCGCATCGCCCATACCGACTGGATGACCGATGGCACCAAGGCCAGAGCCAAGGAAAAACTCGAAACCATCACGGTGAAAGTGGGTTATCCCGACAAATGGCGCGACTTTTCCGGCCTCACCATCGACAAAAGCGGTTATCTCACCAACATCCTCCGCGCTTTACAGTTTGAAAACGACTTCGAACTTTCACAAATCGGCAAGCCCGTTGACAGAAGCCGCTGGTACATGTCACCGCAAACCGTCAACGCTTACTATGAACCCACCACCAACGAAATTTGTTTCCCCGCTGCCATTCTGCAGCCCCCGTTCTTTGACATGAACGCTGACATGGCCGCCAACTATGGCGCCATCGGTGTTGTTATCGGTCACGAAATGACTCACGGCTTTGACGACCAGGGCCGCCATTACGACAAGGACGGCAATGTGAACGACTGGTGGACTGAGGAGGACAGCCAAAATTTCAAGGCCCGCACGCAGGTGCTGGTTGACTATTTCAACGGCATTGAGGTATTGCCCGGCAAGTTTGCCGATGGCGAGTTCACTTTGGGTGAAAACATTGCCGACAACGGAGGCTTGAACACCTCTTTTGACGCTTTGCAGCGTGCGAAGGCGGAAGGCGGCATTGCCGAAACCATGGACGGTTTCACGGCAGAGCAGCGTTTCTTCCTGGCCTACGCCGCGGTTTGGGCCAACAACATCACCGATGCCGAAATCGCCCGCCGTATTGCCACCGACCCGCACTCACTCGGCAAATGGCGTGTGAACGGCACCCTCCCGCATGTGGATGCTTTCGTTAAGGCATTTAATATTAAAGAAGGCGATAAAATGTACATCGCCCCCGAAAAAAGAGCAAGAATTTGGTAATTATTAATCATCTTAAAATCTTTAAATCATGAAAAATTTCAGAATGAATTTGATCAAGGCCCTCACCCTCGTTTTCGTCATGGGTTGTGCCATGTCACTCTCCGCACAAAAGGCAGGGGAAACAGTTAAGGATGTTGATGGCAACGAATACAAAACCGTTGTTATCGGTTCACAAACCTGGTTTGCTGAAAACTTGAAGACCACCAAGTATGCCAACGGTACCTCTATCCCGAACATTACCGACAACGGTAAATGGGTGAACGACAAAACTCCCGGTTACTGCTGGTATGACAACAACAGCGGAAACAAGGATTGGGGCGCACTTTACAACTGGTACGCCATCAACAACAGCAACATCTGTCCGAATGGCTGGCATGTTGCTACCGACGCCGACTGGACTACCCTTGAAAACAAGGTTGGTGGCCGTTCCAAGGCTGCTTTGGCATTGAGAGAATCTGGCAATGATCACTGGAAAGATGAACCTCAAACCGGTAAGGCAAAAGACGACTATGGTTTCGGTATGTACGCTGCTGGTTTCCGTAACGCTTACGGCGATTTCACCTGGCAGACCGTTGACGCCGGCTATTGGACCGCCACTGGCAAAACTCCTTCCTACGCTTGGAACCGCACCGCTTATTACTATGACGAGCACATGAACCGTCACGAAATTCAGAAATGTTTCGGTTACTCCGTTCGTTGCGTAAAGAACAACTAATATAGTAAAACACTCACCCTGGCGCCGGAATCCGATGGGTTCCGGCGCTTTTTTTAGGTTAGATGAAAAGTTACGCATGAAATCAAACAGCGCACAACCAACCCGCAGCGCAGCTTGACCATTTACCGAAAAATGGTACAGTTGCACCCGAAAACGGCAAAACTGCAATAATTTACACATAAAAAATCCCATGAAAAAAACTCTATCCCTTCTTGTGGGGGGCATTTTGTTGCTCACCACACACATCTCCGCCCAAAGCACCGAGCAATCCTTACTGCTGGAAAAAGCATATATGGAAAAGTCATCTTGGTTGCTGGAGCTCTTCTTCCAGAATTGGGCAGATGAGGTGCAACCGCGCGACACGGTCGGACTAAATACTTATACCACAGAAGCATACCGACTTTTTAGCGTTTTCTATCAGCCGCTTGATTTGACCCGCTACCCCCACATGGACAGATGGGGTGAATCGTATCAGGAGCCTTCTTGGTTTATCGTGCAGGGACAGCTCCACTACGTCTATGTCACGGATCATATCTATTTCACGCAGCAGGAGTTTGACTCTGTGACCATAGAATACGTTCACCAAAATGTGCCGGAGGAAAAGTGGTCATACTATCTCGAGCGCGACGCTGAGGGAAGGTTTCTGCACCACATTCGCGTTCCGGAGCTGTCTGACCCGCCGAAGCAGATTATTGATTCGGCGCTTGATTTCCGTCCGCCCGTTTCCTTCGCTGGAAAGGGAATCGTTTATCTGACAAGTGGTTACAAAAAATTGTTGGATGAATTTTTGAAGGCTGAGCACATCATCGACATGGACAACCACGTGGTCTATCCCTCGCCATCGGAGCGCGAGAGCGAAGAGCGCATGAACTTTTTCAGTCAGTCCGCGCTGATTCACGTCGGGCATTGGGGCGGCTATTGGCAGTACGAGACATATCCGCAGGCATACTCCATCACCTTCGACAAGGCGATGCAACGGGCCAGCATCGACTACATCCTTAGATACGAGGGCGGCACAGCCATTTTCGAAAAGCAGAATGGGGAGTGGAAATTTGTCAAGATAACTTCTCGGTGGATAGAGTGATTTGTTCGGAAACACGCATTACGGAAAGCGAGCGGCCGAAGGATAGGGGGTAACGGTTGAGAACTTCACCCTTGAAAGAATCGCCCCCAAATTAACTATTTAGCCATTTACCACACCCAATTAGTATTTTAGCCACGCTGATGCGAGATGGCAAGAAAGTTCTGTTTTACATCATAAATAAATGATTAACAATTATATATGAAAAAAATACAGGATTGTAATTGTTGAAAAAGGCATGCCGCAAAAGGAACCTCGGAAGATGCGAAGAAAGGGTGGTGATGCTGGCGCTCTACTTCCAGCTGCCGTTTGGGTGGTTGAACCGCGGCACGCAGTATCATTTCCGCTGCCGCTTTTTTGCCCGCCTGCAGCGCATCGTCATCCCGTAGTGAAACGTAGGAAGCTCTTTACAAGGCGGAAACGGATGATTCCGTTTTTTTTGAAATTTTAGCTTCTGAATTTTGATTTTTTTGTGTAGATTTGCGGCCTTAAAAATTTTGGGAAATGGCGCGTAACCTCTGGACTCGTGAAGAACTGATAGTGACACTGGCGCTCTACTTCCAGTTGCCGTTTGGACGGTTGAACCACGGCACTCCCGAAGTGAAGCAGTTGGCAGCATTGATTGGGCGTACCGACAACTCGGTGGCATTGCGACTGGTGAACTTTGCCGCCTGCGACCCTTACATCTTGGCGACCGGACGACACGGAATGGCTGGAGGAGAACGCATCTGCCAACCCATTTGGGACGAATTTGCCAACAACCACGAGCATCTTTTTATGGAGGCAGAACGCATAAAAGCCCAATTGTTGAAACAGCCCATTGAGCAAACTCTGCACATTACCGCAACCGACTTGGTAGGCACTACCCGTGAAGCCGTGGTGAAACAACGCATAAACCAGAATGTCTTCCGCTCTATGATTTTAGCCAATTACAACAGCACTTGTGCCATAACGGGAATAACCGTTCCCGAACTTTTGGTGGCAAGCCACATTGTGCCGTGGGCTGAAAACGAGCAGGAACGCCTGAACCCCGAAAATGGAATTTGTCTGTCCTCTCTGTACGACAAGGCCTTTGACTGCGGCCTGATTTCCATTGATACGGATTACAGCATTCTGCTATCTGAAAAATTGAAAACATACTCAAAATGCGACTTCTATGAACAGCATTTCGCAGCAATAGAAAATAAAAAAATCTCCCTCCCCGAAGAACATCTGCCGAACAAGCGGCTTTTGGAGTGGCATAGGGAGAGGGTGTTTGAAAAGTAAAAATGGAATAAGGAGGAAAGATAATGAAAATAGCATCGCTTTTTGCCAATATAGGAGTCGCGGAAGCATATTTAAATGAATTTAGTAACGTTCGTGTTGTTGTAGCTAACGAGTTTATTAAACGAAGAGCAGACTTGTATCAGAAAATTTATCCTGAGACAAATATGATTTGTGGTGATATTACTCATGAAAAAATTTATCAAAGTGTCTTGCAGGCCTGTCGTAATACAAATGTTGATACTATTATGGCTACCCCACCATGTCAGGGGATGAGTACCGCAGGTCAAAAGATAAAGTTTGATGAACGTAATAGTTTAGTGATGTATGCTATAAGGTTGATACATGATTTAAAACCAAAATATGTGTTAATCGAAAATGTTCCTGACTTTCGAATAACCTCAATTCTATATCATGGTGTAGAAGTTTTGTTGCCAGAAGTTATTCATAAAGAGCTTGATGCGGATTATCATATTGACATACATGTTATTAATACAGATGATTACAAGGTCCCCCAAACAAGAGAACGTATGATAATCTTAATGACAAGAAATGATATTGAAAAGATATGGACTTTACCGCCGACAGAAAGTCCTAAAGTTACGGTGTTTGATGCTATTGGTAAAATACCAATAATTGATCCATTTGTTAAAGATATCCCAGAACAACAATTCCATAAAATGTTCCCGCTATATGAAGAAAGAAAACGGCAGGCAATTTCTTTATCACCATGGAATATTCCACCTGTACATGTGTTTCGACAAGTACGAGTGATGCAATATACACCGACAGGAAAAACTGCCTTTGATAACGCTCCTGCCCATAGGCCAATGAAAAAGGATGGTATGCCGGTGAGAGGATACCATAATACTTATAAACGGCAGAATTGGGATACTCCTGCCTATACAGTTACTATGGATAATAGAAAAATATCATCCCAGAATAATGTTCATCCTGGAAGGCCATTAGGCAGAGATGAAAATGGCGAAATCATATATTCCGATGCCCGAACTTTGACTTTGTATGAAATTATGAAAATTATGAGTCTGCCAGATGATTGGAATATTCCAATTGATACTGAAGAATCTTTTTTACGAAGAATTATTGGAGAGGGGATACCACCATTGTTTATTAAAAAATTATTTAGACAAATTGCGAGATGAGTACATATAAACTTCGAGGAATTTCACTTTTTGCAAATGTGGGCATTGCAGAGGCCTATTTGGATTCTATTGGTGTTGACATGAGAGTAGCCAATGAAATAATTCCTCAGCGAGCTCGGTTTTATCAAGATGTATATCCCAAAACCCATGTGGTTTGTGGTGATATAAAGGATGATTCAATACGTGATGCGTTAGTGCAAGAATCCCTTAAAAATAGAGTGAATTTTGTTATGGCCACCCCTCCATGTCAAGGGATGAGTATGGCAGGGAACCGTTTTGAGTTTGACATTCGCAATGAGTTAATATACTATGCTATTGATGTAATAAAACGAGTGAATCCTGAATATGCTTTGATTGAAAATGTACCAACGATTCTTAATACTAAAATAGCTATCGATGGAGAAGTAATGCTCATACCAGATTATCTAAAAAAAGAGTTGCAAGAATCATATTATTTTAACGAGGAGACTATTGCTCGGGCAATGGATTATGGGATTCCTCAGATGAGAGAACGTAATATCTTTTTGCTTGTCAGGAAAGATAAAAGTATTAATTGGGAATTTCCCACTAAAGAAAGAATAGTTACATTAGAAGAAGCTATAGGTGATTTGCCAAGTCTGGATCCTATGTTGCGAGAAGGAGAGAAATTCACATTACAGAAATTCCCGGATTTTGAGATAAAACGTGAAGCAGGAGCAAAGATTTCCAAATGGCATAAACCACCAGTTCATTCATGGAAACAAGTTGAATGGATGATGCATACTCCTTCCGGGAAGTCTGCAATATACAATGAGGTATTTTATCCTCAGAAAGATAATGGAGAACATGTGGTCGCACATCACAATCATTATCGTCGTATGGCATGGGATAAACCATCAAGGACTATAACTCAAAATAATGGTGTGATATCCTCTTTAGCTTGCGTGCATCCAGGCCGTCCTTACACCGTTAATGGAGAAATATTGTATTCTGACCCAAGAGTTTTGTCAATATATGAGCTGTTAATAGTTTCTTCTCTCCCACTAGACTGGTCAATTCCAGAATGGGCAAACGATACTTTAATTCGTAAAGTGATTGGAGAGGGGATCCCAGCCAAATTAATAAAAGTTATTATGCAAGAACTTCTAAAAAAAATATAAATATGAGTCTGATTTTACCCAAACACAATGCTGATCCTGAAACATTGAAAATGACTTTAGGTCTATTTTATAATAAAAACAATTGGATAGATAATGCTACACTCATAAAAGACTTAAGTAATCTGTTAATATCAGCTGGAATACAAACATCTGTAGCAGAACCACAAAGCTATACGAAAAAATGCCAGATTTTATGCTATTATGGTTTCCTTAAATGGCAGAATACAAATGATTCTCGTTCTCCCAAAATGATAACTCCAATGGGACAGACTTTTTATCAAGCGTTGATAGGAGGAGATGAAAAGGTTATGGTTGACTGCTTGATGACGCAAATTATCTCTCGTGATTTTTCATTTGGACGTAATAACTGTGGATGCGAATCAGATTCCGATATTGAAGCACCCAATGTTTTTATTAAAAGTTCATTGATATTAGATGGTTTGTCATTTGCAGAATTTGCTTCTATTTTAGGGAAATTAGAATCGGGGAATTCATTTGAAAATGCAATTTCTTATGTTAAAATATGTCGTTTTCAAAAGATTCCTGTTACAATACCTCAGGGTGCCGATAAGTTCAAGGATGCAAAACCTATAACAGCATTATGCAATTGGGGACTTCTAACAAATGATAAAGGATTGTTGTCTATTAAAGACATATATATAACACAGTATTATAAAAACATAGAAAAATTACATATATTTAACACCGATGTTTTCAAATTCTTAGGTGAATCAAATGAGATAGTTTCAGATCTCCCTCTCCAGCAAATCTTCTACGGCGCGCCCGGCACAGGCAAAAGCTACAAGGTAAATGAACTAACTAAAGGAGATGATACCGTTATTCGCACCACCTTCCATCCCGATAGCGATTATGCAAGCTTTGTAGGATGCTACAAACCTATTGAAAAGGAAGAAACTCGAACTTTTGTGCATTGGGATACCGGAAACCAAGAACCCGTTTTGTTGAAAGTCTCCAACAAAACAGGAATTCCGGAATTGGATAAAGAAAAGAAGATTACCTACCAATTCACACAGCAGGCATTCTTGAAAGCTTATATCCAAGCGTGGAAAAAACTGTGCAAGAACAATCATTCAGCAGCAGCTTCTTCCATTACAACTGTCGTTCCTCCAGTTGGCAGTGTTTCATTGTCTTTTCCTGTTAAAAGTATTACATATACAATTATAGAAGTCACCACAAATTCCATTCGCGTAAAAAGGGAATTTGATTTGATAAAGAATAGTGTTAAAAATGTATGGGAATCTTTATGGACATCTGGTGATTTTATAATCCCTCGCGGAAGCCAATCTGGTAGAAGTGTGCAGATTGCAGTATGTAGATGGATTTATGAAAATTTGGATGATTCTACGAAAGATAGCTTTGATGATGGGTGGACTCTGCTTATAGATACATTGAATTCTGGAGAAGTCTATGTGAGTGTTGCAGATAGTAAGAGCTCACAAGTTTATACTGTAACTAAAATAGAGGATAACGATGCAAGCGTACATATTAGTAATGTTGCAAGTTCAAAAAGAGCAAGACTAAAAAAATGCTTTGAAGGGACAAAACCAGATGGGGTTGAAATCGGTTTAATAGATGTTTTAAAACGCATTGATCCAGAGAGTTTTGATGGCGCTTGGGAAACCCTTACTGGAAAAATTACAAAAGGGGAAAATGAATATTTAGATATTCAAGATGTTGAACTAATTGAAAATAAAGAAGATGATGGTTTGATAACAGACCCTCAGTACCTCGTCATCGAGGAAATCAACCGCGGCAACTGTGCCCAGATTTTCGGCGATATCTTCCAACTGCTCGACCGTAACGAAGCCGGTTTCTCCACTTATCCCATCGTGCCGGATGCGGATATCACCAGAGAACTGAAGAAGGTATTTGAAAATTTGGATTTGTCGTCAGTGAAGAATTACATCAATGGCATTTTCTCAGAAAATTATCCTGGCCGCATCGTTGACAAAATAAAGAGCGGAGAGTTGCTCGTTCTTCCCTGCAACCTCAAACTCCTTGCCACCATGAACACCTCCGACCAGTCGCTCTTCCCGATGGATTCGGCGTTTAAAAGAAGATGGGACTGGGAGTATGTGCCTATTCGCTATGAGAAAACCAAAGAGGAAAATGAGAAGAACGATCCTAAAGATAATTTTGACACGTTCACAATCACTATTGATGACAAGCATCACTATTTGTGGACTGATTTCTTACAAAATATCAACAAGAAAATCCTGTCCGTTACCGATTCCGAAGACAAGCAGATGGGCGAATACTTCATCAAGAAGAGCGTTGACCAAAAGACGTTCATCAACAAGGTGATGTACTACCTCTGGAGCGAAGTGGGCAAAGATAATTTCAATTCAACCAATAATGCACTGTTTGTGCTTCCAGATGGTCTGATTAAAGAAACAAAAGATGGCAAAGAAGAGGATAAGAAAGAATTTTCTTTCAACGAACTCTTCAAAGGAGATGCAACAAAACTGTTGCAGGGCTTTATGAAGAAGCTGGAAGTAAAGAGCGAAGAGGAAAAAGCCGCTGAGAAAGCCGCAACCCCTGCTGGGGCATAATTACGATGTTTAAATATCGAATGTGGTTATGGCAAACGACTTTGACATATTGGTGGGACGAATTGAGTCTGCAAATGAGGTTTTGCAGAACAATGCCCGTGTGGTAATCAATCGGCACGTTACCGCCAAGGCCTGGCTTACGGGTTACTACATTGTGGAGTACGAACAGCACGGGGCAGACCGTGCCAAGTATGGGGAAAAACTGCTGCAAAACCTTGCCGAACGA
>JAKSME010000058.1 GCA_024400785.1 Bacteroidales bacterium
CCGTCACGGAAAGGCATCAAAAAGTTGGTCACTCGCTCGTCCTGCAAAACATATTCGTTAAATTGGCACAACGCCCGCGTGTCCTTGTCTCCACTTTTCACCTCTGCCAACACCTTACCACTCCACAACACATTGTCGGCCAATATGATACCACCCTTTCTCACTTTCGGCAATATGGCTTCGTAGTATGCAATGTAGTCCTCCTTGTCCGCATCAATGAACACCAAATCCCAAGTTTCATCCAATGTCGGAATCACTTGGAGGGCATCACCGATATGCAACACAATCTGCTGGCCCTGCTCCGACTGCCCGAAATAACGACGGATCATCTCCTCCCGTTCTTCGTCCACCTCGATGGTGTGCAAATATCCGTCGGCCGGCAGGCCAGCCGCCATACACAACGCCGCATAGCCGGTATATGTACCGACTTCCAATACCCTCCGCGCTTGCATCAAACGCACCAATGACGTGAGGAACATTCCCTGCAAATGCCCGGACAACATCCGCGGATTCATCACCTTCAGGTTCGTTTCCCGTGTAAGCCGGTACAACAAGTCGGACTGCGGTGTTGAATGACGCTCACAATATTCCTCTATGTCAGTGGTGATTTCGGTGTGCATCTACTTTTCGTTATCTTTGATAATCTTGTTCACTTCCGCCTCGGTCTTGCCTAATTTGTCCTTGCAAATTCTTATCAATTCAGCGGCGCGCTCAATATTTTTCGTTAACTCATCCACAGAAATATCCGCGTTTTCCATCTTACGAACAATTTCTTGGAGTTCTTCGTATGCTTCAGTGTAAGTAATCATGGATGAAGGAATGAGAGGGTATGATTTACAAATTCAGAATGTTATCAACGATTGCATCAACGGCTTGAGGCAAAGCAAATTGTGCCATATTTTGCGACATTTCAGCGCACTTTTGTTCATCGGCACAGAGGGTTTCGAGCGTGGGGATTAGTTTTTCACCGGCCTCGCTGTCCTTAACGATCAAGGCAGCACCCTTTTCCACCAATGCCATTGCATTTTTGGTTTGATGATCTTCGGCAGCATACGGGAACGGAACCAAAATGGTTGGCGTACCCAAGATGCTCAACTCCGCAATGGCCAAGGCACCAGCGCGGGAAATGATGTAGTCGGCCATGCCGTAAGCATCATTCATGTTCTTGATAAAAGGAACAATCTTAATGGTATCACTCTGCAGCATAGAGAGTTCCATCTGATTCTGCTTATAATACGACTCCCCTGTCTGCCACAGAACCTGAATGCCCATGGCTTTCAATTTGTCTATATTAGCAGACATCGTCAGGTTGATGGTTTTGGCACCTAAGCTGCCGCCGACGACCAAAAGCGTTTTTTTCTCCGGAGAAAGTCCGAAAAATTCAAAGGACTCCGGTTTCTTTTTCTCAATCCGCAAAATCTCTTCCCTCACAGGATTCCCCGTTTTCACAATCTTTTCAGCGGGAAAATATTTTTCCAAGCCATCGTAAGCCACGCAAATGCGGCGCACTCTCGATGCCAACTTTTTATTGGTGACACCCGGATATGAGTTCTGTTCCTGGATCAACGTTGGAACACCCAACTGATTGGCGGCATTGAGCGCGGCAAAACTGGCGAAACCGCCGACACCGACAGCCACGTCAGGCTGGAAATCGCGAATGATCTGTTTCGCACGACGGTTGGCCTTCAGCAAAACGAAAGGCAACTTCAAATTCTTCAACATTCCCCGCAAAGACAGGTCCCGAGAAATGCCATAAATGTGCAAACCTTCGATTTTATAGCCGGCATCGGGGACACGACGCATCTCCATCTTGTCTGAAGCACCTATGAATAAGATCTCAGCTTCCGGAACAACTTTCTTGATTCTGTTGGCAATGGCGATAGCCGGGAAAATATGCCCGCCCGTACCGCCGCCGGAGATGATAAAACGCTTTTTCATGATTTCAGTTTAATGATTTATGTTCTATTAGAAATCCAACTGTTTGTCTACCAACTTAATAAGACGTTGTTTCGTACGATTGGCCTTGACGAGGTATTCGTGGGCTTCGGCAACAATTTGGTTGGCGAACTCTTTATCGGCAAGAGAAGAAGCATTGATTTTCACATTCATATAAGCGCCGGTAACAGCGGCTTCCGCACACAATACGCCGACAGCTGCATCGGTAACCGAGTTCGGATTTCCCTTCTTGATCATCAATTCGCAAATTTCGAACACATCGAAAGAACGCTTCACGGTGCGCAACGGAACTTCGGTGGCATATTTGGTGGCCTCTTGGATGGCCTGTTTACGAGCGGCCTTTTCTTCTTCCGTCCCTTTCGGCAAGCCAAAGGCATTCATAATCAGATTGAAAGCATTGGTATCCTCGTCCACTAACTGAATCAATTCCTCTTTCAGTCTCTGTCCCTTGACGGCGACATCCGAGAAATAATTCCACTTGGAATCCCATCCCGGTTTGTGGGCGGAAAGGTTGGCGACCATTGTGCCGAGGGCTGCGCCCAGCGCACCCATATAAGCGGAAATGGAACCGCCGCCGGGAGCCGGACTTTCAGAAGCCGTTTCGTTGGCGAAACCTTCGCAGGTCATATCCACCAATCGGTTGCCGCTCTTGTCTGCAATCATGTATTCAATCACCTTTTCCTCTGGATTGAACGGTTTGAGGTCATCGAGGCCCATGGACTTGATGGCGATTTTCATCTTTTCGGCTTCGTCGATACCGAGGGAACGCTGCTGACGAGCGAGGAAATAGTCGGCGGCATCGATGAGGGCGGCTTTGGGAACGAGGCCGACGATTTCGGTGCCGGTGATGCGGATACCGCGAGCGGAGGCCTTTTTACAAACCTCTTCGAATGCCACGTGCAAGGGAGTTTCGCGCGTGTTGGTGATGTTCATGGAAACCTGGGCGATGCCGTATTCCTTGATAAACCAACCGATAGCTTTGGTACCTTTCAGCGTGCCTGGGATCATCACATTTTCGCCGTTGGCATCTTTCACGATCTTGCCGGTGATGGGGTTGCCTTCGCGTTTCGGGCGGCCTTTTTCACGAACGTCGAATGCGATGGCGTTGGCGCGGCGGGTGGAGGTGGTGTTGAGGTTGAAGTTGACAGCGATAAGGAAGTCGCGGGCGCCGATGGCGGAAGCGCCGCTCTTGGCAACACTTTCCGTGAATTTGTTGGGACCGAAATCCGGTTTCCATTCCTTCGTGCAGATACGTTCCTTCAATGCCTCGTACTCGCCCTGGCGGCAGTTGGCCAAGTTGCGACGCTCCGGTTTGAATGCCGAATTTTCGTAGCAGAATACCGGGATGGAAAGTTCATCGCCGACACGTTTTGCCAACTGACGGGCATATTCGGCCGTCTCTTCCATCGTAATTCCGGCGACGGGAACGAGCGGACAAACGTCGGTAGCGCCAAAACGCGGGTGGTCGCCGTGATGACCACGCATATCAATGAGTTCTTGCGCTTTGCGGATGCCACGGAAGGCCGCTTCCAACACATCGGCCGGCTCACCCACAAACGTCACAACGGTACGGTTCGTAGATGCACCCGGATCTACGTCCAAAAGATTCACACCTTCCACGGTTTCAATTTCATCAGTAATCTGTTTGATAATGTCGAGGTTTCTTCCCTCGCTAAAATTCGGTACACATTCAATTAACTGTTTCATATTTAGTATTTTACATTTATATTTTCAACACAATTCGTCATTTCACACGAAACGGCAAAATTACACATTTTCTTCGATATTTGTAGACTCAATTCCGCATTATGATTTACGAGTTGTTGGATTCATTTAACCGATGTTAACCGAACCAAGAGCTCTCCTCCTCCCCCTCTCCAGAGGAGAGGGGGAGTTCCTGCGTCATTGGTTGTCAACTACGTGATAATTAACCGTTTACACCATTCCACATTTCCTCCCAATTAACATCCTACCCCGCCCAAGGGCACCCCTTCCACTGGAAGGGGAAGTCATTGCCGATGCTTGATTTTTTCTTCAAAATAAATATCGCAACAGTACTAATTTATGCATTATGAATTATGCATTATGAATTATGAATTGTGCATTGTGCATTGTGCATTGATTTGTTCGGCCCGCAGACGCCGTCGGTGTGTAGCGAATCACACCACCAAAGTAGCAATCAGGTATGCCGCCCACGCAACCACCCACGCAACGGCGCATTGGAAGAAAACGACAAAAGCGGCCCAACCACGGCCCAACTCACGACGAATGGCCGCAATTGTTGCCACACACGGCGTATATAACAAACTGAATATCAACATTGCCACTGCCGATGACACCGTCAATAGCGCCGGAACATCCAACACTTCCATCGTTGCAAAGACGCTCTCCTTGGCCAAAAAACCGGAAATCAAGGAAGTCACCACTCGCCAGTCGTTCAAGCCCATAGGTTGAAAAATCGGCGATATCAAGCCGGCCAACCACGCCAACATGCTTCCATCTCCGTTTTCCACCAACTCAAAACGGTAATTGAAACTCTGCAAAAACCAAATCACCAATGTCGCGCAAAAAATCACAGTGAATGCCCGCTGGCAAAAGTCCTTGGTCTTGTCCCACAGCAAATGCCCAGTGTTCTTAACGCTCGGCAGACGATAATTCGGCAACTCCATCACAAAGGGTGCTGCCTCCCTCCTTTGTCCTATATGCCTGGAAATCAGCGCGACGATAATTCCAACGAAAATGCTTAGCAGATACAATCCGATAAGCACCAAACCACCATGCCGCGGGAAAAAGGCACTGGTGAAAAAAGCATAAATCGGAATCTTTGCCGAGCAGCTCATAAACGGTGTGAGCAAAATGGTCTTCAAACGGTCGCGCGCCGATGGCAGCGTGCGTGTCGCCATCACCGCCGGCACGGAACATCCGAAACCAATCAGCAGGGGGACAATGCTTCTACCCGAAAGCCCCAACTTGCGAAGTGATTTATCGGTGACAAACGCAATGCGCGCCATGTAACCGCTGTCTTCAATCAAACTCAAAAAGAAAAAAAGGACAATGATTACGGGAACAAAACTGAGCACGCTGCCCACGCCTCCAAAAATGGCATCCGTCACCAGCGATATTATGGCTGCATTCACATTGGCATTCTCCATTCCATTTTTACAAACATCTGACAGCCAATCAATTCCTTGATTCAACAAATTCTGCAACGGTGCGCCCAGCACATCAATACTCAGCCACAGCACAGAACAAATGATGGCGATAAAAATCGGAATCGCAGTCCATTTTCCAGTCAAAATCCGGTCGATTTTGCGGCTGCGCGCCGACTCTTTACTTTCTTTCGGTTTCAGCACGGTTTGCGCGCAGAGTCGGTGGATGAAGTCGAAACGCATGTCGGCGATGGCCGCACTGCGGTCCATGCCGCGTTCATCTTCCATCTGACACAAAATATGTTCCAACGTCTCTGTTTCATTCTGTGAAAGTTTCAGTGCATCCAACAAGCTGGTGTCACCTTCTGCCAACTTACTGGCTGCGAAACGGACGGGCACGCCCGCGCTTTCCGCATGATCCTCAATAAGATGCATTATGCCGTGCAAACAACGGTGTACGGCTCCGCCATGGTCATCCTTTTCACAAAAATCCTGACGCAACGGCGCTTCTTGGTACTTTGCCACATGGATGGCATGTTCCACCAACTCACCGACACCTTCGTTCTTTGAAGCCGCAATCGGGACCACAGGAATTCCCAAAATTCTCTCCATCTCATTGATACGGATACTTCCACCGTTACTGCGAACTTCATCCATCATGTTGAGTGCCAACACCATGGGAACGCCCAGTTCCATCAGCTGCATGGTAAGATAGAGATGTCGTTCCAAATTGCTGGCATCCACAATGTTGATAATGGCTTTCGGTTTTTCCTCCAGAATAAACTGTCGTGCCACCACCTCTTCGGCAGTGTACGGCGAAAGGGAATAGATGCCGGGAAGGTCCGTGACACAGGTGTCGGGATGGCCCTTAATAGCGCCGTCTTTGCGGTCGACGGTGACACCGGGGAAATTTCCGACATGCTGGTTTGACCCCGTAAGTTGATTAAACAGCGTTGTTTTGCCGCAGTTTTGCTGGCCGGCCAATGCGAGAGTGAGCAATGTACCTTTGGGCAGCGGGTGTTCGTCTTCTTTCGTGTGATACTTTCCCGGTTCACCCAAGCCAGGATGTGAGTTATGTTCATGCAAGGAATCAATGTAGGGAGCATTTTCCAGCACGGTGGTATCTTTTGCGGGTTGGATGCGTGCGAGAGGGCAGATGGAAATCTTTTCCGCTTCGGCCAGACGAAGCGAGAGCGAATATCCCTGCACCCTCACCTCCAACGGATCGCCCAGCGGTGCAAATTTCACCAACGTGATTTCAGAACCCGGAATGAGGCCCATATCCAGAAAATGCTGTCGCAACGCTCCCTCACCGCCGACTTCAGCAACCACAGCGCTTTTCCCGATTTCCAATTCCTTGAGTGTCATTGATATAACTTAAGTTCGCAAAATTCAAAATTTCGGCGACAAAATTACAGTGACAAAAAAGAACAAACAATCACCGAAAAAAGGTAATTGGAAAAGAGGATGCTCATTATTTGTGGGGAAAGAAAAAGTTATCAACAATCATTTTTTGCCAGAAGCTCGGGATGCTGCAACTACAAGCGTATTTGATTTTTGTAAAAAATATAAAATCCGAGGAGTTTTTCCCTCCTTTTTGAGGATGGGCGGAACTGTGAGCGGTGGTTGAATTGTTGAACCGAGCATCCCTTTCCTCCTTTCCTCCTTTCCACCCTTAACCGATTTTACCGTTTAACCGAGAAACCTACGGCCTCAGGCAGCCGACCGGCACCACCCAAATGCCATCAGTACGTTGATAGGCAAATTCTCCAACACCCGTAAGAATCATACAAAAAGAAGGCACAGGCATTTTCGTGGTATCGATCTTGTCTGATAAGGATTTCAATGTTTTAGCGGCCGATTCTATGGCAGAGCTGCCCCCTAATTTGACTTCCACCAGTCCATAGTGGCCATTTCGCAAATGCACCACGGCATCGCATTCCAATCCGTTTCTATCGCGGAAATGATACACTGTTCCGTTCAAAGCATCGGCATAGACACGCAAATCACGGATGCACAATGTTTCAAAAAGGAGACCTAATGTTTCAATGTCATTGATTAAATCTGTCGGACCGATGCCCAAGGCGGCGGCACCAATGGATGGGTCCACAAAATAATGAGTGTCGGATGTTCGTATAGCGGATTTTGAACGCAGATTCGGATTCCACGCCTGTGCATTTTCTATTACAAAAATCTGTTTCAAGGCATTCAAATAGGAGGTGATGGTATCGATAGTCATAGAACTCTCTCCCCCTGCGGAAAGGTCATCGTGGATGGTTGCCATCGATGCCTGTGAACCCTGGTGACGTGCCATACTTCGCAAGAGGCGTTGGGCGAAACTGACATCTCGTTTTACTCCATCCACCCTTGAAATATCATACTTTACGACAGCTTCTACATAGTTGTACGCCAAATCCAACACGTTTTCTTTTTTTGTTTTAAATAACGCGGGCCATCCGCCCCTACAAATCAGAAAAGCCAATTCCCGGATATCCTTTTTTTTACTAACAATAGAAGATTTGGCCGTATTATCAAACAAATCTTTCAAACTTATTTCGCCACCCGAATCATTGGACTCAAAAAGAGACATTGTTCGCATTGTCATCCAAGAGAAGCGTCCGGTTCCACTGTGCCTGATCTTGCCTTCATTTTCTTTTTTGGGGACTGCCGAACCTGTAAAGATCCATTGTCCCATTTCTTCACGATGGTCGGCTTCAAAACGGGCGGCATCCCACAGCTGCGGGGCATCCTGCCACTCGTCAATCAATCGGGGTGTGTCTCCGGATAGCAGTAGTTGAGGATCTGTTTCCGCCAGTTGAATGTACGTGCTATTTTTGCTTGGATCATTGATGTAGATTGCACTTTTAGCAATTTGCTCGGCAGTAGAAGTTTTGCCGCACCACTTCGTGCCTTCAATCACCACCACTCCTGAAGTTTGCAATTTTCTTTGCAAAACCACGTCCGAAATACGCTTGTAATAAATCTTCACTTTATCATTATTTTAGAATGCAAAAATAATAAAATATTTTTAATAATCAATAGTTTAAGAATTTTATTTGGCAATTTGACGGATTTTCACTTGGCAATTTAACAGAATCCCACTTGGCAATTTGACGAAAACTTCCACGGCCGCCTACGGCGGAAAAGAGGAAATGCGGAGGAAATTGATAGGAAATGAGCAGGAATTTTTTTCTCACCGTTCTAAAGTCTAAAGTCTTAAGTCCTAAGTCTCAAGTCCTAAGTCTCAAGTCTCAAGTCTAAATTGTTGAACCCCATTATCCATTGTAAATTGCAAATTGCTCATTGTCCATTCCACCATTCCACCCTTCCACCCTTCCACCATTCCACCCTTCCACCATTCGTCCAAAATTAACCGTTTAACCGACGTTAACCGCTTAACCGAGTAAAATTCCACCAAAAATCAACCGACTTCCTGCCCTGCGGTCGCCCTTTCAGAGGAAGGGGGACAAGTGATTTCAGTCTTCCAACAATCCAGACGCCAAACCGTCAGCGGCGGAAATGAGTGTGAGCAGCGGACAAATGTCCTTGGCTTTCGCGTAATTGCCTTTGGCATCGGCGGATTGGAGCGAAAGTTCCCACGCATTCATGTGCCAGCGTATGGCCATAATTTCGTCGTTGGTCATCCTCAATCCGCTCTGCAGCAGCATAATAACCGACTTTTCACCGTGACCGAGAGGGAAGTTGCTGTAATCCACATCGTAGCCGGGCACATCCGCCCAAGTACCACTATCACTCTTCTGACGCTTGGTTGTTGGGCGATAAATATCGGATTTGCAGACATCGTGCAACAAACTGGCGATAATCACACTTTCCACGGGCAAAGCCGCTGCCAACTGTGGATTCCGTTTCACCATCACTTCACGAACGTCCATCGCTGCATAACACACATTGAGGGAGTGCTCCACCAGTCCTCCCGCATAGTTCAAGTGAAAACGGGTGCTTGCCGGAGCAATGAAAAAACCCAAACTTTCAATCCTTGCCAGCACATTTTCTACACCTTCTCGGCATGTTGAGCGCAAAAGCTGCTCAAATTCTTCTTTTTTTGACATCATGACTCCTAATTTTAATTTCTCACGCCAGATTTTCCAATTTCACCATCTCGCGCAACTTTTTTAAAAACAATTTGCAAAAATAATATTTTCCCTTGAAGTGGTAACTCGAAAACGAATTGAAAAATTTGTCTCGCTGACTAAAAAAACAGGATTATCCCTCATTGTCTTGCTGATTTGTGGCTTGACAACCTTTTGGGCCTTCGGAAATTGGGTGAATGTCGGGAAGGGGAAGCATGAGGGGCATAATAAATTCCTTAACCCATTCAACCCTTCATCCCTTTACAAGATTATAGGGGATGATTCCGTTATTAATTGCCCTGGCCCTGGTCGCCGGCTTTTCTTCTTGTAAAGACCCAAAAGATCCGAAAAATGAGCAGACTCCTTACGACAATTTGAACCCGAAACAAGAATCCTGGGCACTTTGCTTGGATTACACCGGCAGTTGGTGCTCCTACTGCGGTCAATGGGGAACCTCCTCTCTGGACGCGGCTGTCAATGTAGGCAGAACCGTCGGTATAGCCATCAAAATCTCCCCCGACCCACAAGCCGCTCCTTCCGCATTGGAACAGTCCTTTGAAAGCGACAGACCTCTTAACGGCGGTACACCGACCTTGTACGCCGGTGACCTCTGCAAAGACTCTCAAGTTGCCTCTTACTGCCAGCAACTCATCAACAAGCCCTGTGTCATCGGTATCGATGCCGCTCAGGAAATCAAAGACAACACCATGTCGGTTTATGTAAAGACCAAGAACTTTGAAGCCATCAATGCCGCTGATTATTACATGGTTGCCTATCTTTTGGAAGATGGCCTCCATTACAATCAGGAAGGCAGCAATTCCGACCTTCACAACTTCATTCTCAGAAAAGCATCTTCTGGCAACAACTACTATGGTGCGCAACTCATGACCGACGGTGCTGCCAATGCCGAGTTCACCCACACCTTCAACTTCGACCTTACCGGCTACAACGCAGCTAACTGTTATGCTGCCATCGTCATCTACAAAAAAGCTACCGGCACTCCCACTTACAAATTCGTCAACAGCTTCTGGACAAGAAAATAACAAGTGTTAATACCAACAACCTAATGAGGCCGGGATTTCTCTCGGCCTCATTTTTTATTTATATGGAGCAGCAAGCTCAAATCTTTCCTAACTTCGCCTGACAACGTCTCTCGAGTCCAAATTACAATTCTTTCTCCGCCTTCATGGCTCGCTTCTGCACCAACTCTTCCATCGAAGTCTCACCGACCTTGGCGCGAAAAATCAATTTATCGTTCATAAAAAAGTTCACAAAGCCGGTGACACACAATGCTAACAGATTGCAAATGACCACATCCCAATGCGACCACATTTGGAAGAACAGCAACAACGGCAATATAAGGAAAAAAGTGGAGGTGTAAGTGAGATTGTAGGCGAGAAACTTTTTAAGCAGAACTTTATGTGGCACATCCTTGTTTCTGTCTCGGAAAACCACTTTCGATGAAAGAAAAAAATTCACCACATTGGCACATTCAAAAGAAATGAACGGCGAAAGGACATTCTCACCCCAATATCCTGAAAAAAGAAAGGTGGAACACAGCCACAAAACCAGCGTGTCGGTAAGTGTGCCGCCCAAACTAAAAAGAGAATGCTTAGCCAGACGTAATGTTCCGTTTTTTAGAGAATTACCGCTTAATTTCTTCATTCAATCCAATCAAAATCCGCCTCATTCATTAAGAATAAAAAGGATTTACAAAAATAAGTGTTTTTTTTAATGAAAACTATTGATTTTTCATTTTTTACAAACAATCTTCAAATAATTTCGCAGCTTCGCGCGTTCTATGTTATTGTTGAAAATAAGAGGCCTTCAGACCGCTTTTCTCAAAATCATTGCAATGTTAAAAAATAAAATCCATACAAAATGAAAAAAATCGGCTACCTCATAACAACCATCTTACTGACAATCAGTATTTTGCCTTTAAAAGCACAGCATACTGCGGAACAGATGGCAAACATTCTGAAAAAAATGCAACAATTGTCGATACAATATGAACAGGATCAGGTTTTCGACAGTTTGATGCCACAAATCAACCAGTACATTGCCCAATGCGATGTCCTTTTGGAACAAAAAGCAGATGCGAAAGTGCTGGCGGAACGCGCTATTTGGGAATGGATGATTTCAAAAATTGAAGGCGCATTTATGCAGAGCAACCAATGGCGCATTTCCGAACGGACTGACAGCGACATTCAACCCGAAGACCCGAAAACATGGAACATTGACCGGCTCGGAAATGATATTTTCCAACACTATTTGAAAGCATGCGCTGATTCCAAAACCGCCAACGTCCCGCTGAGCGAATACAAAATCCTCTTTAACAATGTGAAAGATGATACCTACTTTCCAACACTTTTCGACGCCATCGCACACGACATTCCCTCCTCTTCCATCTTCCAAAAACGCGAAAAACTTGACATTGACTGGGGGAAATGTTTCACGGAAGAATTTTTCGCCCTCGACTTTTCGCATCCGGAACAATACGATGGATATAGAGCTTCGCATTCTGACGTGCCTCTG
>JAKSME010000059.1 GCA_024400785.1 Bacteroidales bacterium
TCGCTTTACAAAAATATAAAACTTTGAATTTTACACACTTTTTTGGGATAGTATCGAAGTATATGTTACTACCCCGGCTTTCAGCCACCCCTTCTAAAAGAAGGGGAAGAAGTGCGGCGCACATTCTTCTTCCTGAAAAAAGGCCCGTCTCGGCGGAGGCGCAATTCCACTTCCTGAGGAATAGTCTGCAACAGCGGAGGTGCAATTTCCCATCCTGAGGAAAAGTCTGCAACAGCGGAGGGACAATTCCCCTTCCAAACCTAATTTGTTATAATTATATCGCTAACTTGCGCAATTTGAGTTATTATAACATATTGATATTTAATTGATTATAAATCAAATTTCTAACAAGGGAACCTTTTTCCTCTAAATAGCACCATAATCCATTGTAAATTGTAACTTTGCCGCTGATATTTTAAAAGATGAAACTCAAAGGACGATCCCCCCGAATTTTAGCTGCAAGAGACTGGTTGTCAAAGGTTTTTGGGAAAAACATCATGCTTTCCCTGAGTTTCTTTGTGGGTGTGTGCGGTGCAACTGTTGCTATTTTGGTGAAAAACCTGCTGCACTTTACCGCCAACATGCTTAACACGGCATTTCCGGAGGCGCAAGTCAATTACTATTATTTGGCTTTCCCGATGGTGGGTGTAGTTTTGACGGTTTTATTTGTTCGTTTTTTTGTAAAAGACAACCTCGCTCATGGCGTCAGCATTGTGTTGAATTCCATCAGTAACTATGGTGGCAAATTGCGCCCGCACAATGTTTACAGCTCCATGGTGGCCAGCTCGATCACAGTTGGGTTCGGTGGTTCTGTGGGAATGGAGGCTCCGATAGTGCTTACCGGCTCGGCCGTCGGTTCCAACCTGGCGCGCCTCTTTAACCTTTCGCCGAAACAAACCATCCTGCTTCTCGGTTGCGGCAGCGCGGCTGCCATGGGCGCCATCTTTAAAGCCCCCATCGCCGCCGTCGTCTTCGCCATCGAAGTGCTCATGATTGACCTTACCGCCACTGCCATCGTGCCGCTGCTCATCGCGGCTGCCACCGGCACCATCCTCTCCCTCCTTTTTCTTGGCGAAGATGTCATGCTCACTAACGCACCGATTACGGCATTCCAGCTTCATAATGTCTGGGTATACATCGTTCTCGGCATTGCCACCGGCTTGATGTCAGTTTATTTCCTTCGCACGTCGCGGCTGGTGGAAGGCATTTTTTCGAGAATCAAAAAGCCAACGGCGAAAATCATCATCGGCGGTCTTGCGCTCGGCGGTCTCATTTTCGTATTTCCACCGTTCTACGGTGAGGGTTATGAAAACATCGCCAGCATTATGCGCGACGACAGTCTCGCCCTCTTCAAAAATTCTCCGTTTTTCGATGTCATCAGCGCCCAATATGCTGTACTGCTGCTCTTTTTGATGGGCATCATCTTTTTGAAGGTGGTTGCCACGGCCATCACTAATGCCTCTGGCGGCGTGGGTGGCGTTTTCGCTCCTTCGCTCTTTGTCGGTGCTTTTGTCGGCTACTTTTTCGCCATTGTCATGCGCCACTATTTCGGCATCGAGGCCCCGATAACCAACTGCGTGCTGGCGGGTATGGCCGGGGTGCTGGCCGGAGTCATGCACGCCCCGCTCACCGGCATCTTCCTGATTGCCGAACTTACCACGGGCTTCGGCCTCCTCATCCCGCTGATGATCACTTCCCCCATCGCTTACGTCACCTCCAAAATTTTCGAACCCTACTCCGTTTACACGCGCAAACTCGCTCAAAAAGGTAAGTTGAAAACCCACAACAAAGACAAATACGCCGTCCGCCAAATCGACTTCCTCAGTCTCCTCGATACCAATGTCAGAACTGTGCCGCTCAATGCCAACCTGCGTCAATATGTGGAGGTGATTTCCGATTGCAAACGCAACATTTTCGTGGTTTTGGACAACAACCGCAAATTTGTCGGACTGCTGTTGATGGACGACCATCGCGATGTGATTTTCAAACCCGAACTGTACGACACATACACTGTTCGCGACCTGCTGTATGTGCCTGATGTCGTGGTGTTTGATACCGATACTGCGGAAGAAATGGTCGCCAAATTCCAACAAACGCAAAACTTCAATCTGCCAGTCATCACTTCCGACCGAAAATATCTCGGTTTCCTTTCCCGAGCCAAGGTGTTGGATGTGTATAAAGATGTAATTGCTGAAGAATCAGATGATTAAAAACTGATTGTGGAAAGTCGGCAACTGCTGACTTTTTTGTATTTTTGCGCTTTCTTTTGTCTATGATCAATTTTTAAAATATGAAGAAATTTTTCTCTTTCATCGCCGTAGCAATACTGACGATTCTGGCTGTTCAAGCCACACCCATTTCACAACAAGATGCGGCCACTGTTTGCCATCGTTTTCTTTTGCAGAAAAAAGCAAACGGTTTTACACAAAGCACTGATTTCCAGTATTATAAAACTGGATTTTATCAAGAAACGGCTTATTGTCATATCTTCAAATGCACCCCTGTGGGATTTGTCGTGATTTCTGCTTCCGACCATTTCGATCCCATCATTTGCTATTCTTTTGAAAGTGACTATCAGCCCAATGCGGCTTTTGATTTTGCCATGGACAAATATGCAAAAATGGTTACTTATTGCGAAAAGAACGACCATGATTTTACCGCCGAAGTTCCGGCCGGATGGCAACGCTATCTTGACAACAATTTTAACGCCGAGCCGATGCGCGGTGTGCCGGTAGTCGGAGCGCTGGTACTTTCCAAGTGGAATCAGGACATGTATTTCAATACCTATTGTCCGTGGGACATTCACGCCAGTTACGGCTGCGACGGCCGTGTATATACCGGATGCGTTTCTACAGCCATGGGCCAGGTGATGAATTATCACGGTCATCCCTACAGCGGATTGCTCGGATCTTCTTATATTGCAGGTCCTTACGGCCGTTACACGGTTAAATTTTTTGAGCAGACCTATAACTACAACGCCATGCCGAATCGTCCGGTGTCTTATGCCAACGAAATGGCGAAGCTGATTCATCACTGCGGTGTTGCCGTACAGATGGGTTATACTACGCAAGGTTCTGGTGCACAAAGTGTTAGTGCTGCTGACGCAATGAAACGTCACTTTAAATACGATAGCGCCACCATCAATTATCGCGCGGCATACGACACCTCCATTTCTTATTGGCACAATGCTTTGAAGAGCGAACTCAATTTGCGTCGCCCGTTGTATTATGCCGCTAATGACGGCCACGGTGGTCACGCTTTTATTGTTGATGGTTATGATGAAGATGACAAGTTCCATGTCAATTGGGGCTGGGGCGGTTCCAGCGATGGTTATTTCACCATTTCCGACAACAATCCGTATGACATGTGCGGGTACATTTACGATGCCGAAATCATCCGTTTTGCCTACCCGATGACCGACGCCCCCGGTGTGATTACCGGCACCAACCGCTTGGAAGCTTCTTGCGGCACCTTCTACTCCAACATGCCTACCATCGATTATGCTCCGAACATGGACACCCGCTGGTTGCTCTCCGCTCCCGATGCCAACAAGTATGTGCTTCATTTCGACCGTTTTAATACCGAACAAGATGCCGACATCGTGACTATCTACAATGGCGGCACCGTTGAATCCGGCGTGTATGCCAGTTTCTGCGGCAGCAACATTCCCGGCGATGTCACCATTAACGCCGACGAGGTTTTGGTGACTTTTACCACCGATGGCCAAAATCAATATCCCGGTTTCCAAGTCAGTTACAACGCCACCACGGCGGCACCCTACTGCAATGATGTCACCATTACCACGCCCGGCCCCACTACCATCACCGATGGCAGCGGCGACGCTCATTATCGCAACAATACGGTTTGCAACTGGAACATCAACGTTCCCAACATGAGCCGCTGTTATTTCAGCTTCCCGCAAATCGAACTTGGCTCTGGCGACTTTATTGAAATCTATGACAAAACCACCACTCCGGCAACGCTGCTTGAACGTATCGACAATCAGAATTTCCCGTCACAGGATGTGCTTTCATACAGCAAAGGTAAGATGGCGGTCCGCTTTGTAGCCGACAACTGGGATGTGAACAACGGCTTCACAATGACCATTGAAAGTGTGACCGGTGTCAATGACTATGCCGGCGTTAACGAATTGAATGTTTACCCGAACCCCGTCAGCGACGTGTTGAATGTCAACTTTGTAACCGCCGATGCCGAAAATATCGGTATCGCAATCGTTGATATGAACGGCAAAATTGTTGAAAAAAGAAATTACCAACATCTGGGAGGGTTGTTTAATGAATCATTGAATGTGAGCGAGTTGGCTGATGGTATCTACTTTTTGAGAATCCAAACAGCCCAAGGAACGACAATGGAGAAGTTCATCCGTCAATAAACAAAACATTGTTATAAAATAGTGCGCTCTCGAAAAGCCCATTGATAGAGAAAATATTATTTTTGCCTTCATTAATCATCAATAATTAAATTTTACAATTATGAACGAAACTTGCAGTTTTAAAAAGTACGTTGCTGAATTTATCGGCACGTGTGTATTAGTATTGATGGGCTGTGGCGCTGCCGCTCTCGCAGGCGGTACCATCAGCTGGCTCGGCGTTTCTCTCGCCTTTGGTCTTTCCGTATTGGTGATGGTTTATGCCATCGGTCCCATTTCCGGTTGCCACATCAATCCCGCCATCACCCTGGCTATGTGGATCAACAAGAAAATCTCTGGCAAAGACGCCATCCTGTATGTGATTTTCCAGATTTTGGGCGCTTTCCTCGGTGTCGCCATTCTGACCTGCATTGCCGGCCATGCCGACGGTTTGGCAGTTAACGCCGTTGACCCCTATGAAATGGGCTTCACTCCTTGCGCCTCATTCGTTTGTGAACTCGTGATGACCTTCTTGTTCCTGTTGGTCATTTTTGGTGCCACCAGTGAAAACGCACCCGCCGGTTTCGCAGGCATCGCCATCGGTTTGTCACTCACGCTCATTCACTTGGTTTCCATCCCGGTAACCAATACTTCTGTCAACCCCGCACGTTCTATCGCTCCCGCAGTTTTCGACATGAACGCCAACAACGGTCTCACCGACCTTTGGATTTTCATCGTAGCTCCGCTGGTAGGTGCTGCTTTGGCTGCCCTCGTTTGGAGAGGTCTTTCAGGTCAATGTTGTTGCAAGAAGAACAAAGCTGAATAACAATGCCTTACATTTTAAGTATTGATACTTCTACAGAAATCTGCTCGGTGGCTCTTTCCAAAGGCACCGAGCAGGTTGCTTTTCGCGAGACGGCCGAAGGGCGGTCTCATGCCAAGATTTTGCTCCCATTCATTGAAGAAACTTTGAAGGAGGCCGCCGTAGCGCCCGAGCAACTTCAGGCCGTGGCTGTGAGTATGGGGCCCGGTTCCTACACCGGTTTGCGCATTGGCGTTTCCACAGCAAAGGGGCTCTGTTTCTCGCTTGGGATTCCGCTGATTGCGGTGCCTACGCTGCAAATCATGGCCGCAGGTACGCGCAAAGCTGTGCCGATGGAGCCGGAAATGTTGCTCTGCCCCATGCTTGACGCTCGCCGTATGGAGGTTTTTGCAGCTATGTATAATGTTGATTTACAAGAAGTAATGCCATTTAGCGCAAAAATTATCGAAGAGGGGAGCTTCGCAGAAGCACTTGCAGAACACAAGGTGTTGTTTTGCGGAAACGGTGCCGAAAAGTGTCGCGAAATCCTGTCGAAAAACGCTAACGCATGTTTCGACCATACTCCGATTTCTGCCCGCAATATGGTGGAAATTGCTTTGCAAAAATTTGAAAACCAGCAATTTGAAGATGTCGCGTACTGCGAACCGATTTACGGCAAGGAGTATGTGGCCGCTAAGCCCAATGTGAAAGGCCTGCACTGATGGAACGTAAGAAGAATACCAACGTCATCGCGCTTACCGATTTCTCGGCCGCCGGCAACTCCGCAGTGCGCCATGCCGCAACTTTGGCCATCTTCTTTGAATCTTCTTTGACCATCGTTACCCGTTTTTCTTTTCATAAAAAAGAAAAAATTAATCAGAAAAATGCTGAATTTGAGCAGATTATAGAAGAATTTGCTCCGAAAGTCTCTATCGTTGTGGATGAAAATCCCTACGATTTGGCCTCCATTCATGCGATGGCGGAGTCGGCCAACAATATCATGTTTGTACTCGGCGTCGCACGCAAAGGGGAGGAGAGCTGCTTCAATGCCTCTCGCGCCATGAAATTCATCGCCCCGTCGCGCCTGCCCGTGATGTCTGTCAGCAGTCAGCCACCTCGCGACGAAAATTGGCAGAATGTGCTGTTAACCATTGAGATAGACCAACCCCATAAGGAAAAATCGTTGTGGGCCGGTTACTTCAACCGCTACGGCCATTCCACCGTGCATATTTTGCACAATAGTTACCAAGACGAACTTTCAAAAGACAAGCTCGAAGATGCACTGGAGTTTGTCGATAGATTATACAAAAATTTGGAAATCAGTCCATTAAAGCACGAAATTTCACCACGGGCCTACGTTCCCGACAGCTATGCGGTGGAAAATGCCGACACTTACAATGCCGCTGTGCTCGTACTGATGACCACCACACACAAAACTTTCATCGACCGCCTATTCGGCACGCGTGAGCAGCAACTTGTTGGCAATCCGCAAGGACTGCCCGTGCTCTGCATTAACGAGCGCGACGACCTCTTCGTTTTGTGTACTTAGTAGAAATCAATAAGTTGTAACATGGAAAAGAAACAACTTCTCAGATACCTGGTTCTGGTTGTGGCCGCCATTTTGGCCTACGGCGACACACTTACGCTCAAGTATGCCTCTGATGACAGAATGATCATCTATGAAAACGACTACACCCTGCAAGGTGATGTGCAGAAGGTGCTGACGAAAGATGCCTTCACCGGCTATTTCGGCGAGGGCGACCAATTGGTGGCTGGCGGTCGTTACCGCCCCATGTCACAACTGACTTTTATGGCTGAATATCACATGTTTGGCGGCGGAATCAAGGACTCTGTCGGGTTGCATCGTGCCGCGCAGAACGAGCGCGTTTTTTCCCATAGCGCTCTTCCCGTTATTCAACACGGTTTCAATGTTATTTACTTTATCTTGCTGTGTATCATTGTCTTTGTCGTTTTACAAAAGATTTTTCCGCAGTTTGATAACGAAAAGTGGTACCTCTCGCTTCCATTTTTGGCCACATTGATTTTCCTGCTGCACCCGTTGCATACGGAGGCAGTGGCCAACATCAAAGGCCGCGATGAGATTTTCTGTATGCTCGGTGCGATGTTGGCGCTCCTTTGTTCGCTGCGTTATGTGGAAGTGCGCCGCTGGTGGTGGCTGCTGCTTTCCTTCCTGGCCATGACTTTCGCGCTCTTTTCCAAAGAGAATGCCATCACTTTTTTGGCCGTGGTTCCACTCGCCCTCTACTTTCTGCCGCAGGAAAAACAAAAAACAGACTATTTATGGACGTTGGTCCCGATTTTTGTGGCCAGTGTGCTGTTTTTGGTTGTGCGTGCCAAAGTGTTGAACGGCATGCTGACAGATTCCGACAATGCGTTGGCGCTCAATAATCCGTTTGTGGGACAAAGCAAGGCGGCGGAGGTGGCTACCGTGCTGGTGACATGGGCTATCTATTTGAAACTCATGATTTTTCCGCACCCACTCACCCACGATTATTATCCCAACCAAATTGAAATCACCAATTTTGCCAATCCGTTGGTATGGGTGGTGCTGTTGGCCGTGATTGCATTGGTGGCTTTTATGGTGAAAGTTTTCAAAAAGAAAAATGTGTTGGCTTTTGCCATTGCCTTCTTTATCATTACTTTTTCCATCACTTCGAACCTGTTGTTCAATGTGGGAACCTTCATGAATGAGCGATTTGTCTTCATGCCGCTGTTGGGCTTTGCGATTGCGGTGGCGGTTTTGTTCCGCAAATTGGCGGAGGTGGCGATTCACGGAAGTGGCGACGGCAATGCGGCGAAGCGCAACCGAGGTCGGCAGACGGAACCTAAGACGGTGACACCCAAGTGGGTGGTGGGAATTTTCTGCGTGCTTTGCCTTCTCTATTTGGGAAAAACGGCGGCGCGTAATCTGGCTTGGCACGATGATGTTAAATTGTTCACCACCGATGTGGAAACGTCGGACAAGAGCATGAAATGTACCTTGTCGGCGGGAGGAAGCTATTTGAAATTGTACGAGCAGACGGGCAAAACCAAGTATTTGAATTTGGCGGAAAAGTACCTTAATTTAGCTTTAAATTTAGGACGTTCCGATACGGACACCTGGAGTTTGATGGGAAAGATGTACTTTTTAAGGAAAAATTATGTTGCGGCGGCCCGTTGTTACCGCAATGTGTTAAGTGCCAAGCCCAGAGATGCAGAGGCGTTGCGAAATCTGGAATCGATGCAGGGAGCTTCGGTGCTGGAGGCCAACCGACTGATTGACAGTGGGCAACGGACGGAAGCGCTGTCGTTGGCGCGAGAAGCCATTGTTAACGACCCCGACTCTCCCGACTTGCTGAACATTCTGGGGCGACTGACGGGCGAGGACGCAGCAGCGCAGTTGGCGCAGGCGGAGAATGCTTTGGCCGCCAACCCTGGCAACGTGAATTTGCAGAATACCATTAAGCAAAAGCGCACCGAGTTGCAGCAGGCCATTGTTTACTTGGAAAAAGCACATAAGTTAAATCCCGAGCACGCAAGTGTGTGCGAAAATTTAGGCATCGCATACGCTTCGGTACATCGCTTCAACGAAGCGCTTCCGTTGTTGGAAAAGGCACTGAACCTTTATACCGAAGAAAAAGACAAAGAGCGTACACGTGCTAATTTACAGATAATGAGAGCTCAAAGCGGGAGATAAAACAGCTGGAGCGTTGACCGCGTGACCTACATTTAACCATTAGCCCACCCCTTTATCTCCTCCTTAAGAAGGAGAGGAATTCATTGCTGACGCTTGATTTTTTATCTTCAAAATAAATATCGCAGCAGTACTATTTAACCATTATAAATTTTTAATAAAAACAATGGCGTGAAAGTCAATTTTAAATTGTACTTTTGCCGCGTTTTTTATACTCATTGGCTAAATGGATGACTGAGGCTGAAATTTTTATTTAACGAATTGGATATCAATCAATTATAATTCACTTATTTATTAACCAAAACCAATTTCTTATGAAAAAAGTTTTATTAATGTTCGCATTTATTGCGACGCTGTTAGTCGGCAGTATCGGCACGGCTGGGGCGCAGGTGAACTACACCGTTTACGACGGTACGAACACCAGCGGCTATGTCCCGGTTTATGGCTATTACTGCGACGATTACTTGAAATGCGAGTATGTCATTCCGGCCGACCACCTCACGGCCATCAACGGCAGCACCATTTCAGCACTGAAATTCTATTCATCCACAACATCTGCCAATTGGGGAATCGCCAATTTCCGTGTCTTCCTAAAAGAAGTTGCCAGTCCGACCATTTCGGCCTTCAGCGGATACGCTGACGCAACCGAAGTCTATATGGGCTCTTTGTCGATTTCTGGCAATGAGATGGTTGTCAACTTTACCACTAATTACACTTATAATGGTGGCAACTTGTTAATTGGCTTCTATAATGAGACTGAAGGAAGCTATTCAAGCGCTTATTTCTATGGCAAGACCATTAGCGGTTCTTCCGTTCAAGGAAATGGTAGCAGTTTGTCATCAATTACGGCAAGCCAGCGAAACTTCATTCCGAAGACCACCTTTACCGTGGACGAGCTTCACGGCTGTCTCACTCCTACCAATTTAGCAGTTAGCGATGTCGCTACCTATGGCGCCACCGTTACCTGGACTCCCGGCAATACCGAAACCGACTGGGTTGTTAAATTCAACGACGACGAATATCCCGTAAGCGGAACTCCCTCCTACACCGTTACCGGTTTGACACCCAACACTTCCTACGTTGCAAGCGTAAAGGCCGTTTGCGGCGGTACTGAAGAATCCGAATATACCACTCCGGGCGCCTTGTTCACCACTCTTCCCACCTGCCCGGCTCCGACCGCAGTTACTGTTAGTAACATTACCACCACTTCTGCCGACATCGCTTGGACCAACGGTGGCGAAGAAACCGCTTGGGTTGTTAAAATCAACAATAACGAATATCCCGTAAGCGGAACTTCCTCCTACACCGTTACTGGTTTGAATCCTTCCACCGAATACACGGTGAATGTGAAAGCTGTTTGCTCTGAAGAAGACGAATCTGACTGGAGCAACACCACCAACTTCGCAACCGAATGTGGAACCTTTATGGTTACTGAAACAACTCCCTATTTTCAGGGTTTTGAAAGCACTACCTTCCCGCCCACTTGCTGGAGCAGAAACCACACTGCTGGCACCGCTACTACCAGCACTTGGAGTAGTTCCACTTATACCGTACACCAAGGAGCTGGTGCTGCTCAGTTGCCAGACCAAAATGTTGGCAACCGAAACGACCTTGTTACCAGTTTGCTGAATATTCCCGCTGCCAACGCCTATCAAGTTGACTTCTGGATGTATCGTAGCACCTATTCCTCTCTGAAACCGAACGAGGGCGTTAAGGTTTGGGTGAACACCACTCCCGATACCGTCGGCGCTACTGAAATTATGTATATCCATCGTGAATACACCCTCGCTCCCGCTGAAGAAGCTACCGGTTGGTACGAATACTCTGCCGTCATCCCGACCTCTGGCGATATGTACGTTATCTTCCAAGGTATCAGTGAATGGGGCACCGCATCTTATATTGACGATATCACTGTCAACAAAGCGCCCTCCTGCCTGAAACCGACCGCGGTTACCGTTAGCAACGTCACCGCTCACACCGCCGACATCGCTTGGACCAACGGTGGCACCGAAACCGCTTGGACGATTGACTATAACGGCACTGAAATCGCTGCTGACAGCAATCCGTTCACACTCACTGGTTTGGATGCAGCTACCAACTACACTGTAAAAGTGAAAGCCAACTGCTCTGAAGAAAGTGAATCAGAATGGAGTACTATCGTTAATTTCCTTACCGAATGTGAAACCAACACTACTTTCCCGTATGTTCAGGACTTTGAAGCCACTACATTCCCACCCACTTGCTGGTCGCAATCGAGAACAAGCGAAGGCAATAGTGGATCTTTCTATGGCGTTGACTATCCTGATGGCGCTTGGGCACGAAACGCTTCAACTCAAAACGGAAATGCCACAGGAAAAGCTCAATTGCGCGACACTCGCGCTGGTAGTATCCACGCTCTCGTAACAGGTGCAATGGATTTCACTTACGAAAATGGTTACATTCTTTCAGTTGATGTGTGTAGAAATGCTACCGGCACAAGTTATCTCACTGAAGGTATCCGCATTTTTGTCAATAGCGAACCCGAAGTGAATGCAAATGCCACCGAATTGGCATTCATCAGCCGCAACTACACCGTTGCCTCTACTGTTAACCCTGACATCGTTGGTACAGAAACCGCTTCTGGTTGGTACACCTACGAATTGCCCATCACCGCTACGGGTGTGAATTACATCATCTTCCA
>JAKSME010000006.1 GCA_024400785.1 Bacteroidales bacterium
AATTAAGAATTCATAATGCATAATGAAAATTCGCATTGTTGAAACGGAGTAGCGGGGATTCAATTATGCATTGTGAATTAAGCATTGAAAATGCATAATTCACAATGCATAATGAAAATTCGCATTGTTGAAACGGAGTAGCGGAGATTTAATTATGCATTGTGAATTAAGCATTGAGCATTGAGCATTAAGCAAAAGCATTGCACATTGGAAAATTTTTGTACTTTTGCGATTGAGTTAGCGGGGAAGGGAAAACCGTAAAATTGTAGAAATGCAAAGATTTTTATGCTTTTGTGGCATTTTGTGCCTGATATTTTGTGTGTTTGCGCAGAATGATGCGCAGTTGACGCAACAATATGAACAGATGGAAAGTGTGCTGAGTGCGCGCGATGAGGCGATGCTGCGGGCCTGCCCCGTGCTGAAACTGGACGCCATACAACGGGCGCGACCACTGCCCGCATCGGTCGATAACTCGCGCCTCCCCTTCATGACACCTATTTATCATCAGTCGGCGCTGGAGTGCGGCCAGGCCTCCAGCATCGCGTACACTTTTTCTTATGAAATGAACTGTCTGCGCGGAACCGACAATAACGGCACTACGCGCCGCTACCCCACCCATTTTGCCTGGAACTTCTGCAACCAGGGCTCCAGCCGCGGCGTCAGCTTTATGGATACTTGGGAAGTCGTACGCACCGCCGGAACACCTAATGTGGCCGATTGGGGCGGCTGGTACGATACCGGCGGTCCGTCGCGCTGGGCCACCGGCTACAACCTCTATTACAAAGCCATGCAAAACCGCATCGTGGAGTTCCTCGCTATCCCAACCGACTCCGAAGAGGGCCTGCTGACACTGAAACATTGGCTGGATAACCACCTCCGCGGCGACAATCACGGCGGCCTCGCCAACTTCTACTCCACCCATGTCCCGAACGGCCACGAAATGCTCCACCAAATTCCCGCCGCCACCCCGCACGCCGGCGAATGGATCGTGCCCGCCTTCCAAAACAATGTCAATCACGGACAAACCATCGTGGGCTACAATGACTCCATCTGCTGGGACTTTAACGGAGACGGCATGTATACCAACGACCGTGACCTCAATAGCGACGGCGTCGTGGATATTCGCGATTGGGAAGTGGGCGCTGTGATTTTCTGCAACTCCTTCGGCACCGATTTCGCCAATGCCGGCTATTGTTATCTTCCATACCGAAAATTGGCAGAACTTCCTGCCAATGGCGGCATCTGGAATAAGTGCGTTTATGTGGTGAATGTGAAGGAACAGGTGAATCCACGACTTACCTACAAGGTTACACTGCAACATACCTGCCGCAATAAAATCAAACTTCAAGCCGGCGTTTCCACCAACCTGAGCGCCCCCGCCCCCGACCATGTCATCGATTGGGCGGTCTTCAATTTCCAAGGCGGCGAACTCTACATGCAAGGCGGAGAAACAGAAGCCGATCAAACTCTGGAACTCGGTCTGGACGTGAGCCGTCTGCTTGAATTTGTCCAACCGGGGCAACAAGCGAAATTTTTCTTGCAAGTGATTGAAAATGACGAAGATGGAACCGCCAGCGGACAGGTACTGAATTTCTCCTTGATGGATTATCAAGGACAGTCGCCGGTGGAGACTCCGTGCGCACAAACTTTTGTGCCCCTTGTGGACAATGGAACGACGACGCTCTCAGTGACACAAAGCATTGATTTCGACCGCCCCCGGATGGCACCCGCGCCGCCGGCTATGGAGGCCTTCAGTGATTATAGTTACCAAATTCCCGTGTCGGGAGGTACGGCGCCGTATCGTTTCGAGTTTACCAAAGATTATACGATAGAGGAATTTTCCGCCAATTTTCCCGCATCCGCAGGCACTACCGTGAATTTCTCCAATAATGATAATGGCTATGTCGAGGTTGATCTTCCGTTTTCTTTTCCTTATTATGATGATGAATATCAACATCTTTGCATTTTTTCCGATGGCTATATGACCTTCCGGTATGATACCTACAATTGGCCGTTTTTGCAAAGTTCTGAGCAACAACAGAAAGCGACACAGATGATTGCCCCGTTTTGCACCGATATTATTCTTCAGGAGGTGAAAATGGAGCGTGCCGGCGATGTCTTTGCGCTTCATTTCCGCGCAAGAGTGGCTTACCAACCCAACAGCTCCTTGAATTATGTGGTGAGATTGTATCCCGATGGCGTGATTGAAATGTGCTACGGCTCAATGAATTATACGGGGAATGGCGGGCTCTCTCTGATTTCTCGCGGCGACACCCGCATCTGGCAAACCACTCCGGTTTCAGAAGCCACGGCGGAGGTGATGTCCAACCGCAATTTCCGTTTTACCCCGCAGCCCAAAGTTGATTTTCTGACTTTGAGCCGCGATGGCGTGCTGGCCGGTGTCTCTCGCGAAGCCTTCACCAATCTGCCTATCCCGATTACCTGTTTCGATATCAACGACCAACGACACGATACGCTGTTGTATTTGAGTTGCGAATATGGTAATATGCTGACTATTACTGATGTGATGGTGGATGCCGGAGGTGATGACATTATTTCTGCCGGTGAAGAGGTGGCTTTGTCGTTCACGGTGAGAAATTTAGACACTGTGGCTTACAACGACTGCCGCGTGCGTTTCACCACGGGTTGCCCGTATGTGGAAATGATTGATGATGAGGAATATTTCGGTTACATCAGTGGCGGAAATGCTTACACGCTCAATCGGGCCATCCGTTTTCGCGTTCTTCCCGGCACGCCCAACCTTGCCATCGTCGACTTTGTCGCCTTCATCACGAATGAAAGTTACCCGATGACTTCGATGCAGTCGTTCACGGTCCATAACCATTGGTTGGAGGTGGCTTCGTTTGCCGTTGACGACGGTGGCAACCATTTGGTTGATGCGGGAGAGAATGACACTTTGCGCGTCTGGTTCAAAAATGCGGGCGTGTCTCCCATCCACGATTTGCAGTTCGAGCTCCATTTCAATGAAACTGACATCACCTTGCTCGATACCCGCGACGACCTCTATCTTCTGAATCCCGCTGAAACAAAAATGGTGGAATTTGCCTTCCATCCGGAAGACAATTTCGACGGCCACGGTGTCTTGGATGCCCTTATTGATGTGACCACTGGCGGGCAATATTCTGAAACCAAGGTTATTACACTGATTACTGAGCTGAATTGTGAGAATTTTGAAAATGCCATTCCCTCTAACTTTTCGATGGGGAATATCGCTTGGTCACTCACTGATGAAGCGTCTGTTGATGGTCAATACAGTATGCAGTCAGGTGATATTTCGCACAATGACACCACATCCATGAGTTGTACTTTCACAGCGGTGCGCAATGGCGATGTTTCTTTCTATTTCAAAACTTCTACAGAAAACAATTACGACTGGCTCTATTTCTACATTGACGGAGTTCAGCAGAACCGTTGGTCGGGCACGCACGATTGGGCATACACCGCTTATCCGGTGCAGGTTGGCGAACACACACTTACTTGGAAATATATCAAGGATTATTCCGTGGACGGCGGCTCCGACTGCGTTTGGGTGGACAATCTCTGTTTCCCGCTCGACAACGAAGCGATTCCGGAGTTGCAAATCACACCGGCTGCCGTGCAAGTGAGCGCCAATGCCGACGAGATGCTGGTGCCTTTGCATTTTGAGTCGATTACTCCCATTTATCTGTTATTTGAAAATCAGGTGATGAATGACGAAAATCAGTCGATGGGCTGGGCAGCCATGGAGTGCGTTCGAGGCTCGTTGGGCGCCTTGCAGTCGCGCGACATCAACCTGTCGATACGGATGGCGGGAATGCCGGAAGGAATTTACCACGCTCGCTTGGTCGCTACGGTGACCGATGGCAACCAAGTGGTCGTCCCTATCGAGATAACGGCAACGGAAACGGGTGTGAATGAATATGTTGCGGAAAATTTCACCACGAAGGTTTATCCCAATCCGACGAGCGGAAATGTTACGGTAGAGCTCGAAGGCATCGGCGAGGGAAAAATGGTGAATTGTCGCTTGTTCGACATGTCGGGAAAACAACTCGAATGTTTTCAAAAAACTGAAAATCAGTTTGTTGTTTCGTTAGAAAATTTTGTTTCTGGACTTTATTTCTTGCAGATGAGCGTTGACGGTGAGTCGCCGCAAGTGGTAAAGATTGTAAAAAGATAATCGTCTGTGGTTTTCAGTTCGCCAGTTTTTCTTTTCATCTTTTTCCCTATTATGATGATAATCTATTGGTTATCACCATATAAGGTAAAAAATTGGATTTTGTTGGCGGCAAGTTTGCTCTTCTATTCGTGGGGCGAACCTCGGTTCGTGCTGGCAGTGGTCGGCACGACGGCGGTTGACTATTTCATCGCGAAAAAGATGGCGACGGGCGAGGGGAGAAGCAGAAAATACGGGTTGGCGATTTCGCTGGCGATGAATATCGGCTTACTGTTATATTTCAAATATGCCAACTTTTTTGTAGAAAATGTTCAGGCACTTTACACGTTGTTTGGTTTGCAACCTTTTGATTGGGTGAAAGTTGCACTTCCAGTGGGTATTTCTTTCATCACTTTTCAGAAGATTTCGTACATGGTGGACGTGTATCGCGGCACAGTGGCTCCACAGCGGAAACTTTCAGACCTGCTCCTTTACATCCTGATGTTTCCGCAGTTGATTGCGGGACCGATTGTGCGCTACAAAGACATTTCCGAGCAGTTGGTGGAGCGTCGCGAGGCGGATACGGCAGAACGGCGAGTGGTCGGTTTTTCGCGGTTTATGTTCGGTATGGCCAAAAAAGTGTTGGTAGCCAACGTGTTAGCTGAATACGCAGACGCGGTTTTCGCTGCGGCGCCGGCTGACTTCTCCTCCGCAACAGCATGGCTGGGCATTCTGGCTTACACTTTTCAAATCTACTTCGACTTCTCCGGCTATTCCGACATGGCACTCGGTTTGGGCCTGATGTTGGGCTTCCGTTTTCCCGAAAACTTCAATTTCCCTTACATCTCACAGAGTATTACCGAGTTTTGGCGTCGATGGCACATCACGCTGAGTACGTGGATTAAAGACTACCTGTATATCCCGATGGGCGGCAACCGGGTGAAAGTGCCTCGGATGTATTTCAACCTTGTGTTTGCCTTTTTCATTTCCGGTTTTTGGCACGGTGCTGCGTGGACTTTCATCTTCTGGGGACTCTATCATGGCTTTTTCCTCATCATAGACAAAATGTGTATGTTGAAGGTGCTGAGGAGGATAGGTAAATTCCCAGCGGTGGTTGGCACTTTTTTTGTGGCGATGGTGGGATGGATTTTCTTCCGTGCCGACAGCATGTCGCACGCGTTTTCATATCTGCGCCGCATGTTCGCTTTCAACGGCCGCCCGGACGAATTTTATTGCGACAGTCGGTTTTTGTGTGCTTTTTTTGTGGCGATTTTCTGCTCCTTCGTTGGTTATTTCGGCAAAGTGGAAAACTTTCAATATCGCTTTTTTGCTGAGCGGCCGGAGAAAAAATGGCTGGTGGCGGGCTTCTGTCTGGCTGTTGTGTTTTATGTTTGGTGCGGCGGGGCACTTCTGGCCGGCGGCCTGAATCCATTTATATACTTTAGATTTTAAGGGGAATGTTCCGTTTTTTTTCTAATTTTGCATCCCGTTTTAAAGCCACATAAACTCGCAATATGAAAATAAAATTACCTGAATATCAATGGCTTAATCGTAATGGAAAGTTTGTTGCCATTGCAGTCATTCTTCTTATCAGTTTTCTGTTGCAATTTCCCTATTTGCGGGAGTTTCCGCTGTTCGTCCATGCCTGGGCACAGGCCGATTGGTACTCGCTCGCCATCGGCTATGTGGATAACGGAATGGATTTCTTCCACCCACAAACCATGCTGTACAACAAACAAGACCTGGGACTGTGGGGAAGTACCATCACTTCGGTAGACTTCCCGATTCATGTGTATTGTGTGGCTTTCCTGATGAAGATTTTTGGCAACACAGCACCGTGGGTTTTCCGCTGCTGGACGCTGTTATGGAGCATGATAGGCGTTTATTTCCTTTATAAACTCACTTTTCTGCTAACCAAGGATTGGCTTAAATCGCTTCTCCCTGTCATGCTTGTTCTCACAGCCCCCACCTACGCCTATTATGCCTGCGGCTTTATACCTTCTATTCCTTCTTTAACTTTTGCCATGATTGGGCTGTGGGGCTATCTTTCTTATACAGAGAAAGATAATGCCAAATATTTCTATGTCGGTTTCGCTTGTCTTACTTTATCGGCCATGATTCGCTCGTCGCAGGTCGTTTTGCTCATCGCGGTTTGTTGTTTCGAGTTTTTGCGATTGTTGAAAGGTAAAAGTCACCTCCGCACTATTGTTGCGCCCGTGCTCATCTGTTTCTCAATTTATGTCGCTTATTATCTGTGGAACAAGCATTTATCAAATACGTATGGCTCTATGTTTTTGGGAAAACTGATGTTGGCCAGCGATAAATCGGACTTGGGTTATGTGCTTCAAAATGTGGAAGAACGGTGGAAATTCCACTATTTCCAACGCTTACATCATTGGATAGTGGTTGCGGCTGTGCTGGCAGGTTCTGTTTGTGCCATCATTCGCCAATGGAAAAAAAGTAATTCCGAAAGTGCATGTGGTAAAGAATGTAAACCGCTGTCATATTGGTATTTGTGGATTATTTGGCTGATAGGGGAAATTTTGTTTGTGGGTGCGATGGTGATGCAATTCAGCGACCATGACTATTATTTTCTGGACAGTCTTTTCTTGCCCATCATCATGTTGTTGGTTTTGTCGTTGCGGCAGGTGAAGCCCATTGGCGATTATCGCAAAGCGTTGATTTTCGCACCGTTGTTAGTTGTTTTGAGTGTATTGATGACTGTAAAGGCGACGGAGTTTCAGCAGCTTCGGCGCAGCGACATGAACGATCCGGCGGTTCGGTCGTACAATAACTTTTTCAAATCCGACCAATTGTTGGATGCGGCGGGAATTTCTCGCGATGCCAAAATGCTGGCTCTTTTTGCCTATCCCAAAAGTTCCGCCTTCATTGAGATGCATCGCCGCGGATATATTGTGTTAGATACAAAAGAGAAAAAAGTACGCAAGGCCCTTACCGCCGATTATGATTATATTGTAATTGAAAATCAAATATTTAGAGAAGAATTTGAAAATCACGGATATGTGTTGAAATATCTCAAACCGGTTACTCGCAACGAAGGAATAACCGTTTGCACACTCTCAGACTCGTTGGTTTCGCCGACGGTGGAAAGCTTCTTCGAACAAAGTGTTCCCCAATAACTTAACGCAGGTGAAAAAAGAACGGAAAGTTGCAAAAAACCTAATTCATTCCTTTAGAAAGTCAAAAATCCCACCCCGATGTTAACGCCGACGAAGTAGTTGCGGCAGATTCGGTTGGCGGCATTCTCCCAGTCTTCATAGTCGTCGCGCAAGGTGAAAATGCGCAAGCCGGGAAACGAACAACCGATGGAGAGGCCGACATTCAGTTTCAGAAAGTCTAAAAAGAGAAAATCTCGTCCATATTCAAACTTGAATCCGTAAGCATTTCTAAAAGTCAGCCCTGGGTTTGCTGTGGAGGTGTCATCGAAACCATACCGCATATAATCGAAGTGAAAGCGCAAGTATTGCCCCATGGGCGCCAACGCGTCACGTTGCAAATACAGTTTGTAAAAAACGCCCGCCCCGTAAACCACAAGGTCTTTGAAAGTGGCGTCATAGTATTCGTATGAGGCGAACTTGGTTTTGAACCAGGTAAAATTCGCCCCGACTGTACCTCTGCGATGGGCGATGATTTCTATGTTGGGTTGTAAAAGGTAGTTGAAGGCCCAGTATTTGGTGTTTCCTCTGAAATTTGGAGCTTTCATGAAACCCGGTGCCATGCTCATTTCCATGTTCAGCAGCACGCGCCTCCCCATAAAACCGTTGTAGTTGCTTACATACTGCGTGTTTTCTTGCGCGAAAGTTGCAGTAACAATGAAAATGCTGATAAGGGTGAATAATGTCTTTTTCATTTTCCTAAGATTTTCACGTCGTGCAATGATTGATAAATAAAGTCGTGGAAATAGGGCGTCGTAAGCTCTTCAATCCTATTTAAACTATTGGAATACAATACTTTAGAAGTTGTCGCATCGATAATGCTGAATACTGCTTTTGATTCATATTCAAAAGAGAAAAAGTTGGTGAGGACGATGGGGGTGGAGAGGGGAATCATTGCGGCAGCGACCAGCGGATACCAGATATATTTGAAGCTGATGCGGTAAGGTTGCGAGAAGGCATGAAACATGCAGATATGATCAGCACCGATGGCTTCGCATGCCGATGCGATTTGGTTGGATTGGTAATATTGCATCTTGATACCCTGCGAACAGAGATAGTCGGTGCTCCACGCCTGCAATTTGCAATAGTGATTGTAATTTTCTGCGGATGAAAGCAATAAAGTGTCGCTCTGCGGATCCGAATAACTCAATTTCAACCGTTTGCAGGAATTGGCAAAAGTGCGTGCCATGTTGGCTCCTTTTTCGCTGTATTTTTTACCACCCAGGGGGCGTTTGAAGTAGAGCGATTGCCATAGAATCATATTGCCTCGCAGTTCGGAATTGCGGTAGCTCTTCAGTTGCTGCATGCTGTTTTCATCTTCGTAAGCCCCGCGGACGGAGTCGATTTCGTTCCAGAATGCCGGGTCCTGCCGCAAATCTGCCAGCATGTAATTCTCAGTTTTGAATTTCTCTGTCGGATACACTTTTTCCCGCTGGCTGACCTTACTGCGGATTCGTTCATATTTCCCATTCCCAGTTGTCGCTCCTTCCTTTTCCGTTGGCAGCGTTTCTTGTTCCATATTATTCATGGGGAAATCGCTGTATCTGTTGTAACTCAACAAGTCGCGAGCTTCCAACACGCGGAGAATGTCGTGCGAAACCATCTGACTGTAAGCGTCTTCCGGAAAGTGGTGGTGGGTGATGTAAGCGAATCGCAAGGCCAGCAGCAACAATTCATTTCTCGTCGCCTTCTTGAAAAAGTGACAAACTTGCTGCTTTTCTCCTTCCACCTTTTTATAATTGGGGATCACATCGTCGGTCTGGCCTTCTTTTTTGTGCAAAGCGATGCCGTACAGCGAGGTGTAGATGGCGCGTTGCAGCGAGATGTTTTGCGGAAATTCGTGAATCATGACATAGCTGTTGTAGAAGGCATCTGCGTAGTCGTGGGTGGTGAGCCAGCTGTGGATGCATTCGAAGCGGGCGGTGTTGCGTACTTCTTCGAAAAGCGATTCGGGCTGGATGAACATCTGTCGGCCGCTGTTGTCGGCGCGGTCCACCTGCGCATTCACCCACGCTCTGCGTTTCAGCAGGTTAGGGTGACTGTTCAGCGTGTCAACGTAATTTTCGCGGGCGCAGATGGGAGTTACCGAGGAAAGGAAATATTCGTCGGGAAAATGGTAGTAGGCGTTTTCCACAAAGTTGCGCGTGAAGGGGATTTCATCGAAAGGAAGGTAGGCGTATTGCAGAAGGTCGAAAACCCCGTCGAGGGCTTCATAACTGTATCGGGTTTGGGTAAAAAACTGCTTGAAAGCCAGTTGGTCCGCCTCGGTTTCATATTCACGAGAACGGTATTGGGCCGACAAATAGAGAGAAGGAGTCTCGTTGCGCCCTGCCTTTTTCATCTCTTGTTTGGCCGCTTCCGTCTCCAAACGGGCATGCCCCTGCTGAATGTGTACAATCTCGTGGGCCAAAATGAAGGCCAACTCACTTTCGTTTTGCAGTTGCGCCAGCAGTCCCGTGTTCACAATCACAACCCCGTTCTCGTAAGCGAGGGCATTCACTTCCGGCGAACGCAAAATGTAAACCCTCACGCGCTCCTTCAAATCGGGATGGGCGGCCAAGAGCTGTTCAACCACATTTTCAACATAAAGATTTAATACTGTTCCATAAAGTATCAACCCGCTGGAAAACAGTTCTTTATAAACAAGGTCATCTTTCCCCACTTTGCCTGCACAGTATTTCTGGAAATCGGCCGGCACCGGTCCCGCCGACTGCAGGGGCTGGTAGTCGGCGGCAAAACCGCTAATGGGTTGCGCATTGGCACACAAAATGGAGACAATGAAAAATGAAATTATTGCTAAATATCTCATTATCAATCTATTCAATAGACATACTTTCTATTTGGTAGCCAGGTTTCCCTTCAGTTCCGAAATAGACATTATTTTCATCAATCATCCAAATGGTTTGGAAATAATTCTTTTTCACGTCGCATTTCCGAATGTTTTTCTTTTCAGCTTCACCGTTTTCGGAAATTGAGGTAAAGCGAATACAGCTTTTACCGTAACTCAACACGTCGATATTGCTCTCACCATCGGGGTCGTTGGCATTATTGTTATACATCAGATAGATGTTGTTGCCTCTTTGAAAAGCAGAAAACGACAGTTCTACATCTTCATAAGAGTGGCCATAGTTGAAAGATGATTCAAGTTCCTGCGGAGCGGAACCGCTGTTTGCGATTTGCAATTTGCGAATCATCTGGCTGTCATCGCTTTCTCCAGCCCCGTTAAAGGTCTGATATACAATGTCGCTGGCGCGATGTGCATAATACGTGCTTACCATATTTCCGGTTTGTTGGGTGCAGCGGCACCAGGCGCGGTGTTCGCCCAGCATGACGATATTCCCGTTGTCGAGTTCGAAAATGTTGTGGGCCATGATTTTATAATGGAAGTTCATCACCAGCATAATCTGGTTCTTTGCACATTGTTCGCTCGGCAGGGCATAGTGGTGTTCTTCAACAATGTCCTCGGTCGTTGGATCGAAGATGTATGAAAAATAGCCCGTGGTGGGTTTGGATGCGGTTTCTCCGTAATAGCCGCCGATGAAGCGCTTGCCGTTTTTCATCAGCAACAGCTTTGAAGAGTGGATTTCTCCGAAAGAAGCCGCGGGAACGCGGTATTCCGTCACTTCCCCGTCGTTGCTTACAATGGCAATATGCATGGAAGTGTTTTGGATGTTTTTGCCTTTCTTTTCCGCAGAACGTAGCAACAGTGTCACCTCGCCTTCATTCGATACCACCATGTCTTGGTAGTCATACTCTGTGCCGCTGATTTTGGGAGTGAAGGTGCTGTGTGCCAATTCGTTTCCAGATTTGTCGTAAATCAAAACATGGAAAAATGGCATCTCTTTTTTCGGGAAGGCCATAAGTGCTACGGCATGCTTGGTGCCGTCGGGCGACTGCGCTGCAAAATTGTCCATGTTTTGGGCGGGAATGGTCAGACGCGTCGTGGCGTGAATGGTGCCAGGATCCGCCAAAGGAAGTTCTGCTGTCGAAATCGTAAACCCTATTTTTTTATTGTAAAGCCAATAAATACCGAAATTTTTGTCCTCTGCCGGAAAGACCGTTATCGGAAGATAATCGCCTGACGGAGTGATTGTTTTCAATGACATCGTGTTCGACCCTTTGTCGTAAATGGCAATTTGATGCTTGAAGTCTTTTTTGGAAACCCTTTTCGGTGAAATGTAGGCGGAAAAATAGTCGGAATTATTCTCCAATGGAACGAAATCGTAGTTATAAGCGGAATAATTTTTGATGGTTACGCCCGAGGCATTGATTTCCTGCGCGGAACAGAATCCTGCGCACAATACGCATAATACAAATAAGGTGATTCTTTTCATATTGATAAATTTGAATGAAACGTCTTTTCTCGCTGACTACAAGTTGAATATAAATCTATAGTCCAATGAATTACAGCCGCAAAATTACACTTTTTTTTTAATTTTTTATTCCCTCACGCAAAAAATATGAAATCTAAAAAGCCCCCCGTTAGCAACTTAAAAGAAAATATATTTTTAAATATTAAACATATTGAAATCTAATAAATTAACAAACATAGTTTTGAAGTGTGCGAAGGAAAATTTTATGTTGAGAGGGGATAAAAGAGATTAAAAAGAAATTTTTTTGGGCGGCCCGGCGCTGCGCGCCGTCGGGCTTTCCGCTTTACTCCGCTGCGCTCCGTGCTCGCTTCAATCCCTGCCGCAGTCTCGCTCTCGCATCACCTCCCCAGTTGGCTGTTTTTTCGGTTAAAGTCGGTTAACATCGGTTAAACGGTTAATTTGGGTGGAAAGGGTTAATGGACGAAAGGTGAAAACGTGAAAACGGTTAACAATACTCGTTTTACCTCTTCCACCTTTAACCCATTCCACCATTCCCCCCCCTTCACGAATCAAAGACTGACATTTTGTCACCCATTTTGTTTTGGCAACATTATTGCACTAAGCGGCGCCGTCAAATTTTTAAGTCATGAATTTAAATAATCTTACCATCAAATCGCAGGAGGCCATCGCAAAAGCACAGATGATTGCCGCCAGCAACCAACAACAACAAATCGACACATGCCACATTCTCAAGGCATTAATGGAAACCGATGAGAATGTGATTTCTTTTTTATTGAAGAAACAAGAAGCTAATCCGAAAATGGTAGCGCAGGTTTTGGATAAACAGATTCAGAGTCTGCCAAAGGTTTCCGGCGGTAATATTTACCTTTCCGGCGGCGCCCAACAAGCCCTCCAACAAGCTATCGTTTTCGCACAGGCTCAGGGCGATGAATATGTTTCCCTCGAGCATTTCTTTTACGGAATATTGATGGCCGGAGATGCCACTTCCCGAATTTTGAAGGATGCGGGCATTACGGAAAAAGGAACCAAGCAGGCCATTCAGGAACTGCGCAAAGGCAGCAAAGTAACTTCCGCCGACAGCGAAGGAACCTACAACGCACTGAACAAATATGCCACCAACCTCAATGAGGCAGCCCGCAAAGGCAAACTTGACCCGGTGATCGGCCGTGATGACGAGATTCGCCGCGTGTTGCAGATTTTGTCGCGGCGAACCAAAAACAACCCGATTTTGATTGGTGAGGCCGGCGTCGGAAAAACCGCCATCGCCGAAGGACTGGCACATCGTCTGGTCAGTGGCGACATTCCGGAAAACCTGAAAACAAAACAGTTGTACTCTCTCGACATGGGAGCACTCGTGGCAGGTGCCAAGTATAAAGGCGAGTTCGAAGAGCGCTTGAAGAGCGTGATTAAGGAAGTGGTTGACTCGGACGGAGAAATCATTCTTTTCATCGATGAAATCCATACCTTGGTAGGTGCGGGTGCTTCCGGCGAAGGCGCGATGGACGCCGCCAACATCCTCAAACCCGCCCTCGCCCGCGGAGAACTCCGCTCCATCGGCGCCACCACGCTCAACGAATACCAAAAGTATTTCGAAAAAGACAAAGCCCTCGAACGCCGTTTCCAACCGGTACTCATTTCGGAACCTGACAAATATTCCGCCATCTCCATCCTTCGCGGTCTGAAAGAACGCTACGAAACACACCACCACGTGCGTATCCTCGATGAAGCCATCATCGCCGCCGTCGACCTGTCGCAGCGCTACATCACCGACCGCTTCCTCCCCGACAAAGCCATCGACCTCATCGACGAGGCCGCCTCCAAACTGAAACTGGAAATCAATTCCAAACCGGAAGAGTTGGACGAGATTGAACGCAAGGTGCGCCAGCTCGAAATCGAACGCGAAGCCATCAAACGCGAAAACACACCCGAGAAAGAAGCCGCCCTCACCAAAGCCATTTCCGAACTTCGTGAACAGTGCAACTCTCTCGAATCCAAGTGGCGCGCTGAAAAGGAAATTGTGGATAAAATCCAACATAACAAGCAGCTGATTGAAGACTACAAACTCGAAGCCGCCAACCAGGAACGCCAAGGTAACTACGGCCGCGTGGCCGAACTCCGTTACGGACTGATTAAAAATGCCGAAAACGAAATCCAACAGCTCCAAGATGACTTGGTTGTCGTGCAAGGCGACAAGGCCATGATTGACGAGGAAGTGGGGGAAGACGATATCGCTGACGTGGTTTCCCGCTGGACCGGCATTCCTGTAAACAAGATGATGCAGAGCGAACGCGCCAAGTTGCTCCATCTGGAAGAGGAACTCCACAAGCGCGTCGTCGGCCAGGACGAGGCCATCAGCGCCATCGCCGATGCCATTCGCTGCAGCCGCGCCGGGCTCCAAGACAGTAAAAAGCCCATCGGCTCCTTCATCTTCATGGGCACCACCGGTGTGGGGAAAACCGAGTTGGCCAAGGCTTTGGCAGAATATCTGTTCAACACCGAAGAGGCCATCGTGCGCTTCGATATGAGTGAGTTCCAGGAAAAACACACCGTCTCCCGCCTCGTGGGCGCGCCTCCAGGTTACGTCGGCTACGACGAAGGCGGCGAACTGACCGACAAAATCCGCCGCCGCCCCTATTCCGTCGTGCTCTTCGACGAAATCGAAAAAGCCCACCCCGATGTCTTCAACATCCTGCTCCAAGTCCTCGACGATGGCCGCCTGACTGACAACAAAGGCCGTGTCGCCGACTTCAAAAACACCATCATCATCATGACCTCCAACCTCGGTTCCGAAATCATCCAGAATAACTATTCCGACATGGGGAAATATACCGAAGAAGAGGTGTTCGAGCGTACCAAGGCAGAAGTTAATGAGTTGATGAAGAAGACGTTGCGGCCTGAATTTATCAATCGTATCGATGAAATCGTCATGTTCCAACCCCTGTCGAAACGTGAAATCCGCAACATCGTCAAGATGCAGATTGACAACCTCAACAAATTGCTCGAGCCGCAGGAGCTGAAGGTGGAGTTCACAAAGTTCGCCCTCGATTTGCTGGTGGAATTGGGCTACGAACCGCTCTTCGGCGCGAGACCGCTGAAGCGCGTCATCCAAAAACGAATCCTGAATGAGCTTTCCAAATACATTTTGCAAGGCAATGTGAAAAAGGAAGGTGTCGTCATCGTAGATTCGTTGGAAGACGGTCAATTCGTCTTTTATAACAAAGAGTAATCCATCCTCCCAACAATTCACAATGCTTAATGCATAATGCATAATTCATAATGCATAATTAGTACTGTTGCGATATTTATTTTGAAGATAAAAAATCAAGCGTCAGCATGAATTCTCCTCCTTTTTAAGGAAGAAATAAAAGCGGCAGCAATGAATTCCCCTCCTTTTTAAGGAGGGGATAAAGGGGTGGTAATATAGAAACAATATTCAAATCAAAAAATCCAAGAACGCTTGTATCTTATATTATATCAATAACTTATATGATTTTTTAAAATTTTATCGCAACATTACTAATGCATAATTAATAATGCATAATGCACAATGCACAATTGAATCTCCGCTGGACTGTTACAGCTTCCCAAAAATCATTATGCATTATGCATTGACAATTATGCATTGAATAAAAACCTTCAATTTCTGGGGATTTTCTTTTCTGAAAAAATTGTACTTTTGCCGCCGTTTTTAATAGAGCTATTAAACAAGTTTATTAAACATGACGGAACATACAGAAAAGCTTTACCGCGTTGGTGTTGACATTGGTTCTACGACCATGAAAGTGGCGGTGATGGATGCAGAAGGGTTGCTGGTTTTTTCCGCATATCAGCGCCATCAAGCCGACATCCGCGGCACAGCCGCCGACATTGCGCAGAGGTTGTTCGCCGCCCTCGGCGACTGTTCCCTCCGCTTGGTGGTCACCGGCTCGGTAGGCATGGGTTATGCCCAGCGGTTGAACCTCGGTTTTGTACAGGAAGTTGTGGCGGCGGCGGAAATGGTAAAGCAACGCTATCCCGAAGTGAGCACCTTCATCGACATGGGCGGTGAAGACAGCAAGATGATTTTCTTTGAAAAAGGAAAAGTTCCCGATATCCGCATGAATGGCAGCTGCGCCGGCGGCACCGGGGCATTCATCGACCAAACAGCCATGTTGTTTCATGTGGAGACAAAGGAACTCAACGCTCTCGCCGCCCAAGCAGAAAACATCCATCCCATCGCTTCTCGCTGCGGTGTCTTTTCTAAAACCGACATTCAGAATCTGATGAGCCGCAACATCAGTCGCGCCGACATTGCCGCCTCCGTATTCAATGCAGTGGCCATGCAGGTGGTTGCTTCTCTTGCCCGAGGCATGGACATCACCCCGAAGGTTTTCTTTTGCGGAGGGCCCTTCGCCTTCCTTCCTGAGTTGCAAAAGCATTTTCGCCGTGTGCTCGGTTTGAGGGAAGAGGATTGCCTCCTGCCGGAAAATGCTCAGATTATACCGGCCTCCGGGTGTGCATTACTTGCTGATACACAGAGTAATGGAGTGGTACGACTTAGCGAAATGATTCGCATTATCAGTGAAAAATCTGCCACGAAAGAAAATTTCGACAACCGTCTGCCGCGCCTTTTTGCCTCGCAGGAAGATTACGACCTGTGGCTGCGGGCCGAGAATATTTACCGTGTTCCCCGCGCGGAGCTCAAGTGCGATGCTCCCACACACTTTTTCCTCGGTGTCGATTCCGGAAGCACCACTACCAAGTTGGTTCTGTTGAATACCGCCGGCCACGTGGTTTACACCGACTACCGGCGCAACGAGGGCGACAGTTTCCGTGCTTTCTGCCAAATGTTGCAAACGCTGCACGACAGCGTTGCGAAACCGGAAAATATTGTCATTCAAGCGAGTGCGGTTACGGGCTATGGGGAAAACCTTATCAAAACAGCGTTCAACTTCGATTATGGTTTGGTTGAAACGATGGCGCATTTTTCGGCGGCCAAGCAGGTGGAACCGAAAGTGAGTTTCGTGCTCGATATCGGTGGGCAGGATATGAAGGCGATTTTTGTGGAAAACGGTTCCATCCGCAGGATGGAAATCAATGAAGCGTGTTCTTCCGGATGTGGCTCATTCATAGAGACTTTCGCCAACATGATGGGCTATCCTGTGGCTGAGTTCGCCCAACTTTCGTGTTTCGCCCCGCACCCTTGCGACCTGGGTACACGCTGTACCGTTTTCATGAATTCGAAAGTAAAACAAGCCATGCAGGAAGGTGCTGCCGTAGATGACATCGCCGCCGGCTTCAGTTATTCCGTGGTGAAAAATTGTCTTTTTAAAGTATTGAAACTCAAAAATATAGATGAATTAGGAAAGAAAATTGTCGTCCAGGGCGGAACTTTCCGCAACCACAGTATCGTACGCGCATTGGAAAAAATGACCGGTTGCAGTGTCGCCTTTTCCGACATGCCTGAGCTGATGGGGGCCTACGGCGCGGCTTTGTACGCGATGAGAATGAATGGATGACGCGATTTCCTGACCGTTACGCCCTATGCGGCGAAACTATGTTTTAAGAAATATTATGAGCACAACATTAAATCATCTGATTTCTGCCAATAGTTATAAATCGGAATTCGAAGTCTGTCCCGGTTGTGAGAACCATTGTACCGTGAAACTGTTCCATTTTCAAAATGGCAACACCTTTTTTTCAGGAAATAACTGCGAAAAGGTTTATTCCAACAGTGTGGAAGGACAGCAGAAAGGAACGAACATGTTTGCGGAAAAATACAAACTTTTGTTCCAAAAAGCGGTGAAGCAACTGCCCGCCACCGCACCCACCATCGGAATCCCGCGCGGTTTGGGCATCTACGAAAATTACCCCTTCTGGCGCACCCTTTTCAGTGAATGCGGCTTCCGCCCCGTTCTTTCTAACGCGTCTGGCAACAAGTTGTATGAAAGTGGATTGCGTGCGATTATGGCCGATAACATCTGTTTTCCCGCAAAACTGATGCATGGTCATATCAACGACCTGATTGCCAAGAAGGTAGACCGTATTTTTTATCCTTATGTGGTTTATGAAAGAAAGGAGGATGACAAGTCGCGCAACAGTTACAACTGTCCGGTGGTGGCGGGTTATTCCGATGTAATCAAGAGTTCGATGGCTCCGGCGGAAAAGGCTGGGATTCCGTTTGATGCACCGGTTATCACCTTTAATGACAAGAAGTTGCTGGAGAAGTCATGTTGCACTTACCTGCAATCGTTGGGTGTGGGCCGGAAGGTGGCGATGGCGGCGATAGCTGCGGCGTGGAAGGCACAGGACGACTATCTGGCCACGCTGACGCGGCGCGGGAACGAAATCCTCTCCGCCGCCATCCGTGATAACCGCATGGTCATCATGTTGGCCGCCCGCCCTTATCACATCGACCCGATGATCGAACATAAAATCTCTCACGCTATTGCCGACATGGGAATCGATGTGATTACAGAAAATACGGCATCTATCAGTGGCTCAGCTGTTTACAATCAACTCAACGCCATGACGCAATGGAGCTACCCCAATCGGATTTTCAAAGCGGCGTACTTCGTCGGGCAGCACGGTTATCGCAACCTGCATTTCGTACAGCTCACTTCTTTCGGCTGCGGCCCTGATGCCTTTATTTTGGATGAAGTCAATGCCATTTTGAAGCGGTTTCACAAAAATCACACCATTTTGAAAATCGATGATGTCAACAACATCGGTTCTTTGCGTTTGCGAGTGCGCTCGCTCGTGGAATCGGTGAGCGAAGCCGAAAATGCTGGCAGTGCGCCCCTCACCGATGAAAGCGGTCATGTGGTGCCGACACCGTATGTAACCACCCGCACTTTCACGAAGGAAGAGCACCGCCGCACACTCATCGGCCCCTATTTCGCTGAGGGTTACTCCGAGTTTTTCCCCTCCGTTTTCAAAGTCGCCGGTTACAACTTGGTGACACTCCCCACCGGCACGCAGGAAGCCGCCGAAATCGGACTGCGATACGCAAACAACGAAGTCTGCTACCCCGCCACCATCGTCGTCGGCTCCATCATGCAGGCCCTGCTGAGCGGAAAATACAACCCCGATGAGGTCGCCATTGTGATGACGCAAACCGGTGGACAGTGCCGCGCTTCAAACTATTACTCACTGATTAAGAACGCGTTAGTAACGGCTGGACTGCAAGATATCCCAGTGATTTCGTTGGCGTTGAGCGCGTCGGTTACGGCTATGCAGCCCGGTTTCACCATCCCGTGGAAGCGTGTGCTGAGCATTGCCGTGCATACCGTGTTGTATGCCGACTGTCTGGCCAAACTTTACCATGCAGCGGTGGTGCGCGAAAAAGAACCCGGAAGTGTGAAGAAGCTGAAACAGAAATATACCGAGCTGGCCTGCCCCATCATCGAACGGAACGATAGCAAAGGGTTGAAGGTTTTGTTGGGTGAAGCGGTGAAGGAATTTACCGCGGCGGTGGATGCCACGAAGCAGGTCCCCGTTATCGGTTTGGTCGGTGAGATTTACGTTAAATATAATGGATTTAGTAATCGGTTTGTAATCAACTGGTTAGAGGAACATGGAGTGGAGGTGGTTCCGCCCGCGCTCATCGGCTTCCTGACCACCGGTTTCGCCAACAACCACATCAACCGTGAACTGAATATCAAACCTGTAAAGTTTCCGAAGTGGCTTAATGACTTTGTTTACAATAAGTTATATAAAAAGATTCAACAATTTAACCGTATCTGTGAGCCGTTCCCTTTTTACCGACCGCTTACGCACGTTTACGAAGATGCCAAGTTGGCAAAACAGGTTGTCAACATGGCTGGCGACTTCGGCGAAGGTTGGTTCCTTCCGGGAGAAATCTGCCATTTGGCCGAAAACGGCATCCAGAATGTTGTCAGTGTGCAACCCTTCGGCTGTATCGCTAACCATATCATTTCCAAAGGGGTAGAGAAAAAACTCAAGCAAGTTTATCCGCAACTCAGTCTGCTCTTTCTTGATTTCGACAGTGGAACTTCGGAAGCCAATGTCTTTAACAGATTGCATTTCATGGTGGAAAATTGTAAATCGGGTGAAACGGTTAAACGAGAAAACGGTTAAACGTGAAAACGTGGAAACGTGGAAACGTGGAAACGTGGAAACGTGAAAACGTGAAAACGAGAAAACGTGAAAACGGTTAAATGGTTAAATTTTATGAGTATAAATAATTGATAATCAAAACATAATATTTTAGAATCCTTGAAGAGCTTCCCCTCTGGCCAAAGGTGAGCGAAGCACATCTGGAGGTGATGATGAATAACCGCCTGTGCGGTGAAATTTGAAAGCGAATAGAAATTGACTATGGCAAAACAATCACAGTTAGAACAGCAGATTCTGCAAGCGGCGGAGGAACTTTTTTTGGACAAGGGCTACGATGCCACTTCAACCACCGACATTGCTAAGCGGGTGGGCTGCAACCAAGCGTTGGTGCATTATTATTATCGCACGAAGGAAAATCTTTTTGAGCAGATTTTTATGAAAAAAACGCAATTGTTGCTCTCTTATATCAATCCCGACAACCAGCCCAATTGGGAATTTGAACCCGCCCTTTTGCACTTTATTGATTCTTATTTCGAAATGCTTTCTCATCACCGAAGAATGCCTTTTTTCTTGATTAAAGAATTGATACTCAATGAAGATCGCAGAAATATGCTTCGACTGCAGATGCTTAGAAACTCCGAAAAACTGGGCTATTATGCTCAGTGGGACAAGTTGGTGAAGGCAGAGGTCGCCAAAGGAACCATTCGCCCGATGGAAACCATGGACCTGACGTTGGATGTGATTTCGTTGATTGTGTTCACCTTCATCTCACTTCCACTTTACAGTGATTTATTCCAGCAAAATGAAGAACAGTTGAACGCATATCTGCTGCGTCGCAAAGAAGAGGTGACGAAGTTGATTTTGAACGGAATTAGAGCTTGATTTTTTTGTATTTTTGCAGCGAATTTTAACAATATAATTATGGCAATGGAATTATCTGAACAAGAGGTCATTAGAAGAAAAAAATTAGACGATTTTACCAACCTTGGTATCAATGCATATCCGGCTCCGCTTTTCGAGGTGAATGCCACTTCCAAAGAAATCCATGAAAAATATCCTACCGACAACACTCTCTTCCAAGAAGTGAGTCTCGCGGGTCGTATCATGAGCCAGCGCATTATGGGCGCCGTCTCTTTCTACGAACTGCAGGATTCCGTGGGCAGAATCCAGATTTATGTCAAACGTGACGAAATCTGCCCCGGAGAAGACAAAACCATGTACAATTCCATCTTCAAAAAACTCGACATCGGTGACATCATCGGTGTGAAGGGCTTTGTCTTTACCACACAAACCGGCGCCATCAGCATTCACGTGAAGGAATTTACTCTGTTGTGCAAGTCCATCCGCCCGCTCCCCATTGTGAAGGAAAAGGATGGCACTACTTACGACGCATTTTCAGACCCGGAACAGCGTTATCGCCAGCGTTACCTCGACCTTATCGTCAACCCGCAAGTGAAAGATACTTTCATCAAACGTACCAAGTTGGTGAACACCATGCGCAACTTCTTGAATGAAAAGGGCTACCTCGAAGTCGAAACCCCGATTCTGCAACCTCTTTACGGTGGCGCTGCCGCACGTCCGTTCAAAACGCATCACAACACCCTCGATATGACGCTTTACCTCCGTATCGCCGATGAACTCTACCTCAAAAAACTCATCGTCGGCGGCTTCGACGGCGTCTATGAATTTTCCAAAGACTTCCGTAACGAAGGTATGGACCGCTTCCACAATCCGGAATTCACCCAGATGGAACTCTATGTGGCTTACAAGGATTATGAATGGATGATGAATCTCGTAGAAGAAATGGTGGAAGCTGTCGCTATCGCACTCCACGGAACAACCAAGGTCCAGGTGGGCGAAAACATCATCGATTTCAAACGCCCGTGGAAACGCTACACCATGTTCGAAGCCATCGAACATTTCACCGGCACCGATGTCTCCAATATGGATGAAGCCCAACTCGCAGAATTTGCCAAGAGCGTCGGCGTCGCCGTCGACAGCACTATGGGCAAGGGTAAGTTGATTGACGAAATCTTCGGCGAAACCGCGGAATCAAAACTCATCCAACCTACCTTCATCTATGACTATCCCGTCGAAATGTCGCCGCTTACCAAAATGCACCGCAGCAAACCCGGCATGACCGAACGCTTTGAAGCCATGTGCAACGGTAAGGAACTTTGCAACGCCTATTCCGAGCTCAACGATCCTATCGACCAGCGCAAACGCTTCGAAGCACAACTCGAACTCGGTAAGCGCGGCGACACCGAATCCATGGTGCTCGACGAAGACTTCCTCCGCTCCCTCGAGTTCGGTATGCCTCCGACCGCCGGCCTCGGCATCGGCATCGACCGCCTCGCCATGATTATGACCAACTCCGCTTCCATCCAGGATGTCCTCCTCTTCCCGCAGATGAAACCCGAAAAGAAAGACGAGAAAAAGGAAGAAACTCCTGAAAAATAACACAATAACATAACTATGTTTCAGTTTATTAGAATATTTTTCAATGATTTGTTCATTGAAAAAATGAATTTCCCGGAAAATGCCGGGAAATTTTTTACCCTGCTGATTCTGTTGGCCGCAGGTATTTTTGTCATCCTGTTTTCATACCAACTGCTGCGACTGGTGTTTGTTGGAATTGCAAAATTCCGTCACAAACGCAAACCCACTTTTTGGCTGCAAGCCATGTTGGAACAGAAGTTTTTTGAAAAAATCGCGCTATTCCTGCCCGGATTTTTCATTTTCCGTGTCTGGCCCGCCATGTTTGAACCCGAAAGTGCCAGTTTGCAATTCTTCATCGCCATCAATGCCATGTTCAATATTTCGATGCTGGTCAAATGTATCTGCACCTTCCTTGATGTGTTGGAAACCGTGTCGGCTTTGAAGAAGGGAAGAAAGCCCATCAGAAGCTACATGCAGGTGGTAAAAGTGGTGCTGTGGACATTGGCCATTGTGCTGATTTTGTGTATCTTGGTGAAAAAGTCTCCCTCTGGCCTCATCGCCGGTATCGGTGCCTTCTCCGCAGTTTTGCTGTTGGTTTTTCAAGATACAATCCTTGGCTTCGTGAATAGTATTCAATTGTCAACCAACGACTTGGTGCGCATCGGTGACTGGATTACCGACCCCAAGGGCGAGGCTAACGGCATCGTGGAGGAGGTGAATTTGATTGCGGTAAAAGTCCGCAACTTCGATAATTCTATCGTGACTGTGCCCATCAAATCCATGGTGAACAATTCCATCCAAAACTGGCGCGGCATGAACGAACGGAAGGTGCGCCGCATCACCCGCTCCATCTATCTCGATGTCAATACCATAAAAGCTTGCACTCCAGAAATGTTGGAAAAATACCGCCAGATTGATGTCCTGCGCGATTATTTGGACACCACACAGGAAAAAATCGAAAAGTTGAACGCTCAGAAACACTTGACCAACAATACTTTCCCCAATGTGGAATTTCAAACCAACATTGGTGTGCTGCGCGCCTACATGGTGGCTTATCTGGAACAACATCCCATGGTGGATGAAACTTCCCTCCTCATGGTCCGCCATGGCAATCCCGAAGAAAATGGCTTGCCAATGGAACTTTACTGCTTCGTCCGCACCACCGAATGGCGTGAGTACGAGGCACTTCAGTCCGACCTCTTCGACCATTTCTACGCGGTTCTTCCTTTTTTCGATTTGCGCGCCTTCCAGCGCTCATCCGATTACGATGTGGTGAAAAAGTGAGACTTTAGACTTAAGACTTGAGACTTAAGACTTGAGATGATGGAGAAAATGCTGAATTTTGCTCGTTGACAATTCCCCTCACTAAATATAAGGAACAGGTGATTTGCTCGTTGACAATTCCCCGCACTAATGATAAGGAACAGGAGGTTTTCTCGTTGACATTTCCCCGCACTAATGATAAGGAATAGGAGGTTTTCTCGTTGACATTTCCCCGCACTAATGATAAGGAACAGGAGGTTTTCTCGTTGCCATTTCCCCTCCTTTTTAAGGAGGGGGCAGGGGGTGGTAATATAGATATAAAAAAAACTTTAATCAACCACACTATGATACTCATCGACAACTACAGAATTAAAGAACTCCACATACTCAATCTTCCTGTAAATGAGGAATTAAAAAAATATGCGAGACGGAACCGCCATGCGGGAAATCTTGCTGAAGTCGCGTTCTGGATGCAAGTGCATAATAAAATGTTTTATGGAATTGATTTCAATCGACAAAAAATCATTGGTAACTACATCGTCGATTTTTATGTCAGAAAATTAAGTTTAGCTGTTGAAATTGATGGCGGTTCGCATAATGATAAATCAGAATACGACAGCCAACGTGATTCTTTTTTGAATTCATTGGGAATAAAAATCTTTCATACCACTGATTTTGATGTGTTGTATCATCTTGCCGATGTGCTGACTGAATTGAAGAACTTTATCATAAATAATTACGAACATGAAGAAGGATGATGTTTATATTACCACCCCTGCCCCCTCCTTAAAAAGGAGGGGAATATTCTTCGCCCTATAATATTTCTCTCCTTGATAACATTCCCTTCGCCCTATAATATTTTTCTCCATAATAAATTTCATACATACCATTATATATATATTGTAAGATGATAAAATTTCCGAAAGAAACCGACTTCTTCCTCGACATGGAAGATGAGTATGCTCAGGCAGAGAACGCGAAATATGTTTTGGTGCCTGTGCCCTATGATGGTACCAGCACGTTTGTAAAGGGTGCCGACCGCGGTCCGAAAGCCATCATCGAAGCTTCCGACAGTTTGGAACTGTACGATGTCGTTTATGGCATAGAGGCATATACGGCCGGCATTCATACCGATGTTCCGGTATCGGAAAATACGACGCCAGATGCTATGGTTTCTGCAGTTTACGAGCGAGTTAAACAGTGGATGCAGCATCAAAAAGTGGTTGGCTTGTTGGGTGGGGAACATTCTGTTTCAGAAGGCGCGATACGTGCCGCATTGGAAAAATATCCTGACCTGACCGTATTGCAGGTGGATGCACACGCCGACCAACGCGACGAGTATCATGGTTCGCCACACAACCACGCGTGTGTGATGCGCCGCGCACAAACCCTGGGTGCGAGAGTGGTGCAGGTGGGAATCCGCTCGGTGGAGGCGGAAGAGAAAAAGAACATGCTTCCCGAGAATGTCTTCTATGCGCATGAAATTGTGGGGCAAGATCCTGCGTGGATGCAACGGGTGTGCGAGCGACTCACAGGCCATGTCTACCTGACCATTGACCTCGACGGCCTCGACTCGTCGGTTTTGCCGGCTACGGGAACCCCACTGCCGGGCGGACTCAGTTGGTACGAACTCACCCGGCTGCTCGACCGCGTTTTCCGTACCACCCGCATTGTCGGTTTCGATGTGGTGGAACTATGCCCCCAACCCGAAAGTGTCATCTCCGACGTGCTGGCCGCCAGTTTGGTGTACCGCATCATTACCCTGTGTGAGGTTTTTGGAAATGCGTAATTCATAATTCATAATGCACAATGCATAATTGTTGATTATTAAGGCCTTATGTAGATTGAGGGGAGTTTCCTTAACCGTTTTCACGTTTAACCGTTTAACCGACCTTAACCGTTTTCACGCTTTCACGTTTCCACGTTTAACCGAAATTAACCGTTTCCACGTTTCCACGTTTAACCGAATTTAACCGTTTTCACGTTTAACCGTTTAACCGTTTAAACCACCTTCAAACAATATCGTCTATGGCCCCGTTTTTTTCGCGAAAAAAAATAAAAAAGTTAAAAAAATAGAAAAAAAACAGCAACGATACCCCAATCAAAAAAAAGTAGTATTTTTGCGCCATTAAACTAATTTATTAACCAAAAAAATTAAAACAATGAAAAAGAGCATTTTAAGCGTTATCGCAATTGCAGTTGCATGTGTTTTCGTATTCACTTCATGCGAAAAACCCACCATGACTTCTTATCTTACCACTGAAAAAGGTTGGACTTTGAGCGAAGCCACTTCTACTCCCGCTTGGACTTTGGACGATGTTAACGGTACCCAAATCACCGACCTTACCCAGGGTTATGTTTATGAATGCGAAGTTGATGACATCATCAAATTCAACAACGACGGTTTCGAATACCTCAATCCCGGTGAAAACCTTTGCGACGACCAAGCTAGCCAAGAACAGCCGATCGGCAAATGGGCTATCAACGAAGAAGACAAAGTTCTTGACATGCAAATTCCTTTCTTCTATGATGATGAAGTTGAAAGCTGCAGCATCCTCGAACTCACCAAAGATCAGTTGAAAGTTCAATACGCTTGGGAACTCACCGCTGACCAAACCAAGGGCGTTCCTGGTAAATACACCTTCACCCTCACCTATGTTCCTGCTAAATAATTTTAGCTTATAGTTCAAACACAATTTTATAACCATTTAAATTTTACGAAAATGAAGAAATTATTTTTAGTTGTTTTGGCAGCTGGTTTATTCATGGCTTGCGGTAACAATGACAAAACCAACGATCAAGCTCAAGAAGCTGAAGAACCCGTAGCAGAAGTTGTTGAAGAACCTGTTCAGGATCAAGAACCTGTTGCTGAAGTTGCTCCCGTAGCTGAAACCAAAGCTGAAGTTAAGAAAGAAGACAAAGCTGGTGTTAGCGTAAGCGCTAATAAAGACGGCAAAGCTTCTGTTGAAAGCGAAAACGTTAAAGTTGAAGCTAACAAAGACGGTAACGTTGAACTCAAAATCAACACCAAAGGTACCAAAAGCAAAGGTAACAGATAATTTGTTATGCTTACATTAAAAAAAGCGGAAGAGCAATCTTCCGCTTTTTTTTGTATCTTTGCATTCCTTTTAATATATGAAATGATGAATTTTGAACAGTTTCCCTCTCCGTGCTATGTCATGTTTGAGGAGTCATTGGAAGCCAACCTGCAATTGTTGGATCTGGTACAGCAAAGCGCCGATGTGAAAATCATCTGCGCTTTGAAAGGTTTTGCCTTCTGGCAGTCGTTTCCCCTTGTCCGGCACTATCTCAGTGGCGCCACCGCCAGCTCGCTCAACGAAGCCCGCCTGATTTCAGAAGAAATGGGCTGCGACGCGCACACCTATGCCCCCGTATATCTGGAGGATGAGTGGCGCGACCTGATGCTTTACAGCAGTCATATCACCTTTAACTCTTTGTCGCAGTGGGCAAAGTATCGCCAGTCGGTATCGGATTTTCCGAAAAAAATCAGTTGCGGCTTGCGGGTGAATCCAGAATATTCGGAAATTAAGACCGACTTGTACAATCCGGCACGCCCCGGCTCCCGACTGGGGATTTTGGCGAGTGCGATGCCTCAGCATCTTCCGGAAGGTATTGAGGGACTGCATTTTCACACACTTTGCGAGAACAACAGTCACGCTCTCGAAAACTGTTTGAAAGCCTTTGAAGAGAGGTTCGGTCATTTGATACGCGAAGCCAAGTGGGTGAACATGGGTGGGGGGCATCTGATTACGGAGGCCAATTACGACATTCCGCATTTGATCAGCGTTTTGCAGGGCTTCCGCAAGCGATATCCCAATTTGGAGGAGGTGATTTTGGAACCCGGCGAAGCCGTGGGATGGCGCACAGGTGTATTGGTTTCAACGGTGGAAGACATTGTGGAAAACAAGGGAATACAGATTGCGATGCTGAATGTGTCGTTCGCCTGCCACATGCCCGACTGTTTGGAAATGCCTTACAAACCGACGGTGTTGGGCGCCGCAGAACCTAACGGAGAAAGTAAGTTTGTGTACCGCCTGGGCGGTTGTTCCTGCCTCGCCGGCGACTTCATCGGCATGGGCGATTTCGCTTTCCCGGAACCTTTGGAAATCGGCGACAGAATTGTTTTCGACGACATGATTCATTACACGATGGTGAAAACAACGTTTTTCAACGGGGTGCAACATCCGGCCATCGGAGTGGTAAAACGCGATGGTGAATTTGAACTTCTGAGCAAGCCCGATTATGCTGCTTATAAAGCAAAGTTGGGGTAGGGGAGTGGCGATTCCAACTTTTTGAAGCTCAGTTGAAAAATTATTTTTTAAAGTGAAATTTTGAAAGAAAAATTTCGTAATTTTGCCGCCCGAAAATCCGATTATTATCAACTGATAAACAAATTAGAAACCGGAGTGTATGGGTGAAGATGCACTCCAAAACAAAACATTGAAAATGAACACTTTAAGCTACAAAACGATTTCGGCCAACGAAAAAATCGTGAAAAAGGAATGGGTAGTTATCGATGCAGAAAATGCAGTCGTAGGTCGCCTTTCCACCGTCGTGGCTCGCATTTTGCGCGGCAAGACGAAAACTTATTATTCACCTCACTTCGATTGTGGTGACAATGTAATCATCATTAATGCCGAAAAGATCAGATTCACCGGCAAAAAGATGACCGACAAAGTTTACACCCACCATACCGGCTATCCGGGAGGTCAGCGTCATCAGTCACCCCGTGAACTTCTCAAGAGAAACCCCATCCGCATTATCGAACATGCTGTAAGAGGTATGCTCCCGAAGACCAAACTCGGAGACGAAATCTATCGCCACTTGCATGTTTATGCAGGTCCGACCCACCCGCACGAAGGTCAACAACCCAAAATGATTAACATTAACGATATTAAATAGTAAAAATGGAAGTCACAAATACAATCGGAAGAAGAAAAACCGCAGTTGCCAGAATTTATATGAAGAAGGGCAGCGGCGAAATCACGATCAACAAGCGCGATTATAAAGAATATTTCCCGCTCGGCACTTTGCAGTATGTGGTTACCCAACCTCTGCAGATGCTCGACCTCATGGGCCAATATGACATCAAGGTCAACCTCGACGGCGGTGGCATGTCAGGCCAAGCTGAAGCTTTGCGCCTCGCTATTGCCCGCGCCATCTGCGAACTCTACCCGGATTATCGTCCGACTTTGAAGGCTAAAGGCCTCCTCCGTCGTGACCCGCGTATGGTAGAACGTAAGAAACCCGGTCAGCCGAAGGCTCGTAAGAGATTCCAGTTCAGCAAACGTTAATGTTTGGAATCGTTTTAGAAAAATAAACAGTTTAGTATCGAAACTGTTGAGACTTCTTACAGAACTACTCAGCAGTTGAATTTAAGAACGTAAACAAATCATAAAAAAATGTCACAAGTTACTTTTGAACAATTATTAGATGCTGGTTGCCACTTTGGTCACCTGAAAAGAAAATGGAATCCCCAAATGGCTCCTTATATTTTTATGGAGAAAAACGGCATCCACATCATCGATCTTCACAAAACCTCTGAAAAACTGGAAGAGGCATGTGCAGCAGCAAAACAGATTGCCAAATCAGGTCGCAAAGTTCTCTTCGTTGCTACTAAAAAGCAGGCGAAAGACACTGTTGCCGAACTTGTAAAGGCAGTTGGTATGCCGTACGTAACCGAACGTTGGCCTGGCGGTATGCTTACCAATTTCTCCACCATCTGCAAAGCTGTTAAGAAGATGGATACGATTGACCAATTGATGGCCGGTCCTCAGTTCGAGAAAATTTCAAAGAGAGAAAAATTGCAAATCCAACGTGAACGCGCCAAATTGGAAAAGAACCTCGGTTCCATCACCGATTTGAAACGCCTTCCCGCCGCAGTTTTCATCGTTGATATTTTGAAAGAACACATCGCAGTGGCAGAAGCTCATCGTTTGAACATCCCCACTTTCGCTATCGTTGACACCAACTCCAACCCGAACCTCGTTGATTTCCCCATTCCGGCAAACGACGATGCTTCAAAGTCTATCTCCGTTATCGTTAAGGCCGTTTGCGACGCTATCGCAGAAGGCGTGAGCGAAAGAAGTATGGACAAAGACAATGCAGCCGCTGACGAAATGGACGAAAGAGGTACCGAATACGAAGATGGCGCAAACTTCGACGAAGAAGAAGGTCGCGAAGGCCGCACCCGCGAAGGCGTTCGCAAAGTGAAAGATGTTGCTGAAGAAGGCGAAGATGGCCAGCGCAAAAAACGCCCCACCATCAAAAGAGGCCCCGCTAAAGCAGGCAGCTCCAAAAGAAACTAATTAATTGTCAAACGAATTTATTATTAAATAATTATGGAAGTTAAAATCACCGCTGCTCAAGTTAATGAACTGAGAAAAGCTACTGGTGTAGGTATGATGGATTGCAAAAAAGCTTTAGTCGAAGCTGAAGGCGATTTCCAAAAAGCTGTTGACCTTCTCCGTAAAAAAGGTCAGAAAGTAGCAGCCAAACGCGCTGACCGCACCGCTAACGAAGGCCGCGTAATCGCCAAAGTGAACGCTGATCATACCAAAGCTTATATCCTTGTGATGGGTTGTGAAACCGACTTCGTTGCTAAAAATGAAGAGTTCGTTGCTTTGAACGAAAGAATCATTAACGAAGCCATGGCTAACGATATCAACAACCGTGAAGACCTGTTGAACTATACCTTCGATGGTATGACCGTTAGCGATCACTTGATCCAACTTACCGGTAAAACTGGTGAAAAATTGGAAATTCCCGCTTATAACGTTATCGAAGCAGCTCATGTTACCGCTTACAACCACAATGGTAACCGTCTCGGCGTCATCGCCGGTTTCAACATGCCCGGTTTTGAAGAAACTACCCATGAAGTAGCTCTCCAAATCGCCGCTATGAACCCGATGTCTCTTAGCGCTGACTGCATCTCAGAAGAAGTTAAAGCTCACGAATTGGCCGTTATCATCGAAAAGACCAAAGCCGACGAAATCGCTAAGGCCGTTGAAAACGCCATCCGTAAAGCCGGTATCAACCCCGCTCACGTTGATAGCGATGAACATATCGAAAGCAACATGAACAAGGGTTGGATCACCCCCGAACAAGCTCAACAAGCTCGCGAAATCAAAGTTAGCGCCGCCGCTGAAGCAGCTGCCAACCTTGACAAACAGGCTAAGAAAATCGAAATGATTTCTCAGGGCCGTTTGCAGAAGTATTACAAAGAAAATACTCTGTTGGCTCAAGATTATTACGGAGACAGCAAAATGAATGTTGCTGACTTCATGAAACAAGCTGACGCCAACCTCACTTGCACCGCTTACTTCCGTTTCCAATTGGGCGCATAATTTGAGATTTCAGTTTATTCCCATAAAAATCGTCACAGCAATGTGGCGATTCTTTTTGTATGTTTGCACGTTTGTTTCAGTACGCTGTTGCAACACTTAAAGGTTTGATATTCAAATTAATAATCTTTATAAAACTATAAAATTATGCCGAAAATTTCAACCAAAGGACAGAACATGCCCTCATCTCCCATCAGAAAGCTTGTGCCTTTTTCTGATGAAGCAAAGAAAAGAGGTGTTCACGTTTATCACCTCAACATCGGCCAGCCCGACATCGAAACGCCCGAATGCGCCCGCAAAGCTGTGAAGGATTTCGACCAGAAGGTCATCGCCTACAGCCACTCCGCAGGTAATCTTTCCTGCCGCGAAAAACTCGTCCAGTACTACAAGAGTGTCAATATCGACATCACCGCCGACGAAATCATTATGACCACCGGCGGTTCTGAAGGCATCCTCTTCGCTTTCAACAGCTGCTTGGACTATGGCGACGAAGTAATCATTCCCGAACCGTTCTACGCAAATTACAACGGTTTCGCTATGACCTGCGGCGTTACCGTGAAACCCATCATGTCAACCATCGACAACGGTTTCGCTCTCCCCTCCATCGAGGAATTTGAAAAAATCATCACCCCGAAGACCAAGGCCATCATGATTTGCAACCCCAACAACCCGACCGGTTACCTCTATTCCAAAGAGGAAATCCTCAAGTTGGCGGAAATTGTGAAAAAACACGACCTTTTCCTCTTCGCAGACGAAGTTTACCGTGAATTCTGCTACGACGGAATCAAGCACTTTTCCGTTATGGAAGTTCCGGAAATCGCCCAGAATGTGGTACTGCTTGACTCTGTATCAAAACGTTACAGCGCATGCGGTGTTCGTATTGGTGCATTCATCACCCACAACAAAGAAGTTTACGCTACCGCAATGAAGTTTGCTCAGGCACGTTTGAGTCCGCCAACCTACGGTCAGGTTCTCACCGAAGCCGCTGTTGACACGCCGCAAGAATATTTCGACGCCGTCATCACCGACTACGTTGCCCGCCGCAACACCGTTGTTGACGCCATCAACGCGATGCCCGGCTGTATGTGTCCGAAACCGAAAGGCGCTTTCTACGCCGTTGCCAAGCTGCCCATCGACGACTCCGACAAGTTCTGCCGCTGGTTGCTCGAAGACTTCAACCTCAATGGCGAAACCGTGATGGTGGCTCCCGCTACCGGTTTCTATTCTACCAAGGGAAAAGGCACCAACGAAGTGCGTATCAGCTACTGTTTGAAGGTTGCTGACCTCGAAAAGGCCATGAAGTGCCTCGATGCCGCTTTGAAGGCATATCCTGGCAGAACCATCTAATTTCCAGTAAATTGAAAAATATAGGGCATCTGCAAAGGTGCCCTTTTTTTGTGGAATATCCCCTTATCGTCTTGCTGATTTATAGCTTGACAATCTTTTGGACTTTTGGGGAATGGGTGAAACGTGAAAAACAATCTTTTCAACCCGTTTTTGCTTTGCTCCTTTCTCTTCCCACAAAGAAGGGCTCCGCACGAAACCGCACGAAGCCCCCAATTGCAAATTGTTAATTACAAATTGTTAATTATTCTTGAGACAGCGGACGGAATAGCAGATACCTTTATTGCTACTGCTACGAACCACTCTGGAGTTACCACAACCCAAGAGTCTATACCACGCACTGCCATCGCCTTTCTGAGTAGAGCTCCACATATAGGCACCAGTTCCAACATTAGTAACGCCAAAAGATTCGCCGTAATAAGCGCCTGCGGGAACGGCCGAGAAACCAGTGGCATCATTGTCTTCTGGGGAATTGCCAACAGCGCAAGAGTTACTGCTGGTATTCCAGCCCGTGGTGGAGGACAACGCCTTGGCGATACAACGTGTATCCTGTTCCCACACTCTTTGGTCGCAGCCAGAGCACTTGTAATCAGGATTCGTGCTATTATATACGTAAGAAGTCAACGCGTCCCAGTCCGCATCGCTTGGCACGTGCCAGCCAGACGGGCAGATGCCTTGATGCTTAACACCCACTGTAATAGTTGTGGCATTAGCTTCTGAGACCTGCATCGCGGCGGCCCAGTCGTACAAGCAGATGTCATTAGCGTTCATTACTCGTCCGCAATGACTCGTCACGGTTCTCAGGTTCTCCTTCATCCAGCACTGGTTTCCGATTTTGATGGTGCTGTATTCGTTGCTGTCAACGTCCTTTAGCTTATCGGTGCCGCAGTTGAAAGGAACCGCTGTGGTGTCGCTGGCAGGAGTGTCAGGGGTGTCAGGAGTAAAGTTGGAGAGAGAGTCCACAATGTGGTTCAAGCTGTCGATGGTATTGGCTTGTGCAGTTACAGTGCCATTCAGAGTTTCAATTTCGGCGCCTTGCGATGTGATGCGCGCGTTGAGGTGGCCGAGGGTGTCGCCCAAGCAGTTCATCACATCTTCGCAGCTCATTGTTGGCGGAGTAGCGGGAGTGTCGCCGCCTGCGTCCGCATTGCGCACGCAGCGGACAGAATAACAGTGACTCTTATAGTCCTCGTAGCTGCTCACACCGGTAGCGAGACTATGCAGACTCTGGCATAATGCCATTTGGTTATTGTACTCGGTAGCACTCCAGAAGTAGGCGTCGGAGCCAAAACCTCCGAAACCGTCTGTGAAACTGCCAGCGGGAACAGCCGCGAAGCCAGTTATATTTATGGTAGCAGAGCTGTTGTCACCGGCACAACATATGCTTGAGGATTTCCACCCGGTAGAATCAGACAACGCACTGGCGATAGAGCTATTACATTTGTATGCTTCAACGCTGCTCACGTAGGTGGTCAGCGTGTCCCAGTCCGCTTTACTCGGCACGTGCCATCCCTTTGGACAGATGCCTTTATGATTAACATCACTACCGGTATATGACGTAGTATCACCTTGTTCAATCTGCATTGCGGCTTGCCAATCATAAAGGAGGCCGTATGTGGCTACATCATAATCTGGCGTGTAAACAATGCCTTTGTCGTTCACATTGCTCGTTCTCAGGCTTTTAGCCATCCAGCACTGGTTGCCGATTTGGACCGTGTTGTATTCGTTGTTTTCAACGTCCTTCACCTTGGAAGTGCCGCAGGTGAAAGCGGCGGTGCCGCCGCCGTGATTCAGGTTGGAGAGCGAGTCAACCACGTGATTGAGTGAGTCGATGGTATTACCTTGCGCAGTAATGGTTTCTCCTTGCGCGGCAATGGTTTCGCCCTGCGAAGCCACTGTGGCATTCAGAGTTTGAATTTCTGTGCCTTGCGATTCAATTTGAGCATTGAGATTGCCGAGGGTGTCGCCCAAGCAGTTCATCACATCCTCGCAGCTCATCGTTGCCGGGGTGGAGGGTGTGTTTCCACTGCCAATGCCACTCTCGTTGCTACCGGCATTCCCAACAATACCCGCATCGCGAAGACAGCGGACAGAGATGCCGTCCATCTTGTAAGAGCTGTTTACTGTGCTCGTATTAGGATCATCGTTCCTCAGATAAAGGATGCGTACTTTTTGGCTATTGCTCTGAGTGGACGATCCAATGAATGTGACCCATCCGTTTCCATTGTAACTGTCCGTTTGGGATAATTTGTAGCCAGAGGGGACAGCCGAAAAACCGGTCTTGTTAATGGTGGCACTGTTGCCATCCCCTGCACAACAGCTTTCGGGCTCAACCCAGCCCGTCGTACTTGAAAGTGCGTTGGCGATATAGTCATTATTACCATCGCATTTGTAGCCTGTTTCGCTGTTTACGTATGAGATCAACGTATTCCACTCGGCCTGTGAAGGTACGTGCCAGCCCGTAGGACAGATTCCCTGATGGATACCAGTTGGGGTGTAATCTGAAGAATTAGCATCATCCACCTGCATTATGGCTTCCCAATCGTAATAGCGGCCGTAGATAACAGAATCAATATTCGGATTGGTATATACGCTGCCATAGGTATGTGTCTTAGTTCTCAAATTCTCTTTCATCCAGCACTGGTTGCCGATGGCCACCGTGTGATATTCGTTTTGGTCAACGTCTTTCACTGTGGAGGAGTCGCAGAAGAATATTGCGCTCGGTGTGGAGCCGCCGCCGTGGGAAAGGTCGGACAGGGAGTCAACCAGATGACGCAGAGAATCGATCGTGGCTTCCTGCGCATCCATTCGCACTGAAATTTGCTGCAGCATTTGCTCAAGAGCGGTTGTGGTGGTATAATGGTTCAACGTGTCTGCAATGCAGGTTTTCACATCAGCGCAATCCAAGCCAGCACTTTCCGCTACGTTGGCCGCCTGCAACGCGTATGGAACGGGACTCACCGCGTTTTCCGAAACGATGTCGCCTTCGCTGAGGTGGTAGGTGATTCTGAACTTGGCCACGCTCCAGTCGGCAATGTTGTTCATCGCGCCCGACACCACCGCGCCGCCGCCGATGTTCATTGTGAACTGTCCGTTGGCGTTGGTGGTCACGCTCTGCGTTTCGCTGTATTTCAAATCAGCGCCCTGATAGACCTCCACGCCAATGGCGAACGTGCTGTCTTTAATAAGCTGGTTTTGCGAATTTCTCACCACGGCCTGGTAAGGAAATGTCGGTCCCGACTGTGCGAACATCGCCATCAATCCGAGCAAAAGTGTAAAGAATGCAAGTGTTTTTTTCATTTTTGATTGTTTATTGATTAATTTTTATTGTTGAATCGTTGATTTGTTGTCCTACCCCGCCCTGCGGGCACCCCTTCCAGAGGAAGGGGAATGTTTAGCCGATTAACCGAGAAACCTACCCCGCCCTGCGGGCACCCCTTCCAGAAGAAGGGGAGTGTTTAACCGTTTAACCGAGAAACCTACCCCGCCCTACGGGCACCCCTTCCAGAGGAAGGGGAGTGTTTAACCGTTTAACCGAGAAACCTACCCCGCCCTACGGGCACCCCTTCCAAAGGAAGGGGAATGTTTAACCGATTAACCGTTTTCACGTTTAACCGAATCAGTAATCGAGCACGCAGCGGACGCTGAGTCCGGAGGCGGTGCGTACGGGCGTGGTCACCAGTGTGCCGCACGCGGAGCCGAACTCGCAGGCAATGTAGGTGGTGCCGGCCGGCTCGGTGGTCCAGAAGTATGATTTCACGAGCAGACCCTCATAATAACCGCTTTCTGCGTTGTAGAAGCCGGCGGGGAGTTCGCTGAAATCGGTGGCGTTGGTACCGCCTTGCGGCAGCCAGTAGTCGGGAGTCATCAGGGTCTCAGGGTCGGCAACGGCCATCAGGTATTCGGCCTCCGCTTGTGTGGGCAGGTGCCAACCGGCGGGACAGACGCCCTGAACGAAGCCGCCCGCGTTGGTCGTGCCGTTGTTGGAGGCGGCATTCCAGGTATAGAGACGGCCGAAAGTGTTGGCCATATCGTAACTGTAAGTTCCCTGCGGATACACCATCACGCCGGGAATGTCGGTAGCATCGCTGTAGCGCACGGCCGCCATATTCCTGCCGGTCCAGCAGTACGGGGCGATGGAAACCACGTTGTACTCGTTGGCATCAATGTCGGAAACGGTGGCCGGACAAGCCATCGACGCAATGTTGACCTTCAGCAGGCAGTTGCGGCTGTAGTCGCCGAGGGTGATGTTCCACTGCGCCTCGGTCTCGCCGATGGGGTAGGCAAACGGGTTGGAAGCGGGCGTGGCGAGCGCGATGAGTCCGTCGAAAGGAGCGGGCTCAACCACCGGCTCCTGCAAGGTGACTTCCATCGTAGGTTGTCCCGAAACGGTCATCGTTTTGTTCACATTGTCGGGGCATTGGTACTCATACACAAAGTGTTGCAAGTAAGAATCGTAGCCCTCGGGGGTGTAGCCCTGAAACACGTCGTTGTCGGGGGACACGTAGCCAATTTGCAGGCCTTGCGCGGCAACTTCGTCAGCCGTGAGCAGTAGAGTGTCGCGGGTGTTTTCCGCTTGTGCCTGCTGAAGTCCTTCGGAAAGGCCGCCGAGGAGGTTGTTGAAGGTCAGTCCGTACGACGATGCGACGGAGCCGACATTGGCAACAGCCGCATCGCCGCCCGCGGAAACGAGTCCGTCGGAAGTAACGGTTTGGGCGACAGCATCATTTTTCATTCCAAGAAGGAGGCAGAATGCCATAAAAGGAAGTAAAAATGATTTTTTTGCAAAATGCTTTGTTAAAACTGTCGGAGCGGATTTTTCAGCCAAGTTTACCTGTCGGTAAATAGGAAAGAATAAAATATTCATTATCAATAAGTTATGTTTTATTATAACATAAAAATAAAATCCATTTGGTAATTTACACAAAATTGTGGCAAACTTACGAAAAAAATTGCTTAATACACAATGCTTAATATTCAATTCTTAATGCTTAATGCATAATGCACAATGCACAATAAATTTCTACTCGCCCATTCTACCATTCGTCCTTTCGTCCAATTTAACCGATTTTAACCGAGAAACCTACGGCCTCAGGCAGCCGATCGGCACCACGAACACGCCGTCGGGACGGCGGTAGGCGTACGGACCAACGGCGGTGAGCACCATTAAAAATGACGGGGCGGGCATTCGGGAAGTGTCGATGTTTTGAGACAGTTTTTTCAAATTTGCAACTCCTCTTTCAATGTTGTCCTTGCCACCCAACTTTATTTCTATCAAACCGTAGGTTCCGTTGCGTCGGTGCAAAACGGCATCGCATTCCAGACCGGAGGCATCTCGATAATGAAAGACATTGCCGTCAAGAGCGTCGGCGTATGTCCGCAAATCACGCACGGCCATCGATTCGAAAAACAAGCCAAAAGTGCGCAAGTCGTTCATCAAATCCTTGGGGCCCAAATAGAGAGCATTGGTGGCGATGCTCGGATCTATGCAATAACGGGTGTCGGAAGACTGTATGGCGATTTTGCTTCGCAAGTTGGGATTCCAAGCAGGCATATCTTCCAATACGAATAGTTTTTTCAGTGCATCAACATAATCTGAAATTGTTTCGTAAGTGATTGATTGATTATCGCTTTCGTGGATGTCTTCTGCAATCTTGGAAAAACTGACAGCGCTTCCCTGGTTTCTGGCATACGAGCGAAGGATGTTGCGGGTCCTTTCGCTGTTTCTGCGAACCCGGTCCACCCTGTGAATATCAACCTTGTAAATTGCCTCATAATAATCGCGGCCTTCGTCCAATGCCAAACTGTCTTTCAGCATTGTGGAGCGTGGCCAACCTCCGCGACACAGCAGGAAGGCAATTTGCTCCAAATCCAGCGAATTGCTCTGTGGCTCCCATTCGATATTTGAAAAAAGATTTTCCAAGCTGACACTTCCCGTTGACTCACCGGATTCCCACAAACTCATGGGTCTCATACATATTCTGCCAATGCGCCCAGTTCCGCTATGACGCATTTTTTCTTTTTCCACTGGCACGCTGCTGCCCGTGAGGATAAATTGTCCGGCTTCGTTCCTGTCGTCAACGGCAGTGCGCACCATATCCCACAATTGAGGAAGCGTTTGCCATTCGTCAATGAGCCGAGGCGTGTCGCCCAACAATAAATTCTTAGGCAGAATCTGCAAGAGCTGCTCCGCCTCCTCGAAAATGCCGGTGTCACCCAAGGCCAAGATGCTGGCGGACTGTTGCTTTGCCGTAGTGGTTTTTCCGCACCATTTGGGGCCCTCGATTAAAACGGCACCTTTGCCTTGTAATTTGCGACTCAACAAGGTGTCGGCTATCCTTGATTTGTATGCGAATGATTTTGCCATAAACCCAAAAGTTAAAAACGTGCAAAAGTACGATTTTTATGAACACGAAAAAAATATTCCGCAACTTTTGATAAAAATATTCCGCAACTTTTGATAAAAATATTCCGCAACTTTTGATAAATTTATTCCGCAACCGTGAGCTGAGATGTTGAACCGAGCGTCCATTCCACCTTTCCACCAAATTAACCGTTTCCACGCTGTTAACCGTTTAACCGATTTTAACCGTTTAACCGATTTTAACCGTTTAACCGAAAAAGCCGCCACTGAGACGGAACGAATCTTTCACAAGACTGAAAAGGGATAATTCCGAAAAAATTGGTAAGTACAAAATGTATGGAGGATTTTGTGTACTTTTGCAAAATCTTTTACCCATTTCCACGAAAATTAACCGTTTAACCGTTTTCACCTTTTCACGAAAATTAACCGTTTAACCCTTTCCACCTTTCCACGAAAATTAACCGTTTAACCGTTTCCACGTTTCCACGAAAATGAATCGTTTCCTCCTCGCCCTTTTCCTCCTGCTGCCCGCAATCTCTTTCGCACAGCGCTACAAAAATATCGACTTTAACAGCGTTTCCTCGCCCGACGGACGCATTACCGTTTACATCAGCGTGGACGATGGCGTGCCATATTATTCTGTAACAGTTGATAATCAGCCGTTTATCAAAAAGTCAAGATTGGGCTTTGAAACGAAGGGCGAGCTCAATCTCAAAGATAATTTTTGGGCACTGGAAAGAGAAAAAGCGTGTAAAAAGCGCAAACCTTATGTTTGGCAGCAACCGTGGGGCGAAAACAAAACCATTGAATCGCAATGCAACCGCCTGTCTTGCGGATTTGTTAAACAAACGCGGTCAGACCGTATTGGCCCCCTCGTTCTTCGTGTAGATTTTCGGGTTTACAATGATGGTTTTGCCTTTCGATACAAAATTTATTTTGATGATCAAAAAAACGATACAATACTCATTACCAATGAATTAACGGAATTCAATTTCGCAAATGACGGCACGTCGTGGTCGATTCCGGCGAACTTCGATTCATACGAGTATCTTTACCGGGAGCAGCCGCTGTCGGCACTCGACAATGCCAACACACCGATGACGTTCCGCACGTCGGCGGGCGTTTATGGTAGCATTCACGAAGCCGCGCTCGTCAACTTCCCGGAGATGACGCTCCTTCGCACCGACTCGCTCCGCTTCCGCGCCCAACTCGCCTCCTGGCCCGACGGCGTGAAAGCCCGCATCACACGTGATTCCATCATGGATTTCTACCATTGGTATGGTTTCAAAACGCCGTGGCGCAGCGTGCAAATCGGACATCAGGCCGTGGACCTCATCAACTCCAACCTCATCCTCAATCTCAATGAGCCGTGCAAAATCGAGGGCGACCTCAGCTGGATCCGCCCGATGAAGTACATCGGCGTGTGGTGGGGAATGCACCTCGGCATCCAGTCGTGGACGATGGACGAGCGGCACGGCGCCACCACCGCGAACGCCATTCGCTACATCGATTTCGCCGCCAACAACAACATTGATGCGGTGCTTTTCGAGGGCTGGAACGAGGGCTGGGAAACGTGGGGCGGCCGCCAGAACTTCGATTTCACCCAACCCTACGCTGATTTCGATATGGATTCCATCGTACGCTACGCCGCCACTAAAAACATCGCCATCATCAGTCACCACGAAACGGGCGGCAACATTTACAACTACGAACGCCAGCTCGACCGCACCTACCAGTGGCTGGAGGAGCAGGGAATCCACTGTGTGAAAACGGGTTACGCCGGCGGTCTGCCCGATGGGCACTCGCATCACGGACAGTTCAACGTGCTGCACTACCAGAAAGTGGTGGAAATGGCGGCGGCGCACCACATCACGCTCGATGTTCACGAGCCCATCAAGCCGACGGGCTTGCGGCGTACTTACCCGAATATGATGACGCGCGAGGGCGTGCGCGGGATGGAGTGGAACGCCTGGAGTGAAGGCAACCCGCCCGCTCACCACGAAATCCTGCCCTTCACAAGAATGCTCGCCGGACCGCTCGACTATACGCCTGGCACTTTCGACATTCTTTTTGACAATACCCGGAATCTGCCCACGCACCAGAAGTGGAACGACAACGACAAAGGCAACAGCCGCGTTCACACCACCCTTTGCAAGCAGCTGGCCAACTGGGTGATTCTCTATTCTCCCTTGCAGATGGCCTCCGACCTTATTGAAAATTACGAGGGACATCCGTGCTTTCAGTTTTTCCGCGATTTCAATCCCGACTGCGACTGGAGCCGGGCCTTGCAAGGCGAAATCGGTGAGTATGTGGTGATTGTGCGGCGCGCGGGCGACCGATTTTTCCTCGGTGCCAGCACCAACGAGGAAGCGCGAACGGTGAGTGTGCCGCTCACATTTTTGCCCCGTGGAAAGAAATGTGTGGCCACCATTTATGCCGACGCGCCCGACGCGCACTGGGAAACCAATCCGACGGCGTATGTTATTGAAAAGCGTACGGTGAAGCGGAAGGACGTGTTGGAAATCCGCATGGCACCCGGCGGCGGACAAGCGGTATCGTTTGAGGTGAAAAATTGAAAGCGTGGAAGAGGTTAAAGGGTGTGGTGTTTCGTCTTTCCCTCCCTTCTGCCTTTCGTCCAAATCAACCGTTTAGTTAAATATTTTAAGAAATAATTTACTTTATAGTCTAAATATTAAGAAATAATTGTATATTTGCCGCGATTTTTTCTTAATTAATAACTA
>JAKSME010000060.1 GCA_024400785.1 Bacteroidales bacterium
CGCAAGGTAACATCGTGAATGACAACATGAAAAACACATGTACCAACATCATTCGCAACTATTACATTGACAAAGGATATCACGCTTGCACAGTAACTGTAGAGGAGAAACCGGATGAAAAGATTTCCAAAGCAGTCAACCTTTATTTCAACATCAACAAAGGGAAAAAGATTAAAATTGAGCGCATTGCTTTCATCGGCAACAGCAATGTCTCCGATGGAACGCTCTTAAAGTCAATGAAGGAGACCAAGGTGCGTTTTCATTTTATGCCTTTCTACAAAGCCGACACCGTCGTCCGTTACATGCTGAAAAATCCCGACTACTATCGTTCCAAAGACATCATCGAACATTTGGGTGATTACTTTGCCAACCGTGTGAATTTCAGACTGTTCAAGGGTTCCAAGTTCATCAAATCGAACTATGAAAGCGACAAGGTGAAACTGTTGGAGAAATATAACGAGCTCGGTTATCGCGACGCATATATCGTTAAAGATTCCTTCTACATTCGCGGCAATGATGCCTACATAGATATCACCGTGGACGAGGGGCCGCGATACTATTTCCGCAACATCGACTTTGTTGGCAACACCAAGTATCCGACCGAACTTCTGAAACAGATTCTGAATATCGAAAAAGGCGATGTTTACAACCAGAAACGGTTGATGGAGAACATTAGCATGAACCAAGAGGGAAATGACATCAGCTCATTATACATGAATGATGGTTACTTGTTCTTCTATGCCAATCCCACCGAGGTTTTGGTTGAAAATGACTCCATTGACATTGAAATCCGTATTCGCGAGGGCCAGCAGGCCATCTACAATAACATTGATGTAAGCGGGAACACTAAAACCAACGACAATGTCATTTTGCGCGAAGTGACCACCATTCCCGGCCAATTGTTCAATCGTGCCGACATCATCCGATCCCAGCAAGTGTTACTTTCACTCGGCTACTTCAACCAAGAAAAGATGGATGTCCGCCCGACGCCCAACGAAGCCGATGGAACCGTTGACATTGAATATGTCGTAGAAGAAACCTCCTCCGACCAGTTGGAACTTTCTGCAGGTTATGGCGCGACAGGGCTTGTTTTGAGTGCGGGTATTTCCTTTAACAATTTCTCTTTCAAGAAGTTATTCAAGAAAGAAGCGTGGACGCCGATTCCATCGGGCGATGGTCAGAAACTCTCTTTGAAAATCTCCACCAATGCTGTTTGGTACCAATCCTACAGTCTGTCGTTTGTTGAACCATGGCTCGGTGGTAAAAAACCAAACACGCTGTCGGCCAATGTTTATTACCAAAAACAGACCAACGGCTACACCCGGTCAAACGATGCCTACGCTGCCATCGACATCGTGGGCGCGAATGTCACTTTCGCCAAAAAGCTCAAATGGCCGGATGACTACTTCCAACTCTCTCACAGTTTGATTTATCAGTACTATCGCGTACACAATTACAGCAGCGTCTTCATCTTCAGCGACGGCTACGCAAACAATATCAGTTACAAATTCACCATTTCACGTAACTCCGTCAGCGCACCGATTTATCCCAGAGAAGGTTCCGAAATCACCTTCTCGGTACAGGCCACTCCCCCTTACTCACTTTTCACCAAAAAGGATTACAGCACAGCTACCGACCAAGAGAAATATAAGTTTTTGGAATTTCACAAATGGAAATTCAACATCTCTTGGTTCACCAAAATCGTTGACAACTTGGTACTTAATGTACGTATGAAGGCAGGGTTCATCGGTTGGTACAATAAGAACATCGGTGCGCCACCGTTTGAACGCTTCTACCTGGGTGGCGACGGACTTTCCAGCTGGGCCCTTGACGGCCGTGAAGTCATCGGCATGCGTGGTTACGACGACAGTGCGTTGACCCCGCTCGAAAACGGAAGCGAGGTGGGCGGTACCATATATAATAAGTTCACCGCCGAATTGCGCTACCCCATCACCTTGAATCCGAGTGCCACCATTTATCTGTTAGCCTTTGTTGAAGCCGGCAACGCCTGGACCGACAAACGCAAGTATTCACCTTTCAATCTCTACAAATCTGCCGGTCTCGGTGTCCGTATCTACCTTCCCATGTTTGGCTTGCTTGGCTTCGACTGGGGTTATGGCTTCGACGAAGTTCCCGGCGTAAAAGACGCTTCCGGCAGCCGCTTCCACATCTCCATCAACCAATCCATCGACTAAATTTAAACTTTGAAAAATACAAATCATCTCACACCCCGTTTTGCGCTTCGCAAAAAATTAGATTATTAACAAAAAATCATAAATCATGAAAAAGAACATCTTATTAGTCGTAGTTATTGCGTTTTTGTCACTTCCTATGTTCGGACAGAAATACGCATACATTGATTCTGAGTACATTTTGTCAAACATGCCTGACTACACTGAAGCACAAGCCGAATTGGACAGAGTAGCCGTTGAATGGCAGAAAGAAATCGAACAGCAGTTTGCAAAAATCGACTCCATGTACAAAAAATACCAGACAGAGGCCATTACTCTTCCGGAAAACATGAAGCAAAAACGCGAAGAAGCCATCATCAAAGCAGAACAAGACGCCAAAGACCTCCAGAAAAAACGCTTTGGCAAAGATGGTGACCTTACCAAGAAAAGAGAAGAGCTTGTCACCCCCATCCAAGACAGAGTTTTCACAGCCATCGACGAATACGCCAAGGAAAAAGGTTATGCCTTCGTTTTTGACGTAGCCGGTGCCATGACGATCATCTACGCCGATCCGAAGTGGGACATCAACGACCAAATCATGCAGAAACTGGGCGTTACCGCTAAAGACGAAAACGAAGATGAAGAATAGTCTTCTTACAGAAATCCTTTATTAACTTTAATAAACTTTAGACAAATGAAGAAAGTATTTTTCGTACTGATTGCCATCGTATGTTTTGGTATGACCATGGGCCACGCCCAAAAATACGGTCATGTAAGCATCAATGACATTTTCATGGCCATGCCCGGCGCCGACACTCTGCAAACCTCTCTCCAATCCTATCAAAACGAATTGGAAAGCGAATACAACAGCATGGTTGAGGAATTTAAAACCAAATATGCAAAACTCGAACGTGAAGCCGGCACAATGTCTTCTACCGTACTCACACTCCGCCAACAAGAATTGAATGCCCTCCAAGAAAGAATCTCTGCTTTCGAACAAAGCCTCCAAGACATCATGCAGGAAAAACAAATCGAACTCATGACCCCCTTCCAGGAAAAAATACTTCAGGCCATTAAAGACGTTGCCAAAGAAAACGGTTATGTCTACATTTTTGACACCAAAAACCTTCTTTATGCTGATGAAAACGAAGACGTTAGCGCTTTGGTAAAGAAGAAATTAGGCATTAAATAATTATTGTTAAATAATTGATTATGAAAAGAATACTCATTGTTGCGATAGCCATTGTGGCATTGATGTGCATGGGACAGAAGGCCATGGCACAAAAAGCCAAATTTGGTCACGTAGACTATGCCGGACTCGTCAAATTGGCCCCAGAATACGCAGCCGCAGAAGCAGAATTGAAACTTTACGCCGATAGTCTGCAAAAAGACGGCGAAGCTCTCAAATCTGAATTTGAAAAAAAGTACAACGAGTTCCAAGAAAAGGCCTCCACCTATAGTGAAGCGGTAAGAAACCTCAAACAGAACGATGTTGAAGATATGTATAACCGACTGCAAGCCTATGCCGAAGTCGCTCAAGAAAAACTTGCCGACAAAAATACCACCCTCTTGGAACCCATTCAAAAGAAGGTGATGGATGCCATCAAAGAAGTGGCAAAAGCCAACGGTTATACTTACGTTTTCGATGTGTCCACCCAACTTTACAATAGCGAAAGTGACGACCTCACAGAAAAAGTCAAAGAAAAACTGGGTGTCAAGTAATTATGGAATTCATTGATTCTCACGGGCATATTTATCACGAATATTACGAAGAAGACTTTCACGAGGTCGTGAAGCGTGCCCTTGACGCGCAGGTGACCCAAATCCTCCTTCCGTGCGTTACTTCACACAGTTTGAAAGATATTTTTGATGCTGCAGAACTTTATCCGCAGCATCTTTTTCCTATGGTAGGGCTCCATCCCACCGACATCCCTGAAGATTATGAGAACGAGCTACGCACACTACAAGGGCATCTTTCCGATTCCAGAGTTGTCGGAATTGGAGAGATAGGAATGGATTTGTACCATGACACCAGCATGTTAGAGCAACAGAAAATTGTTTTTGAAAGACAGTTAGAATGGGCGGTCGAGTTGGGTATGGCTGTTTCGCTACATATCAGGAGTGCTTACAGCGAGGCCATGGAGATTCTACGCAGATTCGAAGGGACAAATCTTCGCGGAATCCTGCATTGTTTTTCCGGCGGAATCCAAGAAGCCGAATGGGGAATCCGCCACGGATTCTTACTTGGTATCGGTGGAGTGGTGACTTTCAAGAACAACAAACTTCAAGAAATTGTAAAACAGGTGGGACTGGAAAATCTGGCTTTGGAAACAGACTCCCCCTTCCTCGCCCCTACCCCACACCGCGGAACAAGAAACGAAAGTTCTTACATTCCAATCATTGCACAAAAAGTAGCAGATGTATGCGAATGCTCCATCGAGCATGTTGCAGAAGTCACAACGTCCAATGTTAAACGGATTTTTCATTTAAATAAATAAAAATATGAACAAAAAAGTCGCAGCCACATTAGCATTGATTTTATGCTGTTTAACCATTTTCGGTCAAAAAGTTGAAACCAGCAAGAGCCAAATAGTAGCCAAACATTTCTACCAAAGTGCCATCGCACCGACCACCAGCACACCTCAACTGGCCTATACGGGGACAGAGGGTTCTCGCGGTGCTGCGTGTTTTTACGTTTATAACATCGACAACGGCTTTGTCATCGTGAGCGCCGATGAGCGCGTACAACCCATTCTCGGTTATTCCACGGAAGGGGCTTTCACCCCCAATGACCTTCCCTTTGGCCTGCAAGACCTGCTGCAAAGCTACACGGATGAAATCAGCGCCATCAAAGCCAACATTGCAGAAGCAGACCCGCAATTGCAAGCCTGCTGGCAATCTTTAACAGAAGGCAGTTGGATGCCCTCCCGCGGCGGTCGCAGCGTTTCCGCTTTGCTCGACAATGAAAGCGGAATCAACAACTGGCAACAGAACAACGGTTACAACTACTACTGTCCTACCGATGCCAGCGGCCCGGCCGGCAAATGCTATGTCGGCTGCTGCGCTCTCTCCATGGGCCAAGTGATCCATTATTGGCAGCACCCGACCCAGGGCACCGGTTCTCATAGCTACGAATGCAACCACTCCTCCTCACTCGACGGCCTCTACGGCGACTACGGTACCCTCAGCGCAAACTTCGGCGCAACCACCTACAATTACGCCTTGATGCCCAACAACCTGAATAGCAGCACCCCGAGCAACCAGATTCTGGCCATCGCCAAACTGCTTTACCATTGCGGCGTTTCCATCGAAATGTGGTATGGAAACCAAAGCAGCATGGGGTTTCACACCGACATCGCCGATGCGCTTGAAACCTATTTCAAATACGACGAATGTCTGACCCTTTGGAAAGATAGTTACAACGGAGACTGGGAAACACTGTTAAAGAGCGACTTAGACCTTGGTCGCCCCATTATTTACTGCGCGTATGCCAACGTGGGCGGTCACGAATTTGTATGTGACGGATACAACGATAACAACTTCTTCCACTTCAACATGGGTTGGGGCGGGAGCTACAACGGTTATTACGCCATCAACAATTTGAATGCGCAATACAATTTCAACAGCAGCCATGGCGCGGTGTTGAACATCCGACCGAAAACGGAGACACCGGACGGAGTGAACGAGAATGAGATTTCGATGCGTATTTTCCCCAATCCCGTCACCGACCGCTGCCAAGTGGAATGCGAGAATGGAGAAATGGTGCGAGTGTATGACGCGATGGGCAAATTAATCGTGGAAAAAACGATGCTTGACGGCCAAATTTCCCTGCAAACCAGAAATTTCCCCGCAGGAATATACATGGTTCAGGTATTGACAAAAGAAGGCCATTTTAGCATCCAAAAGATAGTGAAAAAATAAAGTGAAATTTTATTTCAAACAACAGAAAGGACTGCAATTTTTTGTAGTCCTTTCTGTTTTATAATTCGGAAAAATCATGTATATTTGCACCCGTTTTGAAAAAACAGCAAAATCAATTTAATCACTTAAAAATAAATCATTTATGCAACCTAAAGGTAACAAATACGGCACTCATCGTGTCATTGAGCCGAAAGGAGTTCTTCCGCAGCCGGCCAACAAATTGGACAACAACATGGACGTTATCTATGATAACGAAATTTTGATTGACGTTCAAACTTTGAACATTGACTCCGCCTCCTTCACCGACATTCACAATTATGCCAAACAGCAGGCAGGCGAAGGCGCTTCCGTAGAAAAAGTCATGGAAGAAGTCAAGAAGGAAATGCTTCTCAATGTCGAACTCCAAGGCAAGCACAGAAATCGTCGTACCGGTTCTGGCGGCATGCTTCTTGGCAAAGTTGAAAAGATTGGTGACGCTTTGAAGGGCAAAATCGACCTCAAAGAAGGCGACCGCATCGCGACCCTCGTTTCTTTGTCACTGACTCCCCTCCGCATTGACGAAATCCTTGACATCCGTCCCGATGTTGACCAAGTTGACATCAAGGGCAAAGCCATTTTGTTTGAAAGCGGTATCTACGCCAAGATTCCTACCGACATGCCAGAGAAACTCGCTCTTTCAGCATTGGACGTAGCCGGTGCTCCCGCACAGACAGCAAAACTTTGCCAATATGGTCAGACCGTAGTTATCCTGGGTGCTGGTGGCAAGAGCGGTATGCTTTGCTGCTACGAAGCTAAAAAGCGTGTAGGCGTCACCGGTAAGGTCATCGGTATCGCCAACAGCCCGAAATCAACACAACGTATCAAGGACCTCGGTTTCTGCGACATCGTAGAAAGCGCTGCCGGCATGACCCCGGTTCAGGTATACGAACTCATTGAAAAACTCACCAATGGCAAAATGGCAGACGTCACCATCAACTGCGTCAATGTTCCGGACCAAGAAATGACCGCCGTACTCTGCACCAAAGATGACGGTATCGTTTACTTCTTCTCCATGGCCACCAGCTTCACCAAAGCATCCCTCGGCGCTGAAGGCATCGGTTCAGACGTGAACATGATCATGGGCAACGGTTACACCAAAGGCCATGCCGAATTCACCCTTCAAGAACTCCGCGAAAGCCCCGAACTTCGTAAGATTTTCGAAGAACTTTACGCATAATTCGACATTTATCCATACAAAAAGGGCGGTTGCCGCAATGCAACTGCCCTTTTTAATTACAAAGAAAAACACAGCTGAAGGCACCACACACTCGCCAGCAGCAGTTACACAAACAGTTTCAGCATGAAAATCACCTCCGACGATTGGCAACTCATTGCCAATCCGAATGCGCTCACAGCGAAACGCAAAGTATTAGAAACCACAATCTTACAGCAATTGGAAGAACGTGGCATCAACTATCAGATTCACTTTGCCGATGGCGCTGGGCACGGAATACAAACAGCAGAACGACTGTGCCGCGAGGGACACCGCCACCTCATTGTTGTCGGCGGTGACGGCAGTATCAACGAGGTTGTCAATGGCATTTACCGCTCCGGAGTGAATCCTGAAGACGTTTATCTGGCCATCATCCCCCTCGGAACCGGCAACGACTTTTGTCGCACGCTGGGTTATCCCGAAGCGAAAAACGCGGTAGACTTCCTGATGGAGCACGACTTTCAGCCCACCGACGTAGGTGTTGTAACATCAATGAACGGTGAAGAGAGCGTTGCCAAACGCTACTTCATCAACATTGCCGGTTTCGCCTTCGATGCCGCCGTCATCAACGAAACCGTCAACGGGAAACCGAAATTTTTCCCATCCGCAGTCTACCTGTTAAAACTGGTAAAGGTGCTTTTCAAATACAAAGCGACACCCGTCACCATTACCACAGACGACGAAGAGTACAAGCAGGAAATGTTCACGATAGCGGTGGGCAATGCGCAATACAACGGCAACGGAATGAGACAGGTTCCGATGGCCAATCCCAGCGACGGAGCGTTCGACATAGTGAGCATTCGCAAGCTGCCCGCAATAAAGGTTGTTGCCAACGTGAAAAAACTTTTTGCGGGAGACCACATTACGATGGAAGAAGTGCACACAATCCGTTCTAAATCACTAAAAATCAGCTCTCCGGAGCCATTATTGGGGGAAGTAGAAGGCGAAATGCTGGCTACCGGCAATTACCATATTGCCATGGCTCCTGGCCGCTTGAATGTGCTCGGGAATTTTGTTGAAAAAAAATAGATTTTTCGCTCTCGAAAAAGAAAAAAATAAAGTACCTTTGCGCGTTTTACGCAAACTGAAAAAAGACAGAGAAAATGAGTCAATGCATCCTCGTTCATGGTCACAAAGGCGGCTACCGGCATCTGCATGTTGCTGGTATTCTGCCCACACAAGTGCCATGTGCAGAAATCAGTTTGCGAGGTAAAGGCATCATCGGTCCATTTTGCTATTGCGTTGAATTGAAAGACGAAGGCGCGTGGATTTCACTGATTCAGCTGCGCGAAGATGCTGAAGACGGGCAGAGAATCGGCTATCTGGAATTTTCCATCTTCGTCAACAGCGGCACCCACATTCCCCACATCAAGGAGGCCCTTGACCGCTTGTTGGACACCTACATCCTCCGCACAGGCGACGAGAGAAAAGCGGTAATCGAGCCGACCAGCTGGGCCTTCGTTGACCAGCTCACCTCCCTGTTGGAGGAAGAGGAGGATGGACAGAATCTCATTTGGATTCCGTCTGAAAGAAGCGAGACCGCCAAAATGTACATACCCAATACGCAAATCGAGCCATTTCTGATAGATTTGTCTTTGGGGCACTCCTAGCTATACAAACGTGTATTCATTGTTCCTCAGGAATTTGAGGATAAAGAGCAAGACCCCCTGCATTCCATTTTGGGCGACAAACTCCCCTTGACACCCGCCATTTCCAGAGAAATGGAATTCGAATTGCAGGAACATATCAATCAGAAAAAAAATCCCAAACCTGCGAAAAGGACAGAAGACACCATTTCTGTTCCCATATCTTTCTCGCTCGGCAAAAGCCGATATGTCCATCCCGGCCGTACGGATTTCAGATGTTCCAACCCGCAAGTGCATTACAATGCTGTAACTCAAGTGCTTTCATACCCGAAGTCAGCAGACGTGCGCGGTTTCAACATCAGCTTCAATTTCGCAGAAGCCTATCGCCCCAGCAACTATTATTACAATGGAGAAGATGCCATCAACATCGAACTCCATTACAGCATCAAAGGGAAACTGCTGTATTACAAACCGTTACTGATTGGAATCGCCGTTATCCTCGTCATTCTTATCGGTATCGTTTTATTAAAGAAACTAGAAATCCCACATGCTCAACCCATTCCTGCCACAAAGGAACGCCCCGAAGTCGTTGTTGACGATCCTGTGCATCCCATCAATGCGGATGACAAACCGGGTCCCAAAGACACTGTGGGTTGGGCCATCAAATATGCCAAAGACTATCTCGCCACCGACATATGGAACGAGGATTCTTTGCAAAAACATTACAACATCCTTTCTAACTACGACAAACAATCACTGCTCGACGCCTCACAACAAAACGTCAAAGAGACCGTTCGCGCCAACCTTTTGTTCCGCCACGCCATCAACAACAACATGCTCACCAAAGGTGAAAATTGCATGGAAGACTTGCTGAATTACGAAAAATTCCCACAATTGGCACGGCAATTAGGAGATGAAAAATATCAGTTTCTTAACGATATAAGTCAGTCCGCAGACCTTCAAAAGCGCCTTAGGACCAGACGCGGAGACATTATCAACGCCACCTATCCCAAAGTGCGAGAAATCCTCTATGGGAAGAAGGCAAATTCCGCAAAATAGTCATAATTAGTGACTTACCTACTAAGTTCATTTTATAAAATCAGACCAACACCATGAGCCAATTCACACATTTACACGTTCACACCCAATACTCACTACTCGACGGACTCGCCGACATAAAATCACTCATAAAGAAGGCCTACGATGACGGCCAACGCGCCATGGCCATTACCGACCATGGAAACATGTACGGCATTTACGACTTTTTCGCCCAAGTTGACAAGTTCAACAAAGACCATAAAGACGACCCCTTCAAAGCCATCTACGGGTGCGAAGTCCGCCATCTGAAAAGAAAAGAGGTAAAAAGTGACCGCAGCGGCGACCACTTGGTATTGTTAGCCAAAAATATGGAAGGCTATCGCAATCTAAGTCACTTAGTATCATTAGGTTGGGTTGAAGGAGAATATTATAAGCCGCGCGTCGACAAGGAAATCATGCGGCAATATTCCAAGGGAATCATCGCCTGCTCCGCCTGTCTGGGTGGCGAACTTCCGCAGGCCATCATGCGCGACAACCCATCACTGCACGACGGGACACTGCCCGTGAATTTCAATCTGGAAGCAGCCAGCAAAATAGTTGAAGAGTTCAAAGACATATACGGCAGTGACTATTACATTGAGCTTCAAAGAAACGGACACAAAGAGCAGACGCTGGTCAATGCCGCTTTGCTGCAGCTGGCAGCTAAGCACAATGTTCGTGTCATCGCGACCAACGACGTACACTTTGTCAACCGCGAAGACTTCGAAGCGCACAAGATTTTGATTTGCATCAACACAGGAAAGAAATACATCTCCGAAGCCATCGCCACCGACGAAGACGCCGACAACGGCATGGCTTATTCCGGGGAGGAATATTTCCGCACCACGGCCGAGATGGAAGCATTGTTTGCCGATATTCCCGAGGCCATCACCAACACGCAACACATTGTCGACAAAGTCGAGAAGATTGTTCTCAAACAACCCGCCACCCTCCCCCGCTTCGAAGTTCCAACCGACTACAAAGAGGACCCGAGATATCCGAAATATGTGGAGGAATATGTGGAACCGTTGCGCAAGATGATCAACGAGACAAATCTCGAGCCAGAGAAAAAACGTCAGGTTTTCACCCCCGAGTTCGACTACTTGGGCTGGCTGACGTGGGTTGGAGCCATTGAGCGCTGGGGCGAAGGATACAGCGAGGAGTATAAAGAACGACTTCTCTTCGAGCTGCAAACCGTCGGCATCATGGGATTTCCCGGGTACTTTTTGATTGTCATCGACTTCATCACAGCGGGCAAGAAAAACGGCATCCGTTTCGGTCCGGGCCGTGGCAGTGCC
>JAKSME010000061.1 GCA_024400785.1 Bacteroidales bacterium
GCAGGGTTTTTCTGTAGCTACTAAAACTTTAGTTTTTTTTTTATTATTGATGAAGTGTTGAATTGTTGAGTTGTTGAGCCGCCTTTTTTAGTTGGCTGTTGCGGAGAGCATTGAGTTTATTGGATATTTCAAAAATCAAATTAGATAATTCAATAAGCTTCTCTTGTTGAATGTATCCGAAATCACTGGCAAGTAGCAAAGAACAGTAAGTTTCCATCAAAGATCCGTATGCGATTTCTGTGAATCGCGCTTGTTCTTTATAAGAACTTCTTGAACATCCTTCCGCTATATTGAGCGCTATTGATGTCGCCGCCCTTTGAATTTGGCTTGTCAGGTTGAATTTTTCGTTGTTTGGAAATAAAGCTAGAATATCATAGATTTTTTTGCAATAGCTGCGTGCCAATTTCCAAACATCCAAATGCTCAAAAGCAAATAGTGGCTTCATTAGTAATAATCAGAAAATGGGAGTCGGGTTAGTAATGGAGTGCGAAAACTTCAACAAATCAACACTTCAACGATTCAACATTTATTTATTGTTCTTTTCAAATTTCTGCATGCAATCTACGAGAGCTTCAACGTCTTCGACGGTGCAAGCATTGTAGAGGGAAGCGCGGAAACCGCCAACTGAACGGTGACCTTTGATACCGATCATGCCGCATTCTTTGGCGAATGCCATGAAAGCATCTTGTTTGTCTTCGTGACCGGGAGCCATAACCCAGCAATGGTTCATGATGGAACGGTCGGCCTTGTCAGCAACGGTACCAACGAACATGCTGTTGCGGTCGATTTCTTCGTACAACATGTTGGATTTCTTCATGTTGATCTTGTTCATTTCAGCAACGCCACCGATGGTGTTCTTCAACCAGGTGAGGGTTTCGTGCATAACGAAGATCGGGAGTACCGGAGGAGTGTTGAACATGGAAATGTTCTTGGCTTCTTCTGCGGCGTGGGTGCGATAGTCAACCATCGTCGGCAGCGGGTTCATATAAGCGCGTTCGCCAATGTTGCCGAGGATGTCCTTGCGAACGATGACGAAAGTAACGCCAGCGGGGCCTACATTCTTCTGGGCACCACCGTAAATCAAACCGTATTTCTTAACATCAACGGGACGGCTCATGATGTCTGATGACATGTCAGCAACGAGCATTACGTTGTTAACTCTCTGTGCGTCAAAATCTTCACGGATTTCAGTACCATAAATGGTGTTGTTGGTCGTGATGTGGAAATAGTCGGCATCAGCGGGAACGGTCCATCCTTTCGGGATGTAGTTGTAAGTCTTGTCTTCTGATGAAGCAACGATTTCAACTTTACCGAAGTTCTTGGCTTCTTTTGCTGATTTCTTTGCCCATACACCGGTCTGCAAATAAGCAGCTTTGGTCTTCATCAAGTTTGCGGGAACTGAAAAGAACTGGGTGCTGGCACCGCCACCGAGGAACAATACTTCGTATTCTTCGGGGATGTTGAGAAGGTCACGCCACAACTGACGGGTTTCAGCCATGATGCGTTCCCAACCCGGTGTACGGTGTGAGATTTCCATCAAACCGATGCCGGTGTTGTCGAAATTGCGGATAGCGTTGATTGTGGATTCAACGGCTTCTTTCGGGAGGACGCAAGGTCCTGCATTGAAATTGTGTACTGCCATGATATTTAGTGATTTAAATGAATAAATTGGTTTTCTAAAAGCGTTGCAAAGTTACAATTTTTTTGTAATATAAAGTCCTTCGATTTTTTTATTTTTTCAGTGATTATTTCAGTGAATCACACTTATTGCTCCATGTTATCGAAGAGTGAGGGTTGTGACAATCGTTTGAGATGTTAGCTCTTGCGATGATACGGCGACAAACCATACTTGATGACCGCATCTTGGTGATCCTTAGTGGGATAGCCCACATTTTTCTTCCAACCGTACATCGGGTATTCGGCGTCCAGCTTCATCATCAGCTCATCACGGTAGGTTTTGGCCAGTATGGAGGCTGCAGCGATGTTCATAAAAGTGGCATCACCTTTCACAATGCAGTGGTAAGGGATGCCGGTTTCGTTGGTGAAATGGTTGCCGTCGATGAGCAAAAGCTGAGGTTGTACCGACAGTTGTTTGACCGCGCGATTCATCCCGGTCAATGATGCCGCCAAGATGTTGATTTCATCGATTTCCTTTTCCGACACAAACGAGACGGCATAGGCCAACGCATCACGCTCGATTTCCTTGCGCAACGCCTCTCTCATCTTTTTTGTTATCTGTTTCGAATCGTTGATGCGCTCATTGCGATAGTCGGAAGGCAAAATGACAGCGGCTGCCACGACCGGACCGGCTAAACAACCCCGCCCGGCCTCGTCACAGCCGCATTCAATGATTTGTGTGTCAGACGAATAATGTAAACGCAACATATCGTTCAATAAAACGCAATGCCCACGTCTCACAGGATTAACTGCGCAATTGCGCACCTGCCTCACGCTCAAATCCCGTCACCAATTTCTTCATCACCTTCGTGATGTCGTCATCGGTCAAGGTCTTTTCCGCATGCTGAAGCACAAAGCTCAGAGCATACGATTTCTTACCTGCTTCAATTTTATCACCCTCATAAACATCAAAAAGTGTGACATTTTTCAGCAGCTTCGAACCGTATTTGTAGGCAATCTTTTCCAAGGTGTCATAGGTGACGGATTTATCAACCACCAAAGCCAAGTCACGGTTTACAGCCGGGAATGTGGGGATGGGGGAGAAGGTGACCTGCTTGCCTGCCAAAGCATACAGTACCGTAGTTGCAATTTCGGCATAGCAGACGGCTTTCTTGATATCGAAGTATTTCAAAATTGAAGGCTGAAGTTCTCCCATCGTACAAAGCAACTGGTCGCCAGCATAGTAGCGAAGAGAATTCGAAAATCTCGAATCAGCTTCAAGTCTCACCTCTAATCCGCTGATATTTAATATTTTGAAAATATTCTCCACCATATTCTTCAAAACGAAGAAGTCATTTTCTTTTGCAGAATCGTTCCAAATATCAGCATGATTCTTACCGGTAGTAAAAAGTGTGAGCCACTCTTTTTCTTTGTAGCGGTCGGTGACGGAATCTTCGCGTTTGGCTTCAGGATTCAGCCAGTAACTCTTACCGAACTCGAATATTTTGAGATCCGGACGCTTGTTTTTTATGTTGCGATCGATATTTTCCAAACCGCTGAACAACAATGTTTGACGCATCACATTCAACTCGGTGCTCAATGGATTGAGCAATTTGATGGTTTCAGCGGAGTTGATGAAATCGAATTGTTGTGTGTAGGCTTCTTTGGTGAGGGAATTATTCATTACTTCAAAGAAACCATTGTTAGCCAAGTAGTTGGAAATTTTATTCTGCAACGGGCGGAAGTTGGGTTCTGCTTCTATCTCTGCATTATAGTGCAGTGTTTTCGGCATTTCGATATTGTTGTAACCGTAGATGCGGAGAATTTCCTCAATAAGATCGATGGGACGGGTCACATCAGCTTTGTACAACGGAACGAGGGCCGTCACTTGGTCTTCACCGGAAACCGTAGTAGAAAGATCGATGCCCAAGGAGAGCAAAATGCTGCAAACCATCTGTTTGTCAATCTTTTTTCCTGCAATGCGGTTGATGTCATCGTAGCGGAGACTGATTTTTCTGCGCTCTATTTCATCCGGGTAAACGTCGATAATTTCCGAAGTCAAGCCACCGGCGATTTCCTTGATAAGATTGGCGGCACGCCGCAACGCGTAAACGGTGATTTCCGGGTCGCAGCCACGTTCGTATCTGAAGGCAGCGTCAGTTTTGAGGTTGTGGCGCTTGGAGGTTTTACGGATGGTGACAGGGTTGAAATAGGCACTTTCAAGGAAGATGTTCTTGGTGCCGCGGGACACACCGGAGTGCTGACCGCCGTAAACACCGGCGAGACACATACCTTCTGAGGCATTGCAGATCATCAGGTCGTTGGCATCCAGCTTGATTTCCACGCCGTCGAGGGTGACGAACGGTGTGCCGGCCGGCAAGTTCTTTACAATCACTTGGTTTCCAATGATGGTATCTGCATCAAAGGCATGTAACGGCTGGCCGATTTCGAACATCACATACTGGGTGACATCTACAATATTATTAATAGGACGCACGCCGATGGATTTCAAGCGGTTCTGAAGCCATTCTGGAGAATCTGCCACGGTGACATTATTGATGGTAACGCCAGAATAACGGGGACAATCTTTTTTGTTTTCGACGGTGACATCAATACTGCCTTTTTGAACGGTATTGCGAAATTCACGGTCAAGCGGTGCGATGGGCGGTGAACAATGGACGCCGTTGGCTTTGAGGATGGCCTGCAGGTCGCGGGCGACGCCGAAATGACAGATAGCATCGCTGCGGTTCGGTGTCAAACCAATCTCGAAAATCGTATCAAATTCGACCTTGAATATTTTAGCCGCCGGAGTCCCAACGATGGTATCTTGGGGCAGAACCATGATTCCGTCGTGAGATTCTCCCACACCGATTTCATCTTCTGCGCAAATCATGCCTTCTGACGGAACGCCGCGCAACTTTGACTTCTTGATGGTAAAAGATTCATCGCCGTCGTAAAGAACAGTTCCAATCGTAGCGACAATGACTTTCTGTCCCTTAGCGACATTGGGGGCTCCACACACAATGTTCAACGGGGTTTCACCTCCAACATCAACTGTTGTAACGTGCAGGTGGTCTGAATCGGGATGAGGCTCGCAGGTGAGCACTTCTCCGACAACCAGTCCGCGCAAACCGCCACGGATGCTTTCGTAGGTTTCCATCCCTTCAACTTCCAGACCGCAGTCGGTTAAATACTCTGCTGTAACTTCAGGAGTCAAGTCAAAACTAATGTATTGTTTTAGCCAGTTATAAGAAATTTTCATAGTGGAAAAAAGATGATTTTCAGAAAGATGTATTCACTTTAATAAGAAAAACAAAAAAAATGACAAAAGAGTTCTCCCACCAACCGTGGGGGAACTCTTTTCTTTGCTGTTAGGAATGTTATGCTACAGCGATGAGCAAACATACCACGATGCCGAACAGAGCAACACCTTCTACGAAGGCTGCGGTCAGAATCATGTTGGTTCTGATGTCGCCTGAAACTTCGGGTTGACGAGCGAGGGATTCCAATGCACCCTGACCGATTTTACCAATACCGATACCTGCACCAATGGCAGAAAGACCAGCACCGATACCGGCGCCCATTTTACCGATGCCAGCACCTGCTGCTGCATCCAATAACGTTGATAATAAAGACATAGTTTATTTATTTAAGTGAATAAAAAGGTTTTCAATGTTTATTCGTGGCTGGTATTCATAGCCATGCCCGTGAACAATGCCGTCAGCAACGTAAATACGAAGGCCTGAATAAAGGCGACAATGCATTCCAAAAGTCCCATGAAAACATAGAAGATAAGGGCAACGATGGAAACGGTATAACCGAGAGCGGCGCCATAAAGGCTACCGAAGATGAATATCAGGGAGATGACGCCCAAGGCGATAATGTGGCCTGCCGTGATGTTGGCGAAAAGACGGACCATCAAAACGAAGGGCTTGGTGAAGATGCCGATTATTTCTACCACGGGCATCAATGGGATGGGGAATTTGAGGAACCACGGAACACCGGGAGTGTTGACAAGGTGTTTCCAATAATGGCTGTCCGCTGAGAATGAGGTGATGAGGAAAGTAATCACAGCGAGAATGCCAGTGATGGCGATGTTTCCGGTAAGGTTGGCGCCACCGGGGAAAATCGGAATCAGCCCCATCAAGTTATTGACAAGGATAAAGAAGAATAATGTGAGGAGGTAGGGGAAGTATTTTTGATATTTGTTTTCGCCGAAGGAGGGGATGGCGACTTCATCGCGGATGAAAAGAATCAAGGGTTCAACGAGCCCCTGTGCGCCATGCGGGGCTTTGTTCTCATTCTGCTTGTACTGCTTCGCTACGTGAAGGAACAGCCACAACAGAATAATGATGGAGATAATAAGCGAACAAACATTCTTGGTAATGGAGACATCGTAAATGGCGTTGGTGGCTTCTTCATCGACCAAGGCGGCTGCGGCTTTTTCATCTCCTGCCATCACTCCGCATTCTTCCATCAATTCATGGATGGAGCCAGAGTAATTGGCGTATTTGCCAGCCAATTTAACGATTTTGCCTTCATGTTCCGGTGTGAAACCGAGGGCATAACCTTTATATGCATTATGTCCGTGATGGAATTTCCCCGACATGAAGACCGTCGGTTTCCAATGTTCGAACAGAATGATGGGCAGAGAGATTGAAACAGACTTATCGCCTTCGCCGGTGATGTGCCAGCCGTAACTATCAACCACATGTTCAATGATGAAAGGGCCGGGATTGAACTTCTCGGTGGCCTCCTTTGTTCCTTGTTCAGCTTCTGTGGAAGATTTTTTTTCGGCTGCTGTCGCAATGTTCGCAGTAAAAATCAGAAAAAACGCGACTGAAATTCCAAGTAGAAGTTTCTTCATATCTTAATGTAAATCTAACAGTATAAATGACTTAACAAAATTTATCTCACACCTCGACCCATCTTGTTTTTTGAGCCGCTAATATACAACTTTTTATTCATCCTCCCACGTTGAAAAAAGATTTTATATTTATGCAGATTTCAAAAAAAAACGTGTAAATTTGCACGCTGAAAAAATTAGATTTTGTTAAGTATGAAAAAGTTTGTTATTACTCTTCTATCCACAGTTGTGGTAATGTTTTGTACGAACATGCAACACTGTTTTGCCCAGGATGCCGGCGAAGCGAAATGTGATGGCCAGGACATGGTGATCCAAAAAACCAATTCAAATGGTGATACTACCAAAACGACCCTTAGAGTTCCCGAATTTGACGATGGCGTGTCCGACGTATATGCCTATCTTGATGAGCATGTCGCTTATCCCGAAGCATTGGAATCCCAGCAGGCAGAAGGGACTTGCACGGTTCAATTCCTCGTTGGTGCCGACGGTTCAATTTCCCAAGTGAGTGTGGCCCGCACCTCAGGATATAAAGAAATGGACGAAGAGGCGGTCCGCGTAGTGAAAGAATTTCCCAATTGGAAACCCGCTCAAATCAATGGGAAAGCCGTAGCCATGAAGACGCAACTTCCAGTGAAGTTCGTTTTTGTCGCCCCCGAAGAAGAATAGTTCTACATTACATTTGAATAGAGGACTCCCGCCAAGGAGCAAAAAAGTTTATTTTTAAAAATAGTTCTGAAGATGGAAAATTTAGAAAAAAATGAAGTGTTATCAAGAGCAGTAAGAGCAGGCAAGAGAACTTACTTTTTTGATGTGAAGACCACGAAAAGTGATGAAAAATACCTTACCATCACCGAAAGCAAACGCAAATTCAATGCCGATAATGGCACTTTCTTCTACGAAAAGCACAAATTGTTTTTATATAAAGAGGATTTCAGCAAATTTCAGAACGCATTAGAAGCTGTTTTGGACTTCATTGAAACTGGCAAAATGCCAGATGATGCCTTGTTCGCGGCACCCGAACGTGGCGAAGAAGAAGATGTGAAATACGAAGATTTTGAAATCTAATGGGAAAAATTATTGCCGTTGTTAATCAAAAAGGCGGCGTCGGGAAGACCACCACAGCGGTCAATCTCGCCGCCTCTTTTGCCGTTTTAGAGCACAAGACACTGCTCATCGATTCCGACCCCCAGGCCAACGCAACCTCTGCCGTCGGTGTCGATGCCCAAGATGTTGATGCCAGCGTGTATGACTGCATGATTGGCAATGTCAACGTCCGCCAAGCCATCCTCCAAACCAACATTCCGAATCTCGACCTGTTCCCCGCCAATATCAATCTCGTCGGCGCCGAAGTCGAAATGATCAGTATGGACCGCAAGGATTTCCGCATGCGTGATGCCATCTATGAATTGAAGGATGAGTATGACTTTATCATCATAGACTGCGCCCCCTCTCTCGGTCAACTGACCGTGAACTCATTGGTGGCCGCCGACTCCGTCATTATCCCTGTCCAATGTGAGTACTTCGCTTTGGAAGGGCTCGGCCAACTATTGAATACCGTGCGCATCATCCAAAATGCCATGAATCCCAACCTGACCATAGAAGGCATCTTGCTCACAATGTACGACTCACGTCTCAAATTGGCCAATGCCGTTGTAGAAGATGTACAGCAACATTGCAAAGGAATCGTGTTCAATACCATCATTGCAAGAAACATCCGCCTCAGCGAAGCCCCCAGCCATGGCAAACCCATTATCGCATACGACATCCAGTCGCGCGGTACCATCAACTATCTCAATCTAGCTAAAGAAATTTTAGGAAATAACGGTTACGAAATCTAAACCCCATGGATCGAAAATCAAATTCAGCAAAAACAAATACTGGATTAGGGAAAGGGCTCGGCGCGCTTCTCGGTGATAGCCAGTATTCCGTATTGGCAGCCAACTCTTCTGCCCGCGTCAAAGCCGATGCCAATACCAATATCCACATTGACGCCATTGAGGTCAACCCCGGCCAGCCGCGTGTTGACTTCGACGAAGATGCCCTCAATGAACTGGCACAGTCAATCAAGGCCTACGGGCTCATCCAGCCCATAACCGTACGCCCCATCGAAAACGGACGCTACCAAATTATCTCCGGAGAACGCCGCTGGCGCGCCTCCAAACTGGCCGGACTCACCGAAATACCTGCCTTCGTTCGCTCCGTCGACGAAGTGCAGTCCATACAAATGGCACTCGTGGAAAATATTCAACGCGAGGACTTGAACGCCATCGAAATCGCAGTCTCTTACCGCCGCCTTCTCGATGAATGCGACCTGACACAAGACGAACTTTGTGCCAAAGTCGGCAAGGAAAAAACAACTGTTGTGAATTATTTGCGCTTGCTGAAACTGTCGCAAGAAGTTCAAATCGCTGTCCGCGACAAAAAGATTTCCATGGGCCATGCCCGCAGCATCGTGGGTTTTGAAGATTTTGACATCCAAAACAAAATGCTTGCTGAAATTTTGGAAAAGGGATTGTCCGTCCGCGATACTGAGCGTTTGGCGAAAAATATCGCAGAAGAAGTCAAGCCGCGTAAAAAATCACGTATCAAACTTTCCGACGAGGTCGAACATTTTCGTAAAGATCTTTCCGTGAAATTCAGCACTCGTGTCGGTATCACAAAGGACCCTTCCGGCAAAGGGAAAATCACAATCCCATTTGCCTCCGAAATGGAGTTGAAACAACTCATGGAACTTCTTTCCGAATAATTGATGTTCTGCCATGCAAATCTGCTTCAGACGTTTGGCATTATTCATTTTAATTATAAGCACTTGCGCCATGATTTCGGCGCAAGATGTTATATCTGCGGCTGACACTGCTCACGGGAAATCCACCAATATCAAGCATGGTTCTCGAACTTACAAGGGTGACTATGTCGTTTCAGAACAGCCTGTCGTTCAGGTTCATACAACCGATTCCTCACTTCAAAAAAAGCATAATCCCAAGATTGCCATCGCCTTATCGGCGGTTCTGCCCGGCGCCGGACAAATCTACAATAAGAAATATTGGAAACTCCCCATCGTTTATGGATGTTTGGGCGTTTCTTGCTATTTCATATATGATTTTTCACAAAAAATGGTTCACTATCGCAACGAATATCGTTATCGTATGACAGGTGAAACAGCCCTTTTGGATCCGTCATTGGCCTCTCGAAGCGATGAAAGTGTACTTTCCATGAAAAAGTCTAACACGCGTTATATGGAGTTTGCCATCGCAGCCACCGGTATTTTCTATTTATTGAATATCATAGATGCTGCAGTAGATGCCCATTTATACTATTTCGATATTTCCGATGACTTATCATTACATTTTGCTCCCTATTTTCAAAATACATTTTTAGCAGCTCCAGCGCATGCCGGTGTTTCTATTGCTTTGAAATGGAAGTAGTTACAATTTTCAATTCGTTCATACTTTTTGTAAGAAAAACGCGTTATAGCACCGTGAAAAAAATCTTGTCGTTGCTGGTAATGTTGTGCAGCGGCTTCTTTGCTTTTTGCATAGAAGCGCCACAGCTTCGTTGTGTCAGCGTGGATGCAAACGGCAACGTAACAATTACTTGGATAGCTCCGAACAGCACTGCGGATTTCAATCGATATGTAATCTATTATTCTGCCGACGGAATCAACTATAGCCAGCTCGGGCAAATCAACAATGCGCTTACCACCACTTACACGCACAATGGCGCCAACGCTCTCAACAATTCTCGCGTCTTCTATTACGTAACTGCCTGTTCTTTAACCGAATGTGCCTTTTCAGACACTCTATCCACCCTCGATTTCACCCTCTCCAATCAAGGCAACGGCCTCGCAGTGCTGAACTGGGGGCCAGCGCACGAACCCGCTCTCCCATCCTTCGCACCTCAGTATGAAATCTTTCGCGAATATCCCGCTGGAGTGTGGACACACCAGGGCAATACCCTCCAGCTGATTTACAGAGATACCATCGATATTTGCGAAAGTCAGCTGGGCTACCGCATAGAACTGGCTGACGGCAGCGGATGCCGCAATGTTTCGCGCATCCAAAGCGACATTTTTTCCGATATGACAGCACCGGATATCCCGCAACTCGACAGCGTATCAGTTATTTACCAAGACTCACGCATCCAACTCGGCTGGGAACAAGCCTTCAGTCCTGACGTTTTCGCTTACATTATCTATCATTTAGAAAACGGACTTTGGATTCCCGCCGACACCGTCTATGGCATCCAAAACACTACCTGGACGGACGCGGTTAATCCATCAAATACCGAGCAGCAATACCGAGTGGCGGCATTGGATAGCTGTATGAATTCCAGCGCCATGAGCAATCCCCAACATAACATTCGCATTTTCGCCGATTACGACCTTTGCCGCCGTGAAGCCTACCTGAATTGGGAAGAATATGAGGGAATGCCGCTGGATGTTGAAAACTACCAAATCTTTTACTCGGAAAATGGCGGTTCTCTCACATACGCAGGCCAAACCTCCGGAGACACACGGACATTCACACTGTCGGGACTCGTTCCGCAAAGCACCTACGACTGCATTGTCCGTGCTGTCAATTATGGCGGGAATGTCACAGCGGCCTCTACAAAATGCACCTTTCTGTTCAATTCCGCCGAAAATCACGATTTCGTCTACATCCGTTAC
>JAKSME010000062.1 GCA_024400785.1 Bacteroidales bacterium
TGACCGACACCACCGATGCGATGACACAAAATGCATACTACGTCATCGCCGACTGTTTTTTGAAGCAGAACAAGTTAGCGGATGCCTCCAATTACTTCTTCGAAGCTTCCAAATTAGATTACTCTGCTGACATTCAAGAAGATGCATTTTACAATTATGCCAAATTGCAACATGAGACCAGCAACGCCGCCTTCCAACAGAAGGCGTTAAGCACGATTGAAGAATACATCAGCAGATACCCGCACACCTCCCGCGCCAGCGAGATGGAAACGTATCTGGCCGCCATCTACGCCTCCACCAAGAACTATGCACAGGCCGTCAAGGCCATTGAAAAACTCGACCGAAACCACAAAAGTCCCGAAATCCTCCGCTCCTACCAACGCTGCACGCACTTCCGCGCCATGGAACTCATCAGCGACAAAAAATACAAGGACGCCGGCAAAATGCTCGACAAATCACTGCAAACACCGCTCAACCAAGAATTGCACCTTTCCAACCTCTATTGGAAGGCAGAAGCACAATATCGCGATGAAAACTACAAAGATGCTTACGCTTCTTTCATCCAATACCACAAATGCGACAAAGTGACCGAAGATGAAAACTATCCGCTGTCCCTCTATTCCTTCGGCTACGCAGCTCTCAAAACCGGCAAGTACAAAGAAGCCCAAAATTCCTTCAATAAATTCTTATCTTTCTGCAATACAAACGATTACGAATCCTACAAACCCGATGTCTACGCTCGAATCGGCGACTGCTATTTCATGCAGAAAGAACTCCGCTCCGCCATCACCAATTACGAAAGATGCGAGCAGCTCAAGGGTAACAACGCCGACTACGCACTCTACCAGCAAAGTCTCTGCTATAGTTACCAACAAAACACGGACAAAGAGGTGGAACTTTTGGAAAAATTCACAAAATACCACACCAAATCCCCCTACATCGAAGATGTGGAATTTGAATTGGCCAACATCTACCACGCCCAGAACCAATACACCCTCGCCATCAACTCCTACAACAACTTCGTGCGCAAATATTCGGCTAAAAGTCCTAATGTGCGCAAAGCCTACAACAAAATGGCTCAGGCCTACCTGAATGCCGGCCAGCAAGACAAGGCCATTGAGACCTTCAAACTCGTAGTTGACAAATATCCCGGTTCTATGGAGGCCAAAGAAGCCGTTTCCAATCTGCAGGACATCTACTCAGAGATGGGCCGTCCAGGTGATTTTCTGGATTACGTAACCAGCAAGGGCAACATCTCCATCTCGCCAGAGCGCCAAGACTCCATCACCTACAGTTCTGCCAAAGCGAAATACACGAAAGGCGACTGCGAGATGGCCATCGCCGGTTTCAGCGACTACATCAAGAAATTCCCCAACGGGTTCTTCATTTCCGATGCCTACTTCTATCGTGCGGAATGCGAATATGGCAACCGCAACTACGATGAGGCGCTGGTGGATTACGAATACCTGGTCACCAACTTCCGCACCGACAACAACGAAATCGGTTACAAAAAAGCGGCCACCATCCTTTTCAACAAGAAAGACTACACCAAGGCGCTGACTCGGTTCAACGACTTGCTGTCTGCCTCCACGAGCGAGGCCAACACTTCCTACGCTTACAACGGTATCATGCGCTGTGCCTACGAGTTGCACAACTACAAGGAAGCACTCGATGGGGCAAAGGGTTACATCGCCTCTCCGAAAGCAGATCCCGAGTTGATGGACGATGCCAACCTAATTGCCGGCAAGTCATCGTTGGAACTCCGCGACTACAGTGCCACCAAGAAATATCTGAAGCCGCTGGCCCAAAACGGTGTCAACGCCATCGCTGCCGAAGCCGCTTACTATTGTGCCTTGGCGGAATATAGAAAGGGTGACCTGCCTGCCTGCGAAAAAGAAATCACGGAAATCATCGAAGCCAAATACTCATCCGCTTACTGGATTGCAAAAACCTTCATCCTCTACGGCGACTACTACGCTGCCATCGGCAACGACTTCCAAGCCCGCCACACCTACCAGAGCATCGTTGACAACTACGACGGCGACGACCTGAGAGAGGAAGCCCGTCAACGCATTGCCGCTCTCAATCCTCAGCCAAGCCCCAACGCTCCCATCCAACGACTCGATGACGATGATGATTCACTTAATCCCGAAGACTAATTCCCTTAAAATCAACATACAATGAAAAAATATATAGTAACAGGACTTTTGATTTTAGCCGTTGTCTGTCTGCACGCACAACGACTCGACACCGCATATTTCAAATTGGAATATGCCCCTAAGTTGAAATCCTTCAACAAAATTAACCAAGCTCCTGACATGACCGACACGGTGAAGGAGAAAGTGGAATTCAAATACTACATCATTCCTGAGCGCTTCGACGCCACCTTTACGCCCACACCCATCAAATACAACAAAGTGTCGCCCGACATCCAGGAGGTTCTGTACCGTAACTACCTCAAAGCCGGTTTCGGTTATCCGCTCACTCCCCTGCTCGACTTTTCCTTCCACAACCTGCAAACCGATAAAAAACACCCCAGCTCTTTCGGTCTGAACGTCCATCATTTCTCCTCTTGGGCAAAACCGATTGGAAAACAGATGAAACAATATGCCGACTACCCAACCTCCGACACCCGCGTCCACCTGAACTTCAAGCACTTTTTCAGACATCAAACACTCTATAGCGCCATTAATTACAACCACGAAGCCGCCCGCTTGTATGGTTTCAAAATCGACCCCGAGAGAGAATACAACAAAGATTCTCTCAAAAACAACTTTCATCATCTGAACGCCCGCGTCGGCATCGCTTCCAATTACGTTTTGGAAGAAAAGAAGTTGAAACAGGATGTCTGTCTCAACTACGATTTCATCCATACCAATTGGAAAGACATGGAAAACCACCTGGGACTCAAGTCGTTCTTTGCTTACGATGCCCGTTGGACAAAAATTTCCGGGAGTCAGCTCTATCGCGCCAATATCAACTTCGATTACTACAACGACAAATTCAACTTGGAGAAGAAAGCTGCCAACGCATTTCTCTTCAATCCTGAAGTTTACGCCCATTTCACCATCAAAGAGTACCATATTCTCGTGGGTGTCGGTGGGGTTGTAAATACATACAAAGGCAGCACACAGGGCACCGCTTACCCGATAGCGGAATTGCAATTAGGCGTAATACCATCTATATTAAGCATTTACGCTGGAGTGAACGGCAGTTGCAATTACAACTCTTACAAAGATATGCTTTATGAAAATCCTTTCGTTAAACCTCATTTAGACACCATGGCCTTCACTACCAACTACATTAATATTTATGGTGGGGTGAAAGGCAATTTGGTTAAAAAGCTCAACTACAACATCTCCGCGCGATACACCTACGCAAAGAACCTGCAATTCTTCATTATCGATACGGCATGCGAACTCCACAACCAGTTCGATGTGTACTACAAAGATGGTAATGTGCTGAATGTCAACCTCAACATCGACTATGAAATCCTCAAAAACCTGCATATTGCCTTCGACGCCAACTACTGGCTGTATGCGTTGAAAGACAAGGTGGAAGCGCTTCACAAACCGATGCTGCAATTCCGTTTCGACGGTCGATACACGCTCAAGGAGAAATTCGTCTTTGATTTGAACTTCGACCTCGAATTTGGCCGCAAGGCACTCGCATACCAAGAGGGCATCGACGAATGGCAGGTCATCAAGATGAAGCCGATGTTGGACTTCGGCATCGGGTTCGAATACCTTATCAACGACCACTTCTCCGCTTTTGCGATGGTGAACAACATTGCCTGCCAGTACTATGCTAAATATTACGATTTCAAAAACTTCGGCATCAATGCTTTAGTTGGGGTGAAATATTCCTTCGGCAATGAAAGCATTCGGAAAACAAAGAGATAATCACAAACATTTATAAACATTTAATAATCAAAAAAAGAATTATGAACGCAAAATCAATGATCAGAGTAAGAATGAGCGCAGGAGATGCTCATTATGGTGGAAACCTTGTAGACGGTGCACACATGTTAGGAATTTTCGGTGATGTTGCCACTGAACTTCTTATCATCCAGGATGGTGATGAAGGTTTGTTCTGCGCATACGACAATGTGGAATTTCTCGCACCCGTACATGCTGGCGACTTCATCGAAGCAGTTGGTGAAATCACCCATGTTGGCAATACCAGCCGTAAGATGGTGTTTGAAGCCCGCAAGGTCATCACTCCGCGCACCGACATTTCAGACTCAGCAGCCGACGTGCTGGAAGAACCCATCGTGGTTTGCCGTGCTTCCGGCACCTGTGTCACTCCGAAAAACTGCCAACGCAAGAACAAATAACAGGGTGTTGACAGCAACAAAAAAGCGCGGCCAAAACCGCGCTTTTTTGTTGTGTATTTTGCCGCAATCGGCGATGATTGTTAAGCCCCACGCATCCAACCGACGATTTTCTTGGCGGCCTGCTCATTCATGCGGTGGCCGAACTTGTCGTACCTATAAATTTCAAAGTCGAGTTTTTCCAAAACGGCAGCGCTTTTCTTGGAATTTTCGCGGCCGACCAACTCATCGGCGGTGGAAAAAACGGCCATATTGCGCACGCCCTTGATAATTTCGTGCTCGTTGCGAAATTGGATGAAACGCCGTGCCATGGCCTCATCAATCACATATTCCGTTTCCCCGTTCTCGCGTTCGCACAAGTATTTATACTTGCCATACCCGATTTTGCGAAGGACGGTTTCAATGTTCATCGCGGGATTGACCGCGAGTTTGATGGCAGAAGGGCAGTCGACATAGAGTGTGTACAAACCACCCATGGAAGTACCCGCGATGAGAGCGGGCTGAAAAGTCTTGGCCCATTCATTAAGCAAGGGAATTGACTCATACGGATCATGTGTTACTTCAGGATTAATCCACTCATATTCAGTAAAATAATGTGCGAGGGAAGACTTTGTTCCAGACTTTGCGCCAGAGCCGACGCCATGGATGTAAATAGCATAAGGTTTCTGATCCATCGTTAAAATTTCATTTAATAGTTTCGAAAAAAGCAGGCGCAAAAGTACATTTAAAATTTCAAAATTTTGGTGAATAACTTGGGAAATTTTCGTGTAAATTTGCAAAATCTCGTTAGTGCTATTTTCAGCTCATAAATATCTACTAATCAATTTATTACAAAAGAAATAAAAATAAAAAAAACATATAAAATGTCAGTAAAAATCGGTATTAACGGCTTTGGCAGAATCGGGAAGATGGTTTTCAGACTGATGGAAGGCCGCAGTGATATGGAAGTGACGCACATCAACGACAAGATGGACACGCGGTTGATGGCGCATCTGCTAAAATACGACAGCATTCACGGACGTTTCAAAGCAGACATTGACTGTGATGAGACGCACCTCGTGGTGAACGGGCGTAAAATATTGGTAACCAACTATCCCACACCGGAAGAGATTCCGTGGGAGAAGACCGGGGTCGGATATGTCATCGACTCCTGCGGCCGCTTCAAGACCCGCGAAAAATTGCAGGGGCACCTCCGCGGCACCGTAAAGCGCGTCATCCTCAGCTGCCCACCCGACGATGCTTCCATTGAACGCACCATCGTCATGGGAGTGAATGACCATACACTTTCCGAGAGAGACGACATTATCTCCAACGCCTCTTGCACCACCAACTGTATCGCAGTGATGCTCAAAGTGATGCACGATGAGTTCGGCATAGTTCGTGGCTTCATGAACACCGTTCATCCCACCACCAACAACCAAAATCTGCAAGACGGATATCACGCCGACTACCGTCGTGCCCGCTCCGCCATCGCCAACATCATCCCCACGACATCGTCAGCGGTGCGCGCCGTCCACCTTGTGCTGCCGGAGATGCGCAACATCTTCGACGGTTTTGCCACCCGCGTTCCCGTTGCCGACTGCTCTTTCGTGGAACTCACCGCCGAGCTGCGGCGACCGACAACGGCACATGACATCCGCGAGGCCTTCCGCCGCTACGCCGACGGGCCACTCGCCGGCATCCTCGAGTTCTCCAACGACCCGCTCGTCAGCAGCGACATCACCGACAACACACACTCCGCCATCTTCGATGCCCTCGCCACCAAAGTCATCGGTGGAAACTTCGTACAAATCCTGGGCTGGTACGACAACGAATGTGGATATTCATCACGAATCATAGACCTTTTAAAGTACGTGCAAAGTTATGAGTAACGAAATCAAATCAAAAGCGTTAGAAGTCAACCTTCGCAATACCAATGTCGAATACGAAATTCCTACTGAGCATCAATGGTTTATGGCTCAGTCGGAGCAACAGTGGGGCTTACACAAACGCGTCATGGAGTTTTTTGCCGAATACGACCACCCCATGTCCAACCGTGCCGAAGTAGTGAAGGCCCTGCCCAATGTCACCATCAACGACTTTTGGCTTTACAAGGAGCTTCCGTTGGAAGACCAGAAACGCATCGTCAACGTGGCACTGGAAATTTACGAAAAACTTCTTTCTGAGAAGTTGCGCCATGCCTGGGCCAAGGACCTGGTGACCTATTTTTTGCGCTTCATCGACAGCAACGACGCCGTGCTCAGCCAATGCGATAACGGAGTAAACCGCTGCATTGCCTTGCTCGACAAATATCTGGATGACAACACTTTCGATTATTACTGTCACATCGGACAGTTCAAGCTCAAGCTGGCGCAGGCGGCAGAGCACGCCGAAACCGCCGAGGCCACTTTCAAACTGATGCAACGCCTGGTGCTGAGCCACATCAACTATTGGCGCACCACCACGGAAATTGAAAAGTGGTACAGCGAGCACCAACAGAAAATGTCGCGCGACTATTCGCAGCAGCTGGCGGAACTGGGAGCTCCCCTTTTCGACGAATATGAACAATTGGCAAAAAATGCCGCCTCTTGGCAGGAACTGTGCGATAACGCATTCACTTTCAACGACATCATTAAAGCTTTTGAAAGCAAGATTTCTGTTTTCGACCACACTTCCGAACAATTCTGCTATATCTTCTACCTGCTCCACCTGCCCGGCACCATCGACAACCACCCGCAACTGCTCGTCGAACTCAACAAAGTCATCAAGCTCGTCAGCAGCGAACTCGATGAAGAACAGTGCATTGCCTCCATGAACGACCTGTTCGAACAATTCGTCGACTTCCGCGACAGCCACCTCAACCTCATCCTCGACTCCATTCTCGAACTGGGAAAGGAAATCATCAACACGCACAACCACCGACTCATCCACTACCTCGAACGCAAAATCATCGATTTCGGTTTTGTAACGCCCGGCGTGAAATACATCACCAACGACTGGGAGCTGAAAGTCAACCCGTGCCATATCAAAAATGTGCGTGTATGGCTCGAACTGATCGAATATGCACCGGAAACCATGCAACGCCTCCTCTCCGCACTCATCATCAACCTGCGCGCGGGCGGCATCTTCGTCTTCGATACCGACTTTTTCCAGAAAGACATCACCAAACTGCTTAACTCTCAAATCTCTCCCGTTTACAAACAGACCAAGCAGTTAGCCAGAATCTTCCCCGTATACTTCAACGAAATCGGGGCGGAAGGCAAGTTGCGCGACGTATCCACCAAAATCGACGAGTTGTCGCACCGCAACGACAAACTCATTCATTTCTTGAGAAAACAAATTCATACCGAAGGCAACAACTCCCACATCCAAATCACACTCGATGTCATCGACTTCTGGTTCGACCGCAAAAAAGAACGCCTGCAGGAAATTCTCCCGCCCAACGTCTATGAATTGGTGGAGCCAGATGGAATTTGGGTGACGGGTGTCCATGAATGCCTGCATAAATTTTGCGATTTCACTGGCATGCCATTATCGGAACTCATTGAATTAAAGAAAGATGAAGTTGAACAAATCGGCAGAAAAATCAATCATAACGAGTCCATCGACGTTCAGCGCGTCTGCCTCATCATCGAACTATATCAATTATTAAAAGAAAAATACATTTTCGATTCCACCGACATCATCAACATCATGCGCCGTGATAGTTTTGTGGAAACGGAGGATGTCAACCGCCTTGAAGAGTGCCTGAACGGCGGCAACCCGGTAGAAACGCTCAAGCACATTTTCTGCCTGATGCGCAAACTCAACAACATCATTTTCGACCCGAAGGAAAGCAAGGGGTGGGAAAATGTTGTTTACAAACGCCACATCGCTTTCGGCATCCCGTCGATGTACGGCTATTATCGAGAGGCCAAATTCGACGCCCTCGGCCTCATCTTCCGCTTGGAAAGAATCGTCACCGTACTCATTCACGACATCATCGAAAATCTCAACACCAACGTATTCACTTTCAATGCGTTCAAAGAAATTTGCGACACCATCCAACTGATGCACGAAGGCATGATGCTCGATGGCGTTTACGACCAGGGATTCGACTCCAACCTCAAGATGCTGCAATACAGCTTGAACTCTGGCTGTTTCACTATCGATCAGTATATCAATATCTTCCAATTTATGGAAAGCAGTCTGCACGAAATCATCAGCAACTACTTCATCCGTCCGTATGAACCGTTGCTGAAAGTCATCATCCCGCAGCTGTTGGAAGAAAACATCACAGACAAATTGCAGCTGAAAAAGGTGATTGCCCAGAAATCGGAGGTTTTCTTCCGGGAACTTCTCTCCTCCTCCTTCCTGATTCAGCAGTTGGACAACTTCATCGGGGAAATCCTCAACAACCTGCGCACTCAGGCGAACCTGCTGACCTCCGAAGAAGCACGCAACTTGATGACCTACGACCAGAAATTGGCCTTCAGCCCGTTGAACAAAGAGACCCCCGCAGTCGACAACCGCGTGTTTTTGGGTGCGAAGGCCTACTATTTGAAGAAACTTTACCTCAACAACTATCCCGTACCGCCCGGATTTGTGGTCACCACGGAAGTTTTCCGCCGCATTGACGCCATCCAGAAAGTCACTTCCATTGATGCCGAGTTTGACCGAATGCTGCATCGTTATCTCGTTGGTATTGAAAAACTTACGGGATTAAGATTCGGAAATCCGAAAAATCCGCTGCTGCTGAGTGTTCGTTCCGGCTCGGCCATTTCCATGCCGGGAGCCATGAACACCTTCCTCAATGTCGGTTTGAACGACACCATTACCGAGCAGTTAAGCAAACAAGACAACTACGCGTGGACTTCCTGGGACTGCTACCGTCGTTTGTTGCAGACTTGGGGCATGGCCCACGGGCTCGACCGCAACGACTTTGACCAAATCATCTTAAATTACAAGAAAAAATACGGTGTGACGCAGAAAATCGGCTTCACCCCCGACAACATGCGTGAAATCGCTTTCGCATACAAGCAATTCCTGATTGACAACAATGTGCAATTTGAAGAGCACCCGTTCAAGCAGTTGAAGAAGGCCATTTTGTGCGTATTTGACTCCTGGAATGCCGACCGCGCGAAGGTTTACCGCAACCACATGCACATTGCCGAAGAGTGGGGTACGGCAGCCATTGTACAGAAGATGGTGTTGGGCAACATCCACCGTGAATCCGGCTCCGGCGTGGTCTTCACGCGCGATGTCAAGAAAAACCGCGGAGGCATCAACCTCACCGGCGACTTTTCTTTCCTCAGTCAGGGTGAAGACATCGTGGGCGGTTTGATTAACACACTGCCTATCAGCGAGTCACAGCGCGAATCCGAATATCAGAACGCCCCGTTCTCACTTCAATCTCAGTACCCTGAAATCTACAACAAACTGTACGAACTGTCGAAAAACATGTTGGAAAAAGACGGTTTCAGCCATCAGGAAATCGAGTTCACCTTCGAAACCGACAAGGCGGAAGACCTCTACATGCTGCAAACGCGAAACATGAACATCACGCGGCAGGACTGTGTGGAGACATTTGCGGCGACACCCGAGGAAATGGAAAAGGTGGGCAACGGCATCGGTATCGGCAACAGGGTGCTTAACGGCATCATTGTTTTCGATTTGGAAGACATCAAGAAGGTGCGTGGCAGCGACAATCCGGAACAACCCATTGTGCTGGTGCGTCCCGACACGGTTCCCGATGACATCGAACTGATCATTGAGTGTGACGGTTTGTTAACAGCGCGTGGCGGTGCGACCTCCCACGCAGCGGTCACCGCCGCAACGCTCGGCAAAGTGTGCGTCGTCAACTGCGATGCCCTCACCGTTCGCGAAAAGGAAAAAACGCTCACCATCAACGATACCGAATTCAAAGTGTTCGACCCCGTCGCCATCGATGGCCACAACGGAATTATCTACAAAGGTAATTACGAAGTGGTTGTGGATGACTTGGAATAACATTTACCGAATAATCGTCAAGCTGCTGTGATAATCCACGGCACGCACGAATCCCACATAGTGGAAAGTGTAAAAATACACGCCGTCGGAAAAATTCTCGCCGGTAAATCCCATTTCAGGATTATACAAAATGCCATCCTTGATGTAGGTTTGGTAGTTCTTCTTTTCATAAACCCGCTTGCCCCAACGGTCGTAAATGGTCAATATATTATCCAACAACGGGTTGAGATTTTTTATGGCGAAAACGTCGTTCACACCGTCGCCGTTAGGGGTGATTATGTTTGGAAATTCCAAATCCGCATCCACATAAACATAGTGCGAAGTGGAAGACGAACAGCCATAATCACTTTGTAATGAAAGTGTTACCAAAAATTCTCCCCACGTATCAAACGAATGCGACATAGCGAGTTCTTCGCTCGTCTCACTGTTTCCATCACCGAAATCCCAGTGCCAGATAAATCGCTCGCCCGGATAGGACTCCGACAAATCCGTCAGATTGATAAACTCAACGGAAGCGCCTTCGGTGAGCATCACGCGCTCGGGATTGGAAACGAAGTCGATACGCGGATTGCTGTAGATGACCATGTGAACGATGACCGTGCTGTCGCACCCATAAACATTTTGAAGGTGCTGCTGGAAGTCGAAGTCGCCGGGGTGAGCCGTTTCCTCGTTCGTCAGCGAAAAACCGTGCAGTTGATAGTCATCATACTGACAGATGGTGTCATAGAAAACGGATCCGTTAATGGGGAACACACTGACTGACAGCGTGAAAACGCTATCACACCCGCCGCTACCCACTTCACGATGGA
>JAKSME010000063.1 GCA_024400785.1 Bacteroidales bacterium
AATCAAAGAACGCTTGTATCTTATATTATATCAATAACTTATATGATTTTTTTAATTTTATCGCAACAGTACTATCAAACAATATAAATTTCAAAAAAACATAGTACCTTTGCCGCGATGTTATTTTTAACAAAGAACTAAAATTTTCTAACCATGACAGACAAACAGACGACAGGCCAAAACGGAGAAATGTTGGCCAGACAATTTCTTTCAGACAAGGGGTACACCATTTTAGACACCAACTGGACATCGGGGCATTTGGAGGTGGACATCATCGCATTGCACGAAAACACGTTGGTTTTTGTAGAAGTTAAAACGCGCAGCAGTAGCAAGTTCGGGACACCCGAGATGGCGGTGACGTTGCAAAAGCAACGCAATCTCGTCCGCGCAGCCAACAGTTACGTGCTGCGCAACCATTACACCTACGAAGTACGTTTTGACATCATTTCCGTCATTCAAAGCTCACAGGGCCCCATTATCGAACACCTTCCTGACGCTTTTTCTCCAAAATGGTGAGAAAGAGCATATTGTATCTGATAATTTTGTATCTTTGCAACCTTTTTTCAAAGAACGAAAAAAATAACAAAGATATGACCTTACAAGAATTTCAAAATGATTTAAGACAGGGCATTCCCGCGGTGTTGCCCGCACCGAAACCGTACGATACGACCGTCAACCATGCGCCCAAGCGCAAGGACATTTTGACACCTGCGGAAAAGAAATTGGCGCTGCGCAACGCACTTCGCTATTTTGACCCGTCACTTCATGCCACGCTCGCTCCCGAATTTGCAGAAGAGCTCCGCAAATACGGCCGCATCTACATGTACCGGCTCCGTCCCGACTACGACATGTACGCCCGCCCCATCGAGCAATATCCGGCCAAATGCCAGCAGGCGGCGGCCATCATGCTTATGATCCAGAACAACCTCGACCCCGCGGTGGCTCAGCACCCACACGAACTCATTACCTACGGAGGCAATGGCGCCGTCTTCCAAAACTGGGCCCAATACCGCCTCGTAATGAAATATTTGTCGGAAATGACCGATGAGCAGACGCTCGTGATGTACTCCGGCCATCCGCTCGGACTGTTCCCCTCCCACAAAAACGCTCCCCGCGTAGTCGTTACCAACGGCATGGTGATTCCCAATTACTCAAAACCCGACCATTGGGAAAAATTCAACGCGATGGGTGTCAGCCAGTACGGCCAGATGACCGCGGGTTCCTACATGTATATCGGGCCGCAGGGCCTTGTTCACGGAACGACAATCACGGTGTTGAATGCTGCCCGTCAAATCGGTGGCGGCACCGCCGGCAAACTCTTCATCACTGCCGGTTTGGGCGGCATGTCTGGCGCTCAGCCCAAGGCTGGTGACATCGCCGGTGTCGTTTCCATCACCGCTGAAATCAATCCCTCCGCTACACAGAAGCGCTTCAACCAAGGTTGGGTCGACGAAGTTCACGAAAATCTCGACGAACTCTTCGCCGCTGTCAATGACGCCCGTGCAAAGAAAATCGCCAAATCATTCGCCTACCAGGGCAACATCGTTGACCTTTGGGAATACTGCGCAGATAAGGGTATCAAGGTAGACCTTGGTTCCGACCAAACCTCCCTCCACAATCCGTGGGCTGGCGGTTATTATCCTGTCGGTCAGTCATTTGAAGCATCCAAAGTAATGATGGCAGAAGAACCCGAGAAGTTCAAAGCAGCCGTTCAAGCCAGTTTGCGCCGCCATGTGGCCGCCATCAACAAACTCACGGCCAACGGAATGTACTTCTTCGACTACGGCAATGCCTTCCTGTTGGAAAGCAGTCGCGCCGGTGCGGATGTGCTCAAAGCCGATGGCAGTTTCCGCTATCCTTCATACGTTCAAGATATTATGGGGCCCATGTGTTTCGACTACGGTTTCGGTCCCTTCCGTTGGGTTTGCACCAGCGGTAAGCCGGAAGATCTTGCAGTTACCGACGAACTCGCCCTCGAAGTTTTGCGGAACCTCAGTGCCAACGCTCCGGCCGAAATCCGCCAGCAGATGCAGGACAACATCACTTGGATTGAAGGCGCGCAGGCCAACCATCTCGTTGTCGGTTCGCAAGCCCGTATTTTGTATGCCGACGAGCAGGGCCGTACGCAGATTGCACTTGCATTCAACAAAGCCATCCGCGAAGGCCGCTTGACGGCACCCGTGGTATTGGGCCGCGACCACCACGATGTTTCCGGCACCGACAGTCCGTTCCGTGAAACCTCCAACATTTACGACGGTTCAAGCTTCACCGCTGACATGGCCGTCCAGAACGTCATTGGCGACGGTTTCCGCGGCGCAACGTGGGTCAGCATCCACAACGGCGGCGGCGTCGGCTGGGGCGAAGTCATCAACGGCGGTTTCGGCATGGTACTCGACGGCAGCGACGAAGCCGACAAACGCATCCAATGCATGCTTTACTGGGACGTTAACAACGGCATCTCCCGCCGTGCCTGGGCACGCAACGAAGGCGCCCTCTTCGCCATCAAACGCGCCATGTCCCTCAACCCGAATCTGAAAGTCACCATCCCCAATTTCGCCGATGACGCGATCCTCGATGGCGCACTCCAATAAACTTCAAGTCCAAATTCCTAACTTGAAGCACTTTACAAACTTTATAACTCAATAATCATGGCAAAATTAGCAGTCGTTGCTTTTGGAGGTAATGCCCTCCTTCGCAGCGGTCAAAAAGGAACTTACCAAGAACAAATTCAAAATGTCACCTCAACCTGCGAATCTCTGTTGGGGTTGTTGAAACAAGACTACAACATCGTCATCGGTCACGGCAACGGACCACAGGTGGGCAATGTAATGCTTCAGCACGAAGCGGGCAGCAAGACCTTCGGTTTGCAAACCATGCCCATGGACTTCTGCGTTTCAGAAACGCAAGGTTCCATCGGTTATCTTATCGAACAAGGTTTTCGTAATATCTTTGTAAAAGAAAATCTGAAGAAAAACGTAGTCACCATCGTCACCCAGGTGGAGGTGAACGGAGAAGACCCAATGTTCAAGAATCCCACCAAACCCGTAGGACCATATTACACGAAAGAAGAGGCCGACAAGTACGCTGCAGCCACTGGTGCAATCTTCCGCGAAGACCCCAAAGGCAACGGTTGGCGCAAGGTGGTTGCCTCTCCCAAACCGCTCAAAGTGGCCAACATCGACATCGTGAAACAGTTGGCCAATGCCGGGAACATCGTCATCACCGTTGGCGGCGGCGGCATCCCGGTTATCGTAAAAGATGGTTACACCTATGGCGTTGAGGCCGTTATCGACAAAGACCTGGCTTCCGCACTCACGGCGGTGGAAATCGGTGCTGATGAGTTCTACATCCTTACCGACGTGCCGAAAGTTTACCTCAACTTCAAGAAGCCCAATGAAAAGGCACTCGATACCATCACTGTTGCCGAAGCCAAGCAATATTTGGCCGAAGGACATTTCACCGAAGGTTCCATGGCACCCAAAGTTCGTGCAGCCATTTATTTTGTTGAAAATGGCGGCGCTGAATGCATCATCACCGAAGCTGGCCAGCTTGGGAATCCAGCTTGTGGAACAAGAATCGTCCGATAAATTCCGAAAATTTACGAATATCCAAAGCGGAGTGTTTCCACACATTCCGCTTTTTTATTGATTATCAATAAAATAAGAAAATAAAAAAATTTCAATAGAAGGTTGCAAAATCAAAATAAAGTTGTACTTTTGCAACTCCAAAAACGGAGTCCCAGTAGCTCAGCAGGTAGAGCACATCCCTTTTAAGGATGGGGTCCTGGGTTCGAATCCCAGCTGAGACACGAATCCCGCCAAACGGCGGGATTTTTTTTGTCCCCCCCAGATTGACCGCGAATTTCGCGGATTACACGAATTATATGGATTTCGTGGATTTCTCGGATTACATGAATTATATGGATTTCGCCGTGAATGGCTTGGATTAGGTGAATTTTGCGGATGGTTCACTGAGGTTCGCCACGGACTTCGCTGTATCTTTTGTTCCTGACCTGATTCCCTTTATTACTTCGATACTCAAAAGGGAAGGAAAAGACTCTGATTGCGCGGCAAAAAAAACGGCGACCGATTGGGCCGCCGTTTTTGTATTCATTGATAATTGTGCTTAATCAGAAACCAAATCCCATTTGTTTTCGGTAGCGTTCCAAACGTAAATGCCGGTTTTTTCATCGGCGGGAACGTTGCTGGTACCCGTGATGACCAAGTGGGAGGTGTTGTCGGTGCCGACGCATCTTGCATTGGTTCCGAGGGTCAATTCGCCATTGACGAACAGCGTTGCGTTGGCGGGAACCACGATTTCAACTCCGCGGATGGTCTGGATGGAGTCGCCACCGTTCCATGAAAGTGTGCCTTCTATTTCGTAATCATCCAACAGATAGATAGTGCCGGGAAGACCGACTTTCGCAGCTGAGTCAACTGTTGTGTAGAATGTATTGTTGGCGATGGCCGCACCGCGGAAAATGAATTTTTGACCACCTGTTGAATTTGAAACGAAAGCCTTTGTGGCGGCGTAGGCTGCTTTTTCAGCTTCGTTAGCCGGCTTGCGAGAACCGGAGAAGTATTCGTGGTTTGTGGTCGTGAATTCGCCATCATCATTTATGGCATAATAGATTTCATCTGCGTTTTTGTCCGTGAAAAAGACGATTTCCTGACCAATACGGTAATCGTTCTGCGCACCGTTGTGGTCGTAGGTATAGCCATAGGGCTCGCTTGTCGTAAGGCCTGTCCATTTTTGACCTTGGAAGACGCCTGAAGCTATTTCAGTTAAGGTGCCAGCATCATTTCTCAGGCAGGGTGAGCCGTAAAGAGTGCCGCCTGCTACGCAGCTGTCGAAAACAAGACATGTTTTTGCCGAATAGTCACTTTGGGCAACGAGTTGTCCGGCAATGGTATATGAAAATTTATTGCCATCAGCAATTTCGTTGTCGGCTAACATTTGATAAGGATTTGCGGTGGCGATTTCACCATAGTTTGCGCATTTTTCAAAGATGATTAAATCGTCATCACCTGCGGTAAAGCCAAGGTCATTTGCAGCATGGCCTACAAGACCTCCGAGGAGGAAAAAGTTTGCATTGGGAGAACAAATATGGCCACTGATCTTTGCGCGGTTAATCACATTGTATAAATAAGTGGGATAGTGGGCGTACGTAGTCAGATAGTTTATGCCACCGGTAGCGCAAGTACCATATTCGCTATGAATTTCACCGGAAGTGATTTCAATGTTTTCAAAATAGGAAGCGACAGACGTACCTGCAATACCGCCAGCAGCCGCGCCAGTGGGAGCTGATGCTGCAGCGGCACGTGTGATATAAACATTGACATCGGCCAATTTGAGGTTTTCAATTTCTGCAAACCAAAGGTAACCGAACAAAGCATTGTCCCAATAGCTAAGATGCGGGTTGGCATCAGTGATTGTCATATTGCTGATGGTGTGACCTTGTCCATCAAATACGCCATCGAAATATCCATCTCCAATGCCAATCGGGCACCATTCGTGACCAGCCAAATCAATATCGGCAGTGAGTTTAATGGTCTTCTCGGAGTATTCTGCGGTGGATTGTGCTGCTTCGTAGGTCAGTCGGCCCAATTGTTCAGGAGTTGAGATTTCGCAAACATCGTCGCCATCGAAAACCAGAGCGGGCTGTGCTTCACCGATATAGTACCAGCTGTCAGGAACAATCCATTTTTCCAAATTAACATTCCAACGATAATTTCCTTCAGACATCGTTGTGCCGTAAGTGGTACCCGCACCGAGAATGAGTGTGCTGGCGCCACTCGTGCCGTCGATAGTGCCAGGAAGAGTACCTGAAACTGTAACCTTACCCGTGATTGCCAACGTGTCGTCAGTAACATACACCACAGAACTGTCACGAAGATTGAGCGCGCTCGGATTGGCACCCGTAGCCGTTACTGTGACATGGTCGGCAATAAGGTCCACACAGTCTCCACGCAGCACGAGCAGGTCTTCTCCGGAAAGGGGCTCACCGCTAATGGTGCAGTTGCTCAGACGAAGGGCTGACGTTTCGCCGTGTACCGGGGTGCCTGTTCCTTGGCCCGAGCGGACGGCGTATTTCGTAAAGCCAGTCATATTCGTGTTCGAAATCGTGATGTCGCGTGCGTGGTTCAAATTGAATCCGCGTTCGCAGTCGGTGAACGTACATTTGTCAATCGTCATGCCTTCGGCACCACCTGCAGTCTGCACGCAATGGCTACAGCCGTTAAATGTGGAATTGGTCAAAACGAAGTCAAAGAGCGCACAACTTGAAGGGAATTGGATAGCGAAATTGTTAGTCGTGTTAGTAAATGTGCAGCTGTCGATGGTGATGTTGTGCGGATAGCAGTGGGCAAGGTCAGTGCCCAGACCGTCGGCGACCACGCCGCCCATAATTTGGTAGGCGCCAGACCAAGTCAAGTGTTTCAAGGTAACGGTTTCTGCACCGGTTGAGCGGCCGTTGCCGTCAATCACGAAGTTGAGGGCCATATTGCAGCTGGCGCTGGCAGGATTCATCGCTCTCAGCTCGATGTTTTTGTTTATAGCTTGGCTGATTTCCACATTTGCGCCAGTATAATCACCGTTCGCCATAAAGACTGTGAAGTCGGTGGCTTCGGTAACGATGGCGTTTCTAATCATGTTGAAGGCGTTCTGGATGGTCGTCGGATGCTCGGGGGTAAGACCGTTGCCGGTGCCGTCGGGTGATACATAGACTTCGGTGAAGGGCGGCAGGCTCCATGTTCCCATGACTTCATTCCAGACATAGTCACCAGCGCCCAACGTGCCGTACGTACTTCCGGCATTCATAACCAATACGCTGGTCGGCGCGGCAGCAGTAATTGTGCCCGTGCCTTGTACTGTACCGGTCATTGTCAAAGTATCGGTAGCTGCTACAATAACATTTCCGCCGTCACGAATACTCAAAGCGGCGTTATTATCGCCTGTAGCGTTAAGTGTCGTATTTTCAATAACAAAGTCTTCGCAGTCGCCACGCAGAACGATGAGCGCGTCACCCTCACCCGGTGTACCAGAGATTGAACAGTTAATCAAATGAACATCTGTTGCTTCGTCATGTACTGGAGTTCCAGAACCTTGTCCATGACGGATGCCATACGCGGTAATGCCAGTCATTGTGACGTTAGAGAAAGTGACATACGTTGAATGCACCAAATTAAAACCATGAGAGCAGTTTGTAAGAGTACAATTCGATATTGAGCAATATTTAATAGCACTGCCGCAAGTAATAGCATAACCACAATTAGTAAACGTACAATTCAGCATCGAGAAATTATACGACTGGTGTGTCTGCGGTACGTAATAAGGCACGTTGCAATTTGTGAAACTACAAGATTCGATAGTGATGTGATGTCCGTAAGTATTAATAGCGGAATGATAATCCACCTGACCATTTGAAATCACATAATTTCCACCTTCAAAGGTGAGATTCTTAAATGTTACATATTCATTGGCAGTAGAGCGGCCATTTCCGTCAACAGTTATAGCGACCTCCTCCATGATACAAGCCGGATTAGCTTCGTCCAAGGCTTCAATCACAATATTTTTGTTTGCGTGTTGGGCCACGCCGTAGGTGCCGGTATAAGTGCCGTTGGCGAGCAGCACGTCGTAGGTGGTTTCACTACCTACAGCAGCCGTCCTGAAGGTTTCAAGTGCAGCGGTCAGCGTGGTCGGGGTGGCCGCTGTAGTGCCGTCGCCCGTACCGTCGGGTGATACATATATATTTATTGTGCCCTGTGCGAAGGTGAGTACCGTTGCACAAATCAATATAAGGGTGAGAAAAAATTTCTTTATCATTGCAAAAGGATTTTAATGGTTGATTAATCGCGAACGCAGCGCACACTTGCGCCATTGTCCTTATCACATGTTCCCGTATAAAGTTCGGAACTGTAATCAAACTTCGCTGTATAATAAGCAGTCGTTGCTGCCGGAACGCCCTCTTCAGCATTCCAGAAATAGGCGGAATGACCAAAGAAATTCTGATATCCGTCTTTGGTGTAAAGACCTGCATACGGAGCGTTCAGCATGTCGAAGTAAGTTTCGACATCTGTCCAATCGGCCTGTGTAGCCAGGTGCCAGCCCGTCGGACAAACGTTGGCGGCAGCCGCATGGGTGTATAACAAGCCATTGGTTGATACGTTGGCCGCATCACCATTCGGATTGTAGTAGTCGGTTTCGGCGGTCATGCCGTCGGTGTTGCGCAAGTTGGCTGCAGTCCAGCATTTGCCTTGAATTTCAACCACGTCGTAGGAGTTGTCTTCGGCATCCTTCACCTCGTCAATGAAGTTGTCGCTGCCGTGTTCGTTTGCGGCGATGGTAGCCACATTACATCCGTTGGGGTTGTACTCATGACGTACGCAGCGCACGCTAAAACCGTTGCCCGTCGTCTGTGTTTCAACCGTAATGCCCGGGCAGACGCCGAACATACAAGAAGCCGGAGCCATGCTGGCACTTGAGGTGGATGTCCAGAAATAGGCAACCGTCTTCAAGCCTTCATAAAAACCGCTGGCCGCGCTGTAATAGCCACCCGGCAAAATGCTGAAACCATCCGCCGGAGATGTGCCGTAAGCTGCACCAACCCATTCGGCTGGCGAAACCAGGTCGCTTTCCGGTGTCACAGCGATACTCAAAGCCATGAAATCTTCCTGCGTCGGGATTGCCCAACCGTCGGGACAAATACCTTGGACAGCGTTGGTGTTAGCCGTGCCTTCAGCCAAACGAGTAGCAGCAGTCCAAGTGTAAAGACGGCCGTATGTGTCCAGATAGGTGTCGCAATCGTTTTCGTAACACTTTACATCTGGAATGTCGGTGTCATCGGCATACTTGGTGGCTCGCATATTCGTGAGCATCCAACAATTACTACCAAACAATTTTGTTTGATACGTGTCGCCTTGATAGGTGACTGCGGTTCCGCAAGGTTCGGGAACCAGCTGTGCGTAGGCGGTCATATAGGCCAATCCCAACAGCAGGAGAACCAATAAATGTTTCTGCATATTCTATGTGTTTTTTTGTTTTTTACTAAAATTTTGGAGTTGGGCTCTTATCCAATAAAATTTGATTTGCAAAGTTATAACAAAAATTTCTTATTTGAAGCGATTTGACAAGGATTTTTAACGATTCCTTTGGTTTGATAACAACTTGTTGATATTTAATTAGTTACAAATAATATTTCATCAAAATACACGAATATGCTCGCGCCGTAACATGTTCTAAGCACGATTTGTTAGGTTTTTTTGCAGAATTTTGCAGAAAATTGGCTATATATGGTGAAATTTCAGCACCTGAATTGTTCTCTTTGTGAAAATTGCTTTGTCGGGGATTTCCTACGAAAAAAAACGTCAAAAATCACGTTCTGAAATACTGTATCATATTCTGTTAATAGTTTGGTTTTCAGTATGTTCATCGCTTGAATCATACATGCATTGCAGTACGAAAATATTGAATTTCAGTCGTAATAGTATGTTTTACGCGACATTCGTCAGCTTCTTTTCTACTACCCTGTTTCATGGATTTTTTTTAAACATTAAAAAACGCTGAAGAATTTGCGGTATCTGCCGAAATTTTTTTAATTAGTAATTAGGCAAACGTTAAACAAAAAGCGCGGTTTGCCGCATTTGTAAAAGACGAACAGCTTTAACAAACACGCAACTTTGAAAACATTTTCGCAGTCATGCCGACAGTTTTGCGCGAAATGCCGCCAGAAACGTCCTGGCGAGTCTGGTTTACAATATGTTTCGTTATGAGCGAATTCAAAGATTTGGAAATGGATGTTTTATATAACATATTGAAAATCAGTAAATTACCCCCCCCGAAATTTTTATAAAAATATCACTAATCTGTTGGGAATGAGAAAATAATATGTAACTTTGCAGCGTCGTTCTCTTTTGATTTTTGTTTAACGGCTTCGCAAAATTCCGAGGGCGGCGTGTGAAATGAGTAAAAATAGAAGTCTTCAAAAATAAAACCCTCAAAATTATGAAAAAAAGTTTCATTTTATTCTTCATTACCCTATTCTATGCCACCGCTTTCGGACAGTTGGCAGAAGTCGAAAAAACGGCCGTCATTAATCAAAAAACCGCGCACTTCAACTTCCTGCAATACCTTCCCTACGTGGTGAGCGACAACGAGCAGCAGATGACCATATACATCTCCCCCTTATTTACCATAGACAAATTGTATAATCATACACTGCTCACCTACGACAAAAAATCGCAAAAAATTGCCATCCGAAAACTTGTACTTCCAGAAGAACACAAACTTGCATTGGGATTCGACGCTGGCGATGAATACTTCTTTTCATACTTATATAAAAAGAAAAAAAAGGAGTATTATTACTGTCCTGCACTTGTCGCCAAAAAAGGCTCTTCATCGGTGAAGCCGTCGGAAAAGATCTCTCTTAACAGCAAATACCAACCCCTCGTCTGTCAGCTCCACTCCAAGAGCAACAAAATGCACGCAATCATCATCAAAGAAAAAGTCACAAGAAAAGAGCTTGCAAACTATAAGGTGTTTGTATATGATAGTTTGGGTAACGAGGTCAGTCGTAACGACTTCAAGCCGTACAATGTAAAGGAGCCTAATTTGAAATGCGAAGCTGCCACTCTATCTGAAGATGGGGAAGTGTCCATTTTGTTTGGTGGTTATGATGAAAGGTATAAAGCTCTCGATGCCTATTATCTGGCACTTGTTGGTGGAAATGACAACGGTGATGAATATCGTATTCCTTTCCCCTGCGCAGAATACGAATACGTTAGTTTTTGCCAATTCCTTCTGCTGGAAAATGGAAAGCACTTTATCGGGATTTTTACAGTTGACAAAAAAGAGAAATACGGATGCTACTCTTTGATTTTTGACCGAAATTCGGATGATATTGTCACACAAAATTATAGTCTCCTTCCGGATGAATGCCAACTCAAAAAATCAGGCTATCTTGAGACGGTCAAAGCATGCGAGCTTGACAATGGGACCATCGTTTTGTTGGGCGATTTTCAGAGTGTAGCCTAT
>JAKSME010000064.1 GCA_024400785.1 Bacteroidales bacterium
CGTTTAACCGAAGTTAACCGTTTAACCGTTTCGTCGTTTAACCGAAAGTTAACCGTTTAACCGAATCAATATCCCAAAATCTTCAGCATCGACTTGTAACTCTGCTCTTTAGCGAAAAGTTTGGTGCATAATTCTCCCTCTTCATCGCGGTAGATGATGATGTGTTTCGGGGCGGGAGTGAGGCAGTGTTGGATGCCGCCGTAGCCGCCGACGGATTCTTGGTAGGCGCCCGTGTTGAAAAGTCCGATGTATTGCGGGTCTTCATCGAAGTAGTCGTTCTTTTCCTGCGTGGGTTGGCTGGCCTTGATTTTCGGGAGGAACACCGCGTTGAGGGATGCCTCGGAGTTGTAAAAGTCCTGACTGTCGCAGGTGAGTCCGCCGAGGAAGACGCGCTCGTACTCCTTGTCCCAGTTGTTGACCGCAAGGATGATGAATTGTTGGTCGATGGCCCAGGTGTCGGGGAGAGTGGTCATGAAAGAACTGTCGATCATGTCCCATAACTCTCTATCGTTCTGGCGTTTCTGTTGCAGTATGGAGAAAAGAACCGCACTGGCTTCGCCCACGGTGTAGGAACCGAACTCGGTGAAAATGTCGGGTTCTTCCACTCCTTCGCGGTTGCAGATGTGCTTGATTTGGGCGATGATTTCCTCCGCCATATATTCGTAATCATACTCAAATGAGAGTGAGGTCCGGATGGGGAAGCCGCCGCCGATGTCCAACGAGTCGAGCTCCGGACAAATCTTCTTTAGGTCGCAGTAGAGACTGATGCACTTGCTCAATTCGTTCCAATAGTAAGCGGTATCTTGGATGCCGGTGTTGATGAAGAAGTGAAGCATCTTCAATTCAAACTTCGGGTTGTTCTTGATTTTGTGTTCGTAAAAGGGGAGAATGTCGTTGTATCGGATGCCGAGACGGGAGGTGTAAAATTCGAATCGGGGTTCCTCTTCTGCAGCAATGCGGATGCCGACTTTGCACTTTGTATTGATGGCTTGGTCGAGCATGTCAAACTCGTGGATGTTGTCGATAACCGGTATCGTGTTCACATAACCTTTGTCTAACATCATCGCAATATTGTCGATATATTGCTGCTTTTTGAATCCATTGCAGATGATGAAATTCTCTTTATCGAACAGTTTTTGCTCCTCCAGAGCCTCAATCAGATTCAAATCGAAGGCAGATGAAGTCTCCAGATGGACGTCATTTTTCAAAACTTCCGACAGAATGAACTCAAAGTGTGAGCTTTTGGTGCAATAACAATAGTGGTAATCGCCTTGGTAATCGGCTTTGGCAATAGCGACGTTGAACCAGCGGCGCGCCTTCTGAATGTTTTGTGAAATTTTCGGTAAATATGTGATTTTCAGCGGTGTACCATATTGTTTAATGATGTCCATCAACGGAACTCCATTGAAAATCAATTCATTTTCTTCTACTTCAAATTGCTCCTGCGGGAACTCGTAGGTCTGTGTGATTAAATCGATGTACTTCGTTCTCATCTTTTTTATGACGTTAAATGATTGGGCGGCAAAATTACATTATTTTTAATACGGATAGCATGGTTGTTGATAACTATTTTGATTTTTTTTATTTTAAAATGAAAATCTTCCGTTCATCCGAGTAAGTTGGATTGGTAAAAATGATGCCATCCGAGTGAGTTGGATTTGTGATTGTATTTTTTATTTGGGCGGGCCGGCGCTTGCGCGCCGTCGGGCTATCCGCTGTACTCGCTTCGCTCGTGCCGCTCCTATCCCTCCCGCGTTCTCCCTCCATCATCCTTTCATCCCTTCATCCAGTTTCGTAACAGAAAAACGAGTATCTTTGCACCCAGAATTTTTTGAAACAGAATGACGCTCATCGATAAGGTATGTAATTGTAAATCAGTGGCCGTTGTGGGTATGGAAAAGAATACCGGCAAGACGGAATGCCTGAATTATGTGTTGGAGGGCTGCCGTCGGCGCGGCCACCGTGTCGGGGTGACTTCCATCGGCATTGACGGCGAAAGCTGCGATCAGGTGACTCGCACTGCCAAACCGGAAATCACGTTGGCAGAAGGCACGTTGTTCGCCACTTCCGAAAAGTTCTTCCAGGCCCGCCGCCTTACCGCCGACATTATCGATGTGTCTTCGTGGCAAACCGCCCTCGGTCGCTTGGTTACGGCTCAGGCAGTTACTCCCGGCAAGGTGATTCTTTCCGGTCCGGTGAGCACTGCCATGCTCCGCGATGTGATTGGCCGGTTGCAGGCACTCGGCAGCGAGACCGTATTGGTTGACGGTGCGCTCTCGCGCAAAAGTCTGGCCTCACCCATCGTTACCGATGCCATGATTCTTTCCACCGGTGCCGCGCTCTCATCCAACCTCCCTGAGTTGGTCCGCAAAACCCGATTCGTTTACGACCTTTTGCAACTTCCGATTTATACCCGCCGCACTTCGATCTCGCTTTCGGATGTTGAGCAGGGCATTTTCGCCATCGCCGACGACGGCACTGTGAGCGACCTCGGTATCGCGTCTGCGTTGTTGTTGCAACAGGAAAAGGACAAATTGTTCAAGCACGGGCACCGCATCTTTGCCAGCGGTGTGGTGGGCGACAAACTTTTCGATTTGTTGCGGATGCAACCCGAAGTTACGGAAACGGAGTTGGTTGTCAAGGACTTTACCAAGATTTTCGCGTCACCGCAGTCGGTTCGTGCCTACTTGCAGAAGGGTGGTCGGCTGTCGGTGGTTTTGCAACCCGAGCTGTTGGCGATTTGTGTGAATCCGTGGTCGCCGACGGGGTATGTTCTCAACTCGGAGAAGCTGCGGGAGGCGATTGCGGAATTTGCCGAAGTGCCCGTGGTAGACGTTCGCGAGAGGGGAGTTTGCGGTAGGGATTGAAGCGAACACGGAGCGAAGCGGAGTAAAGCGGAAAGCCCGACGGCGAAGCAACGCGGAGCCGGACCGCCCTAATAATTATTTTTTTGTATCTTTGCACACAAATTTTACTACTATGCCGGAATATAACACAGCTCGTAACAAACTGGTAATCAGAGAGTACGGAAGAAGTATACAGAAAATGATTGAAAATGCGGTGCTCATTGAGGACCGCGAAAAACGAAACGAAGCCGCGAAAGCCATCGTGAAGGCGATGTCGTTCATCAATCCGACGGTCGCCATGTCCACCACGGCCGCGATGCCCACCAACAATATGGCCAAGCCGGACCCGCAGTTGCAAAAGGAAAAAGAGTCGCTGGATTATTGGCAGAAGCTGTGGGACCACTTGATTATTATTTCCAATTACCGTTTGGATGTGGACTCACCCTTTGCCAAACCGGAGAAGCGTGATGAAACCGCGGTTGTCGCGCCGCGCGCCCAATACAAGCGCGCCGGCATCCGCGTGCGCACCTATGGCCGCTATCTCGACCAGATGATTAAGACCGTGTCGGGCTATCCAGACGGTCGGGAAAAACTGCAACTTACCAAGGACATCGCCAACCAGATGAAGAAGCTTTATCTCACCTGGAATCGCGATACGGTAGATGATAGACTGATAATCAATCAGTTATATGAACTTTCCGGGGGTAAATTAACCTTGCCGGAAGATTTTGTATTCAACGAAATCACCGAATTGCCGGCCACCACGTCGATTCCGGTGAAGACGAAAAAGAAAAAACGCAAGAAAAAACGCAAGCAGCAGCCTGCTCCAGAAGCGTGATGAATATCATAGAAGTTAGAAATGTAACCAAGCGATTCGGCGCCCAAGTGGCATTGGACAATCTTTCACTATCGATTGCCCCCGGTCGGATTTTCGGTTTGCTCGGCCCCAACGGTGCCGGCAAAACCACACTCATCCGTCTGCTTACCTGCATCAATGTTCCCGACGAAGGCGACATTTGGTTCCAAGGTCATCCACTCGTCGCCGACGACGTGGCGCGCATCGGTTACCTGCCCGAAGAACGCGGGCTTTACAAACGCATGACCGTTTCGGAAGTGGCTGTGTATCTGGCGCAACTGCGCGGCATGTCGAAAAAGGAAGCCGTCAGTTCATTGAAACAGTGGTTCGAAAAACTCGGCATTGAAGCTTGGTGGAACCGCCGAGTGGAAGAACTTTCGAAGGGAATGCAACAGAAGGTGCAATTTGTGGTAACGGTGGTGCACCGCCCCGACTTCCTCATCTTCGACGAGCCCTTTTCCGGTTTCGATCCCATCAACGCCGAGCAGCTGAAGCAGGAAATTCTGGAGTTGAAACAGCAGGGCGCGACAGTCATCCTGTCCACCCACAACATGGCATCGGTGGAAGAGATTTGCGACGACATCGCGCTCATCAACCGCGGACGGGTGATGTTGGAGGGCGAGGTGCGCGAGGTGCGACGTCGTTTCCGCCAGAACCGGTACACCGTCACCTTCGAGGGGGAAGCTGCGGCGCTGACACTTCCCGAATGGATGCAGATTTTGTCTCAAAATACTGATTCACAAACAACTACGCTTGAATTGCAGTTGTCCGACACGCACGTTTCCAATGATGTGCTGCAATTCTTCGTTCCACGTGTCGCCGTTACTTCCTTCGGCGAAATCCTTCCTTCCATGAATGATGTGTTTATCCACACCGTACAATCGCAAAACGAAAGCAAGTAGTTGGTTATGAGTAAGGTATCAGTAATTATTTCCCGCGAATTTTTAACCAGGATTAAGAAAAAATCCTTCATCATCACCACTTTGTTGCTTCCGGTTTTGATGGTTGTGATGATGGTGCTACCCATTTACATCGCCCATCACAGCGAGAAGGTTTGCACGGTTTTTGTTTTGGATGAAAACGACTATTTTCTCAACCAATTCCACAATACATCCAAAGTGAAATTTGAGTTTCCCAGTGGCGAACTCGAGGATATGCAGCAACGCTGCATCAACGGGGAGTGCGACGCGGTGCTCCATATTTTGAAGGGAAATCAGTCGAATCGGGCCAACCTTTTCTTTAGTGAAGATCCCCCGCTTTCATTGAAAAGCGACATCGGGGAACAGATGGACGAAATCCTTTTCGACCGCGCCTTGCAGAAGGAATTCAACCTTGACATTAAGAAGTATAAGTCTATTAAAGATTTGTCGCACAGCGATATACAAACTTTGCAGATTGACGAAAACGGTCAGGCGAAGGAAAAGATGGTGGAGATGAACCGCATTGTAGGCATGGTTTGCGGCATGTTGATTTACTTTTTCGTCTTCATGTATGCGAATCAGGTGATGCGCAGTGTGATTGAGGAGAAGTCGAACCGCATCATCGAAGTGATTGTGTCATCGGTGAAGCCGTTTCAGTTCATGATGGGCAAAATCGTGGGTGTGGCGCTCGCGGGATTGACACAGTTTGTTGCGCAAATCATTCTGGTAGTAGCGTTGTTGTTTTCGGTTCAACTAATTGTACCAGAACTTGTTGCTGGCGACGAGGCGACCACGGAGGTGGTGTCGCAAACCGGCACGGCTTTTGACGGGGCCATGGTGGCCTCCGACGCGGACGTTTTCGGCGACATTTCCGCATTTTACTCGTTCCCATTCAGCACGTTGCTGTTATGTTTCCTTTTTTACTTCATCATCGGTTATCTGATGTATGCTTCGTTGTATGCGGGAGTGGGTTCGGCCACCGACAATGAAACCGACTCTTCGCAGTTGGTGCTGCCCATCAGTCTTCCGCTGGTGATAGCCATCATCGTGATTTTCATGGGATTGTCTCCCCAGAGCGAGGTGGTTCGTTGGTTGTCGTTCATCCCGTTCACTTCACCGATAGCAATGTTGTACCGCATTCCGTCTGGAGTGCCGTTGTGGGAATTGTTGCTTTCCTGCGGCATTCTTGTGGTCACTTTCTTAGGATGCGTTTGGTTCGCCGCAAAAGTGTACCGTATCGGACTGCTCACCTATGGCAAGAAGGTAACGTGGAAGGAGCTTTTCCGTTGGTTGCGGATGTAGGCGGCTGAATCTTATTTCTGTTTGGCGACATACACTGCGGTGCAGATAATGAACGCCGGCAGCAGAAGTCCCATCGTCAGAAGGAGCAGCACAGCGCCTCCGGGCCAGTGCATGATTTTGAAAAGGAGTCCCAAATCCATCATTACAAAGGTGATGGCGCCAAAGATGCAGATGAAGTTTTTCATGATGATAAAATTTTTATTGGGTGATTAAATATCTTAAAACGATTGATTCTATGTTGCGCACGTCGCTGGCAAAGGCATCGAGGGTGGACGCGGTGGCAACGAGGACGGTATGGTCGAAGTGGTGAGTTTCCCAGCTCACGGTTTCGCCGTCCGTGGTGACGTCGTTGGTGTTAAAGAACGCGATGTCGGAGGCCAGGTACGAACGTTGAGCGGCGGGTACCAGATTCAGCACGGCCGTTTTGTACGTGTCGATAGCTGCTTTCAGCGTTTCGGCGCGGGTGGCACCGTTCACCTGCTGAACCGTCAGAAAGTACGTCGACTTATCGAAATCCGACTTGAAAGTAATGTCTTTGGCGGCGATGTGCGGCACATTGGCAATGCCGTTGACGGCAAAAACGGCGTGGCCGGAAACGTCCTTCCCCTCGGAAAAATTGATGACATCGGTTCTCAGTTGCCCGATTTGGCACACCAGCTCATTCGAAAGGTTTTGCAACTGCTCGGCCTTGCTCAGCAGGTCGTCGTCGGCCACCATCTGTTGAAAAAGAATGTACTGTTGTTGTGCGGATTTGTTGGCATTTTCCAGCGAGCGGTAAACCACGTCGTCGCAGGTGATATAGCCATCCACTTTCTCTTTGCCGGTGTTCATCGCGATGCCGACCGCGGAAAAAATGCAGGCCACGATGATGCCGACTGCAAAACACACCACATGGGTTTTGCTTTTACTTTTGGGTTGATCTTCCATAATGAAAAATTTAAAATGACTGATATATTACGTCACCGCGACCTCAATTATTGTGTGGGGAAGGTGATTTTTTCACCCTCCCTCCATTAACCGTTTCTACGCTTAACCGTTTCTACGCTTAACCGTTTCTACGCTTAACCGTTTTCACGCTTAACCGTTTTCACGATTATCAGGGCGGCCCGGCTCCGCTTTGCTCCGCCGTCGGGCTATCCGCTTTACTCGCTTCGCTCGTGTTCGCTCCTATCCCTGCCGCGAGTCCCCCTCTGGCAAACTCCTTCCGCAATCTCATTGATTTTTACTCTGGAAAAATTGTAACTTTGCACCCGCAAAAAATCATCCACCAATTCTTATACCATGAAACTCATCAGTTGGAATGTCAACGGTCTGAGGGCCGTTTATCAGAAGGATTTCGTTAAAAACTTCAAGTTACTCGACGCCGACATTTTCTGTCTTCAGGAAACGAAGATGCAGGAAGGACAGTTGGATGCCCGTTTTGAAGGCTATGAAAGTTTTTGGTCGTTTGCCGAAAAGAAGGGTTATTCGGGCACGGCGGTTTTCACGCGCATACGGCCGCTCCGTCGCCTCGACGTGCCCGTGCTGGATTCCGAGGTTTTCCCTGGCAACGAGGGGCGAATCGTCGCACTCGAATTTGACAAATTCTTCTTGGTGAATTGCTACACACCCAACGCGCAAGACGAACTCAAACGCTTGAATTTCAGATTGAAATGGGAAAAATGTCTGCGTCAGTACCTGATGCAGTTGGACGCCGAAAAGCCAGTGCTTTATTGCGGCGACCTCAACGTGGCGCATCAGGAAATCGACTTGAAAAACCCGAAAACCAACCATCAGAATCCCGGCTTTTCCGACGAGGAGCGCGGCGAGATGACCGCCCTGCTCGCGTCGGGCTTCACCGACACGTTCCGCCATCTGTACCCCACGCTCACCGATGCGTACTCGTGGTGGTCGTATCGGTTCCACGCCCGCGAAAAGAACACGGGGTGGCGCATCGACTACTTCATCTGCTCATCGCGCGTGGCCCCGCAAATCAAAGCGGCCACCATCCACAACGAAATCTTCGGCAGCGACCACTGCCCGGTCGGGCTGGAAATTACGCTGTAAGGTTGCTGGGGTTGGAGGGTAAATTCAGAGTAAATAAATTGTTATCATATATTATTGTAAACCAATAAATTAAAAGAACAACATGCTCGATATTTACTCATGATTTATGGCAGTTTACTGACCAATAAACGATTGTGAAGGAGAGCGGTGGCGAAAAGTTATTCGATGGAAAATTTGTCACCATAGGGGAAATTGCCGGCATAGTGTCCCGAGATGTCTTTCACACAATATTCTCCATTGTTATAAACGGCGACATTGTAGTAGGTATGGCGTGTGTCCCTGTATTCTACAAAGTCGATGATCACGTCAACGGTCCCATCGGATTTGGGAACCGAAGTGATGTTCTTATATTTCAAATCTGAAACATATTTTTTCAGACAATATTTGATGGCCTCAACAGCTTTTTGCTCTTTGGTAGTGTTTGCCTCGTTTTTCCCCGAAACTTCATTGTCAGAGGTCGCTTCTGCTTTGTGAGCTATACTGTTGCCATTGGCCTTTTGCAGCTCGGCCACATCTTTTTGCAGTTGCGCCACTTGCTCTTTTAGTTCTTTCACCTCGTTGCTGCTGCCACCGAAGGAGATACAGCTTGCGAAGACAAAAGGGATAATAGCCGCAAGAACGATGATTTTTTTCATAGTGGTGGAATTGAATTAACAAGTTGCAAAAGTAGTAAAAAATAGAATGTAATGACACGCCCCAGCCACAGAGTATACCAAATTCCATATTGCTCCCGATTCAGTCACGCAGGTCGCACCATCCTACCGAGCGAGAGACCCTACCGGGACAGCCATTTTATTCTGCTATTTTGTCCAACAGTTGCTGCAGAGGTTCCTTCAGATAAATAAATGATTGCGGCGCATTTTGAATGCCTTCTAAAAAATTGAGTGGCAAAAATGTGTCCAGCTTATGCACATTTTTCAATTTGATGGCATTGGCTTTTTCGCAACCATTGAAATACTGGAAATAATTTTGCTGTGATATTCCTGAATTGTTTTTGGTTTTTTGCCAAATAGATTCAACGGAATCCGTCAAAATGGTTTCCACCTCCACGAAAGATGTGATCATTTTCACGGGCGCAGTAGAATAGATGAGCATATATTTGATGTGGTTGGGAATCTGCCTCCGGTATTCGAATATCTTCTCTCCGGACCATATTTTTTCCACATAACAAGGATGGATGGATATGACAATTGCGCTGCTTTTCATTTGATGAGATTCATATATTGTTCGTGACTGATTTGTCTTATGGATTGAATATTTCCTTTAATCCCTGCCTCAGCTATCTTTTCTCTTGGAATTTCTTGTTCAAGGGCAATGTATCGGAATAGGATGACCAAAGTCTTCTGCTGAAGTATTTTTTGTAAATCGGGATAGGCATATACGGTCCGTTTCGCAATAGAGGGAAATACTTCGTCGAGGTCCTTTGAAAAGAAAACTTTTTCAACAATGCCTATACATTGAATGGATTTCCTATCATGGCTTCGATAGAATAACACCACGTCTCCTGCTTGTATGGAACGGATTTTGGAGTGGCTCAAATATGCTTTTTTTATGGTATTGCCTTGACTTGAGAAAAGAGTTTGGTCGTGCTCAAACAAAGATCCTTTTAATTCACTGAAATCGGGAAATAAATCCTCGTGAAATTGGGACTGAATTGGAACAATGAACTTCTGGACGTCGGTATCATCGTTGTAATGCGGGTAGTAGCGTATCATAGAATCAATGCTTTTCAAATCATCAACTTGAAATTTCATGGGTTTAAGATACACATCGTCTCCTTTGTATTTCCCTAAAAAAGAGAAACCATAATCTTCACACAATCCAACCAACATTTTTTGTTCTTCACCCACGGTGTGCAAATATACCCAATCAATATTATTCTTGACGCAGTAGTTGAATGCAATATACATAAGGCGTTCTCCCAGTTTCTTCCCACGCGCTTGTGAATCAACTTTGAAGGTGCATAATTTCAATATGTTACCGAGGGTTACATTCCCATCATCCGTGAGTTTTTCATCTTTTTCACGTTTATAAATGCAAATGGCAGCAAGAAGACCTTTATCGTCCTCAATGCACCAGCATTTGCGTTGCTCTTCCGCACACTTTTGAAACCAAATGTCAAATTGGTCATAAGTTTGCCGCAATGAGTCAAAGAATGGTTGCATTTTATCGATTTCGTACAAGAAACATTCTTTGACCCCTGAATAGGTTTGACTCGTTGCCGATGAATAATTTTTTAGCAGTGTCAACCATTGTTCAAAGCGATATACTTTGTCTTGAATACTTAATAACTTCGCTTTTCTGTGTACGCCCTCGTCATTGGTCACAAGTAGGTGAACGGCTCCACGATAAAGGGCAAACAATAGATTATTGTCTACCTTATCGTGGTCGTTTTTTTGAGAAATCCCCAAGTTCAAACAGTCTTCCTCTGTTAATATGGGGGGATTCTCGATGGTTGAATATTGCTTGATGCGAGAGAGAAGTATCTTTTTTCTCTCTGTATTTTTATCGCGATTGATATCATCAACTTGCTTTGGATGAACAAATAGACAATGTCGTTGTTCGGAACTCAATTTCCGGGCTTCGGCAAAAGAAGAATCCAAAATCTTATTGGTATCTTCTAAAGGAATAATAATGTTTGTGTCAAGTAAAATGTTCACCTTTATTGGATTATAGTTCTGTTTGATAAATAAGTCGTATCTAGTTTTACCGCTGCAAAGATACTATGAATTATTTACAAAACTTTAACAGATTTAAATTTTTTTTATAATTTCTTTTCGCACTTTGTATTCGGCGTATACTCAGAATGCGAATGGGATGCACTCGTAGCGGTTGAACTGCTTCGTCTCTTTCTGCCTCGCGTGCCGCGCTGGTGTCTCGCAGGTCGCACCATCCTGCCGAGCGTGCGCCAATACCGCGACTTGGCCTCGAACCGACAGCCCCTCCTAACGTCGGTACAATCGGCTACTCAAATATTGCCTTACAGGCAAATCTCCTCCGCAA
>JAKSME010000065.1 GCA_024400785.1 Bacteroidales bacterium
TCACCCATCTGATTGAAAAAGGTGAAATCACCAATATTTCTGTCGCAGATGCCATTACCACCTTCATCGCCGGCATTTTCCGCTCCGTCCGTTTCGGTGCAGCCAGTTCCCACGGTAAAGCCAACATGATGTGTTTCAATACGTTGAAACAACACGGTGCCTTCACTCGTGATGCGAAAGGAATCTATACCATCAATTATGAACAAGCCCGACTTGCAATTAATTTCTGGGCTGGCTATATCCTCTCCATTCAAGGTGACGGCGACTATCAAGGCGCTGTTGAATATCGCTCAAAATACGGTGTCATCACACCAGAACTTCAAAAAGACCTTGACCGCATCAACCAAGCCGGTATTCCCCGCGATATCCGCTTCAACCAAGGTGTCAAAACTCTCGGCCTCTAACCCATTCACCCATTCCACCATTCACCCATGAACTTACAACTCACCCGTCCGCTGATTTTTTTCGATTTGGAGACCACCGGACTTAATATTGGCAAAGACAAAATCGTTGAAATCTGTTTGATCAAATTGTTCCCCGATGGCACGGAACAGGAGCAGACCATGCGTCTCAACCCGGGCTGCCATATTCCGGAAGAAACTTCCGCCATCCATGGCATTTACGACCAGGATGTGGCCGACAAACCCTCTTTCTCGCAGGTGGCCGACCAACTCTTGGAATTCTTCAATGACAGCGACATCGCCGGCTTCAATTCCAACAAATTCGACATTCCTCTCCTTGCAGAAGAATTCTTGCGCATAGGAAAGCGTTTCGATATGCGCAACCGCGCCGTTATCGATGTCCAGCAAATTTTCCATAAAATGGAACCAAGGAACTTGATTGCGGCATATAAATTTTATTGCGGAAAAGACCTGAAAAACGCCCATTCCGCCAATGCAGACACCCGCGCAACCCTCGAAGTCCTTGATGCTCAGGTGGGCCGCTATGCCGGCGTTGAGGTCGAAGACCGAAATGGAAATGTGACCTGCCCCGTCACCGGCAATGTGAAAGACCTTGACAAATTCACCCGTGTTCACCGCAATGTGGATTTCGCCGCCCATATCGTTTTGAATGACAAAGATGTGGAAGTCTTCAACTTTGGCAAACACAAAGGCGAGAGTGTGAAGGAAGTTTTCAAAAAGGAACCTGCCTTTTATGCCTGGATGATGAAGGCCGATTTCCCACTGTATACTAAAGAAGTTATTACTTATATTTATAACGAAGTCCGATTGGAAAAAAAATTCGGCAACTAATTAACATGATTGAAAAATGAAAAAAGTAAGAGTAAGATTTGCACCGAGCCCGACCGGGCCGCTTCATATCGGCGGGGTGCGTACTGCATTGTATAACTATCTTTTCGCCAAACAAAATGGCGGCGATTTTATTTTAAGAATTGAAGATACCGATCAGACTCGTTTTGTGCCGGGGGCCGAAGAATACATTATTGAGGCTTTCCAATGGTTGGGAATCAAGTTCGATGAAGGCGTCGGCATCGGTGGCCCCTTCGGCCCGTACAAACAATCGGAACGCAAACCCATGTACAAACAATATGCCGACTTTCTGATTGAAAATGGTTGGGCTTATTACGCCTTTGACACTCCAGAAGCGTTGGATGCAAAGAGAAAAGAGGCAGAAGCGCAGAAGAAAACCTTCCAGTATGACGCAACCACCCGCGGCGGACTTTGCAACTCCATCGCTTTGAGCAAGGAAGAAGTTGAGGCCAAGTTGGCCGCCGGCGATCCTTTTGTCGTTCGCTTCAAATATCCAGCAGATTTGGATATTACTGTCCATGACCTTATCCGCGGGGACGTGACTATTAACTCTAATTTGCTGGATGATAAGGTTTTGTATAAATCAGATGGCATGCCGACTTACCATCTGGCCAACATTGTGGATGACCATACGATGGAGATTTCCCACGTGATTCGTGGCGAAGAGTGGTTGCCGTCGGCCCCGCTGCATGTGATGCTGTACAAGGCCTTTGGCTGGGAAGCCCCTCAATTCGCCCATCTGCCGTTGTTGCTCAAACCTGATGGCAATGGAAAACTGAGCAAGCGCGACGGCGACCGCCTCGGATTCCCTGTTTTCCCCCTTCAATGGACAGATCCCAAATCCGGCGATGTCTCCTCGGGCTATCGCGAGAGCGGTTATCTCCCCGAAGCCGTCATCAATATGCTGGCACTCCTGGGCTGGAATCCCGGTACCGAACAGGAGATGATGGATTTGGATACGCTGGTAAAACTCTTCTCCATCGAAAACATCAGCAAATCCGGCGCCAAATTCAATTTGGAAAAGGCCAAATGGTTCAATCACCAGTACATTCAGCTGGCCTCGCCCGAACGCTTGATTTCTATGTTTGAAAAAGAATTGATAAAGCACGATGTTGCTGCGGAACCTGCCTATTTGCAATATGTTGCGGATTTGATGAAGGAACGTATTCACTTTATTCCAGAATTTTGGGAACAAACTTCCTACTTCTTCGTCGCCCCGCAGGAATATGACCCGCAAGCAGTTAAAAAGAGATGGAAACCCGGTACGGCCGAACATCTACGCAAAATGATGAACATCATCGAATCAGTCCAACCCTTTGACAAGGAGACGGCCCACAACCAAGTGATGGAATACGTTCAAGGCAACGAGTTGAACATGGGCGCAATCATGAATAGTTTCCGAATTGCGCTCGTTGGAGCCGCTAAAGGCCCCGACTTGTTTGAAATTATTTCAGCCATCGGCGTAGGGGAGACCGCTTCACGCATCGCCCGCGCCATCCAAACCATCGAGCCTTAATTCAGTTGTAATCATTGGGTTACTGCCCGATATTTCGGCGGATTTTTTTCACAATACAATTAGTGTGAAAAAAATCCGCTTTTTGGTATACAAAGCAAATTATTTCGTATATTTGCCGCGCATTTTTTATAACTAAATTAAATAGCACTATGAATCTGATTACACCATCATTCGGTTTGCTTTTTTGGATGCTTATTGGTTTCGGCATCCTGTACTTTATCCTTGCAAAATTCGCCTGGCCCATTATCGTCAAAGCCATCAACAAACGCGAAGCTTACATCAATGAACAGCTGAATGCTGCAACCAAGGCCCGCGAAGAGATGAAGAACCTTAAATCTGAGCACGAAGCCCTTCTCGTAAAAGCAAAAGAAGAACGTGATGCCATCCTCGCCGAAGCACGCAAAATGAGCGAAAAATTGTATGAAGATGCAAAGGCGAAATCCGCTCGCGAATCCCAACTCCTGATTGACGAAGCTAAGCAGACGATTCATTATGAAAAAATGAAGGCCATTACCGACATCAAGAACGAAATCGCCCAAATGTCAATTGAGATTGCTGAAAAGGTTCTTACCGAAGAACTGAGCGACAAACAAAAACAAGAAGAGCTTGTCGCCAAGTTGGTTAAAGATGTTAGCATCAACTAAATAATTTCTCATTCATGAAAAAGACGAAATTATCAGGTCGGTACGCAACCGCCTTATACGCTTTTGCCCTCGAGCAAAAAAACGAAGAGACTGTCTTCAACGACATGCAACTTCTCACTCAGGTCTTCCGTGAAAACCGCGATTTGCGTGTTATCATCGAGAGCCCGATTATGCCCGCAGAGAAAAAAGAGGCCATCTTCCATGCACTCTTCCAGGGCAAAGTTAATGAAATTACTTTGCAGTTCCTCCTGCTTATCATTAAAAAACGCAGAGAACCCGCCCTCACCGACATTTTCGAGAATTATGTCCAGTGTTACTATCGCAACCACAACATTAAGATTGCCAAAATTACCACAGCCACAGAAATGGATGAAAAGTTGATGGCTGAAATCAAAGCGATTTTGGAAGAACAAACCCACTCAACCATCATTCTCAACCAAGTGGTGAATCCAAAAATCATCGGGGGAATCATCCTCCACGTTGATGACTTTCTCTTTGATGCAAGCATCATCGGCAAAATCAACAAACTTCGTGCCGAATTTTCACATAACTTGTATCAAACCAATTTTTAAGCATATAATTTAATTAATATAGTCAATATGGCAGAAATTAAACCATCAGAAGTAACCGCGATTCTTCGTCAGCAGTTACAGAACTACGATGCGAAATCCGAACTCGCCGAAGTTGGCACCGTTCTGATTGTCGGTGACGGTATCGCACGTGTTTACGGCCTTGAAAATGCCCAATCCGGCGAATTGGTCGTATTTGAAAAAGAAGAGGGAAATATCATGGGTATCGTGCTCAACCTCGAGGAAGACAATGTCGGTGTCGTATTGCTCGGTGAGTCCAAGTCCCTTAACGAAGGCGACCTTTGCAAACGTACCGGCCGTATCGCCTCCATCCGCGTGGGCGAAGGCCTTTGCGGCCGTGTCATCAACACCCTCGGCGAACCTATCGACGGCAAGGGTAAAATTGAGGGCGACCTTTACGAAATGCCCCTCGAACGCAAAGCTCCCGGTATCATCTTCCGCCAGCCGGTGAAAGAACCGCTTCAAACCGGTATCAAGGCAGTCGACGCAATGATCCCGATCGGCCGTGGCCAGCGTGAGCTGATTATCGGTGACCGTCAGACGGGTAAAACCGCTATCGCCATCGATACAATCATCAACCAGAAAAAGTTTTATGAAGAAGGCAATCCCGTTTATTGTATCTATGTTGCTGTAGGTCAAAAGGGTTCAACCGTTGCCAGTATCGTGAAGAACCTTACCGAGCACGGTGCTATGCCTTATACCACCGTCGTCGCAGCTACGGCTTCCGATACCGCTGCCATGCAGTTCTACGCACCTTTCGCCGGCGCCGCTATCGGTGAGTACTTCCGCGATACGGGACGTCCCGCCCTCATCATCTACGACGACTTGTCAAAACAGGCAGTCGCTTACCGCGAAGTTTCCCTGCTGCTCCGTCGTCCGCCTGGACGTGAAGCATATCCCGGCGATGTGTTCTATCTCCACTCAAGATTGTTGGAACGTGCTGCAAAAATCATTGAATCAGACGAAATTGCAGCTCAGATGAATGACCTCCCCGAAGTTTTGAAACCCGTGGTGAAAGGTGGCGGCTCCCTTACCGCTCTTCCCATCATCGAAACGCAGGCAGGTGACGTTTCAGCATATATCCCGACCAACGTCATCTCCATTACCGATGGTCAGATTTACCTCGAAACTTCACTCTTCAACTCCGGTATCCGTCCCGCAATCAACGTCGGTATCTCCGTATCTCGTGTCGGTGGTAACGCCCAAATCAAGTCTATGAAAAAGGTTGCAGGAACCTTGAAACTCGACCAAGCCCAATACCGCGAGCTTGAATCATTTGCGAAATTCGGTTCCGATGTGGACGCATCAACCCAGAAGACTTTGGACAAAGGTGTGCGTAATGTGGAAATTTTGAAACAACCCCAATACTCACCGCTGAAGGTTGAAGAACAAATCGCAATCATCTATTGCGGCGTGAAAGCACTTCTGCAAAAAGTTCCTACCAACCGTATCGCTAACTTCGAGGCAGAATACCTCCAAACTCTGCGCGAAGGTCATCAACAACTGTTAGCGGAATTGAAGAGCGGCAAGATCAATGATGAATTGACAGCCGAACTCGAAGCAGTATGCGCAGAAGTAGTTAAAAAGTACGAATTGTAACAATTATGGCAAGTCTAAAAGAAATACGTGTTAGAATTGCTTCCGTCCAATCCACTCAGAAAATCACGAGTGCGATGAAGATGGTGTCGGCTTCCAAGTTGAGAAGGGCACAAACCGCCATTCTCAACTTGAGACCGTATTCTAACAAATTGAACGAAATCCTACAAAATCTCTCCGGCACTTCGGACAGCATGGATTCCATGCCTCTTTTTCAAAAGAGAGTGGAAAATCGAGTGGCTATCGTTGTGATTTCTTCCAACAGAGGACTCTGCGGCGCCTTCAATACGAACATCGTAAAGAAAGTGGAAGCCATCCTGAAAGAAAATTATGCCGAACAAGCCGCTGCAGGAAATGTAAAACTATATTGCATCGGCAAAAAAGCTAAAGAACAACTTTCCAAAAATCACGAAATCTTTTGGAGTAACGAAGAACTAATCGAGACTTCTGACTTTGGAGGTATCGCTGAATTGGGTGAACAACTCATGCGGGATTTTATCGATAAAAAGATAGATGCGGTCCAGATTGTTTACAATCGTTTTGTAAATCAAGCAACACAAGAGTTGGTGGCAGAAAACTATCTGCCTATCAGCAATTTAGAATCAGAAGGGGAGGGGAGTGGCCACAATCACGACTACATCTTCGAACCTGATAAGGAAAGCATCCTTACAGAATTGATTCCCAAGATTCTGAAACTCCAATTGTATAAAACTTTGCTTGATTCTATCGCCTCCGAACATGGGGCTCGTATGACGGCAATGCACAAAGCTACCGACAACGCAACAGAAATTTTGAAGGACCTGCGTTTGAAGTACAATAATGCACGCCAGTCGTCTATCACCAATGAGTTGATTGAAATCGTAAGCGGTGCCGAAGCTCTCAATAACTAATTCGATAATGATGAAAAAAGGTTTGATATTGATTGTGTTCATTTTATGCGCAATCGTTACTACGGTAAAAGGCCAAGGTGAACAACGTAATGCGGCGGTGATTGGTTTTTATAACTTGGAAAACCTGTTCGACACCATCAATGATCCTCTTATCAACGATGAACAATTTCTGCCTGACGGCGATTATCAGTGGAATACAGAACGTTACCAACGCAAATTGGCAAACATGTCCAAAGTAATCTCTATGATTGCTGCAGACTACGGCCGCCCCGTTGCTCTCGGTGTCTCCGAGGTGGAAAACGAACAAGTTCTCATTGACCTCGTCAATCATCCAAATCTCAAACCTTATAATTATGGCGTGGCTCACCATGATTCCCCCGACCGCCGTGGAGTGGACGTGGCTTTGATTTACCAAAAAGACAGATTTCAAGTAATCGATAAAGTCCCGTATCGCTTAGTTACCGCGGATACGGGTTTCCGTACGCGCGACCAACTGCTGATTAAAGGTGTGATAGACGGTTACGATACAATTCATATCATCGTAAACCATTGGCCATCAAAACTTGGCGGTGAAAAGCGTAGTATGCCCAAACGTATTGCTGCCGCCGAACTGTCTAAGCATATTTCCGACTCCATCATGCAGTCTAACCCCGCCGCCAAGGTGGTTATCATGGGTGACCTGAATGACAATCCTAATGCTAAAAGTCTGCTTAATTTCTTGGGACCTAAGAAAAAAGCGAAAGACACCCACGTAAATGAATTGTTCAACCCCATGTATGAATTGTATATGAAGGGCATTTGGTCATACGTTTATCGTGATGAACCGAATGTTATTGACCAAATCATTGTTTCTTACGGCCTTTTGCACACAAAGGTTGGTTTCCAATTCAGCAGCGCTCAAATATTCAGAGCCAATTTCCTATTGACGAAGACCGGTTCCTACGAAGGAACTCCTTTCCGCACCTATGCTGCTGGCACGTACCTCGGTGGATACAGCGATCACCTTCCTGTTTATATCATTTTGAATAAAGTTAATTAAAAATGGATAGAAAATTAGTCATTATTCCGACGTATAACGAGAAGGAAAATGTTGAAAACATCATCCGAACCACCTTTGGCTTAGGTGATTATCACATTTTGATTATCGAAGATAATTCACCGGACGGGACAGCCGAAATTGTGAAAAAATTGATAGGGGAGTACCCCGATAGATTACATATCATTGAGCGAAAAGGAAAACTCGGTCTCGGAACGGCTTATATTACCGGTTTTAAGTGGGCTTTGGAAAATGGTTACGACTATGTATTCGAAATGGATGCCGATTTTTCTCACGACCCCAACGATTTGCAGCGCCTATACAATGCCTGTGCCGAGGGCGGTGCCGATTTGGCAATCGGTTCGCGCTATTGCAAAGGAGTCAATGTGTTAAATTGGCCTATGTCGCGTTTGCTGACCTCTTACTATGGGTCCGTTTATGTTAGAATGGTGACTGGAATTCCTGTGCGTGACACGACCGCAGGTTTTAAATGTTATAAAGCAGCTACATTGCGAGCCATAGATTTTTCAAAGATTAAGCATATTGGCTATGGTTTCCAAATCGAAATGAAATTTAATGTCTGGAAATTAGGCTTCAAAATTCAAGAAGTTTCTATCATTTTCAAAGACAGAACTTTGGGAACCAGTAAGATGAGCAAGGGAATTTTCTCAGAAGCGATTTTCGGTGTCATCGGCTTGAAAATTCGTAGTTGGTTCCGCAAGTGGGAAAGAGTTGCATAATAGATTATTTCCTCCGATAAACGAAGGCCAGTATTTGCTGGCCTTTTTTTATTGTGCCACCATTCTACTTAACATAATATAAATTATGAGACAAATAGAAGAAGAAAAAAAGCGGCAGTATTTTGCCGCAATGGATTACTTATTTGCATAATTCCGCTTGCCAAAAATGGCGCTGCCGACACGAATCATCGTGCTGCCTTCTTCAATGGCGATTTTGTAATCATCGGTCATGCCCATGGAAATTTCTTTGAAAGAATCTTGATTTGCGAAAAATTTTTCTGTCATCAAATGGAAATAATCATGCAGTTGGTGAAAGTCATGGTGGATTTGAGTTTGGTCGTCAGTCAAGCTGGCCATGCCCATAATGCCGCGAATTTCAACATTTTTCAGCTCACTGAACCGCGGGTCTTGGAGCATTTCCAGACATTCGTCCATAGAGAAACCAAATTTCGTTTCTTCCGTTGCCACATGAAATTGCAGCAGACAACCAACGATGCGCTGATGTTTTTGTGCCAATTTATTGACTTCCATCAACAATTTGAAGCTATCGATGCTGTGAATCAAATGTACAAACGGAATGATGTATTTGATTTTGTTCGTCTGTAAATGTCCGATAAAATGCCAACATATATCCTTGGGCAAATCTTCCTGTTTTTGCTTGACTTCTTGTGCCCAATTTTCGCCGAAATGCCGCTGTCCGAGCGCGTAGGCGGCTTCGACTTCGCTGTTCGGTTTGGTTTTGGAAACCGCAATCAGCTGCACATTTTCTGGAATTTCCGATAAAATTTCTTTATATACTTCTTGATTCATAATAAGATACTAAAAGAAAGGAGGGCGAAACTGGTCGCCCTCCCCTACTCTGTTTTACTTAAAATTAAGATTATTCGTCTTCGCCGCCACCGCCAAACAATTTCATCATCTCTTCCATGGTGGTCTTTTGTCCATCGGCGGGAATGAGGAATTCAGCCATTTTGATTTTTTTGCTGGGAGTGATTTCAATGGCTTCCATAATTTGCGTAACATCGGAGCCGTTCATTTCCACCGTGGTTTCAACGTACAGCGGATAACCTTCAAGTCCGTTATACGAGCCCAAATTGATGTTGGGACTGCAGTTGAAATCTTTTGTCACATAAATGATCGCGGTGGTTTCTTCATCAGTTTCGTTGTCTACGATGGTTTCAATAACCTTTTCGCAATTGTAACCTGCGATAGTTTTCGTCTCACCGGTGTATTGGAACTTCGTTTCAATATTGGCACTTTTTTCTTTAAGTTCGGCTTCATCGGTTTCGATGTAGTATTTGCCCATGCCGGTAATGTCAAAAATCGTATACACTTTTTTGGCATCGCCGTTTGTGATGTTGATCATGTTTACAGCGCCGGGAACCAATTCCATGACGGATTTGGTGTAATTTCCATAAATGTACGTTGTGGTGCTTTCGGGAATTTGTGAAAGAATATTGGGGTCATCGGTACCCTTGATGGAGATTTTCGATTTAACAGTTCCCACAAAAGGTTTCTGTGCGAAAGTGTTGGTCAGGCCCATAAAGATGATGGCCAAAAGGATTAAAGTTACTTTTTTCATTGTAATATTAAGTTTAGAGATTATAAACACAAATAACGCGCAAAAATACACTATTATTTTTAATTGAGGTGGACTTTTTTTATAAAAAAATCGTAATTTTGCCAAAAATTTCACGGTTTGAAATTTATATAATCATTTAAATAAAAACACTTATAAGTAAAACAGTTAACGTATGAAAGAAACGGTTTTTAGAAGTACACATGAGAAATTGGGTGCTAAAATGGTAGAATTTGCAGGCTACTATATGCCCGTACAATATGAAGGTCTGACGGCAGAACACTTACATGTCAGAAGCAAAGTGGGCGTTTTCGATGTTTCACACATGGGCGAATTTACCGTAAAAGGTCCTAAGGCCCTTGATTTGCTGCAATACATCACCTCTAACGATGTCGCTGCATTGTATCCTGGCAAGGTTCAATACTCTTGCTTCCCGAATGGCAAGGGCGGTATCGTTGATGACCTTTTGGTTTATAATCTTGCGGAAAACGATTATCTTTTGGTTGTAAATGCCGCCAATATCGACAAAGATTGGGCATGGGTTAGCAAGCAAAACGAAAAAATCGGTGCTGACATCGCCAATATTTCCGAAGGCATCTCACAATTGGCCATTCAGGGCCCCTTGGCTCTCAAAGCCATGCAGAAACTTACCGACACTCCGGTGGTAGATATGGAATATTATACCACCAAGACGGTTACCTTCGCTGGCATTCCGAATGTAATCTTCTCAACCACAGGTTATACTGGTGCTGGCGGTTGCGAAATTTATTTCAAAAACGAAGACGCTCTCAAAATTTGGGACGCAGTTTTTGAAGCCGGTAAGGAATTCGACATCAAGCCCATCGGCCTTGGCGCGCGTGACACCCTCCGTTTGGAAATGGGTTTCTGCCTTTACGGTCACGAAATCGATGACACCATCTGCCCCATTGAAGCCGGTTTGGGTTGGATTAC
>JAKSME010000066.1 GCA_024400785.1 Bacteroidales bacterium
TAATTTTCGTAACCTTTTGTTTTTAAAAGATTTGTAACAGCTTTCGTATCGGTAAAAATATCTTTTTCGGTGAGTTTTTCTCCTGTGTTGAGGTCGAAAACATAGAGACTGAAGCCCCACATTCCGTGGGCGGCGCCCGACACATACAGGTCTGAATAGGTGCGGAACTGAATCAACTGAGGGTGGACGACGTCCGCCCAAATGCTGTCTTGCACCGATGAGTACTCGTCTTCCATATAGCCATCCCCCCAATCTTCATCCGATATTCCATACTCCCGGATGCACTTTTCCACATGGTTGTTGAAACAGCTTTGCGGAGTCTCGCCTTTGTCATCAATCAGGGCCAAAACACTTTTCCGGATTTGGGTTGAAACGGCGTTGTCGGCCTTTGGGAGTTCAATGGAAACGCGGATCGAAATCCGGTTTTTGTCATCGGTTTTTTTGAAAGTAAAATGTTCCAAATCCACAGAGGAGGCAGCGCGAGTGGAAGCAGTTTTTTCATTTGAATTTTCTGCAATTTCCTGTGCGGATTGAGCGTTGTTGTCATTTTGACTGCAATTGGAAAATAAAAAGGCGCAAATCACAAAAAGACATAAGGTTCTAACAGATTTCATAATTTAATATATCATTGATTAATAACTAATTATGGATGAATATTTTTTTTTATGAATGCCGCATGCGGATGTCACCATTGAAGATGGTATCGGGTCATATTAACAACTTCACCCTGCCGATATCGATATCGGTAGGATGGAAAACCATCGTTGGAAAATCCCTGCCAGAGGCCCGACTTTTTACCTTTTTTGTATCGGCCTTTTTCTGCAATTTTCCCATTGCTGAAATAATCGACATACCGTCCGTTGCTCGCTGGCAAATATTTCAGCCCCTTGAGTTGCGGACAGACGTACAGATTGACAGCCCACGCTTCAAGCTGGAAATATCCATATTTTTTTCTTCCCATCTTGGCAGCACCAAATTTGATGTCACCCAACATTTGCGCTATGTTCATTTGTGGTCTCACAAATAGGGGATACTCCTTGTTTATCAGAATATCATTTTTGTCTGCCTTTCTCCATTCCGCAATAATTTCAATCCTGTAGCTCGGATGAGATATGGGGTGGGCTTGTATCAGGAAAACGGGAACTTTCTTTGCTTTTCTGTGAGTTTCGGCGAGCTCTCCTCGATGAAATTTCAATGTTCTCGTCCATACTTCTTTCACCCAAATGCTGTCGATGACAAAGGTGTCTTGTACCGCCAGGCAGTGCCAACGATGGGAAACGGTGTCAAACACATAATATTTCGTATCTGGTATTCGCGACTGAGAATCGAGTGCGCGCGTTTGTTCTTCAGAATGTGTGTCAGCAACCTCAGTTGGTAAAGCTAACTTGTGCTGCCCGCCACTCACAAAGAAATAGTTGTAGTGTGCGTCTACGTGCGGGATGAGCCACCGTTTATATACCAAATCAAACATGACCCGCGGCCCGCCGTGGATGACTGTACATTTTTTTTCATCAACGATTCTCACATTCTGGTCGCGCTTGAAATAAGGTGATAAGGTCAGTTGGTAAGTGCTGTCTTGTTGGAAATTTCCATCATCACAGGTTATCAAGATGCCGCCAGATACGCCCACTTCCGCTTCTTTGTCGGTGTGGATGCTTACTAAAAAGAACTTGCATCCTTCCAAGCGGTCATTTTCATTCAAAAAGAATCCGTTTTTTTCTTCCACCTCCCACACTTTGAATGCCCCATGAATGGTGTCAGCGAGGCGGGGCATTTGAATTATCTCGTCTCCGAAGTACCCGCCGGTCTTCGAAAGACTTCCATGCACGATGCCGGATTTCAATTTCTCGGTAAAATAATCAACGAGGCATTTGTTGCAGCATCCTTTGTCGTGAGGCGATTCAACAAACGAAGTCGCACAATATTTGCAAAGGTTTTGTGCGAATAAAACCATGGGAATGATGAAAATGAAAAAAATGGTAAATTTTTTCATCCCTATCTCAATTGAATTCTCCCCTGCGGTTTCGCATACTGTTGTCCCACATTTCCACCAAGATGTTCTTTGATGTAACGCTCAATGATAATCTGTTGTGGGATATCGGTTTCTTGGACATTGTGCAAGTTGTTGAAAATCATGCCGTCTCCACCGTACAACAAAATGAAATTCAGTGATGCAATCGTGTACCATTTTTTGGGCTTGAGTTTCTGATATTTTTCTTTTTTCTGGTTGAAAATCCTGACATTCTTCACTCGTCGTTCTCCGGTTACCTCAATAAAGACCTTCTTATCCGTCAGCGCGACCGAAGTGCGAATGGTGGTGTCGATTTCGTAGGTCATTCCTGAAACTTGGGCAAAGCCGCCGAACTCTTCCGGATAACCGTGGGCGGCCATTTCCAGCGCGTCCAGCAAGGTCTGTCCGGAAACCGAAGCCACTACGACTCTGCTGTCGAAAGAACAGAGTCCGTACAATTTTCCCACGGTGAAATCGCCGGCGGGGACATCTTTGCGGCAGCCGCCTCCGTTGGTCCAACCAATGTCGGTTCCCATGGTGAGGCGGAAGGCATCGGCTACAAAGTCGCCCGCATTGCTTTCTTGCCTGCGTACCAACCGTTTCCCCGCATCATCATAAACCGACAGTTTCACATCCGTATGGCCAACAACACGGTCGGCCACCACTTTGTATTCCGCATTGATGACATCGATTTTCGCCTGCACTTCTGCATTTTTTTCGGTAACTTCCTTTGCGGGTACCAAAACCGTGCTCAAAGTCCCGTTGTCGCGGATGATCAAAGCACCGTAGTTGGCAAATGCTGTTCCAGTGGAGGTTAGCACCACCGGTTTTCCCGCTTTGTCATTCACCTGTCGCGATGCGATGGTGGAGTGGGAATGGCCGTCAAGTACCACATCGATGCCGGTGGTTTGGGCAATCAGTTCCAGAGAAGTGATAGACGGGCCGTCGATGCCGAGGTGCGAGAGGAGGACCACGTAGTCGGCACCGGCGAGGCGGACGGCGTCAACCTGCTGCTGCACCCACTGCGGCAGACCGTCGGTATGGAACGAGTAAAGGTAATTCCCCTCAGAATCAACGAAAGTTTTAGAGGATGTGCTGCTATAAGTGGCAGGGGTTGCGACACCGATGAAAGCCACTTTCACCCCCCCGAAATCTTTAATGTCGTATGCGTCAAAGACATTCTTCCCATCGGGAAGCGTTTGGAAGTTGCAACAAAGAACGTGTGCGGTGAGCTGGGCCGTCAACGCGTTGAAATGCGGCACCCCGAAGTCGAATTCGTGATTGCCGAGGGTGACATAATCGTAACCGACAGCATTCATCGCGCGAATGAGGTATTCCCCTTTGGAAAGGGCCCCGATGACATCTCCCGACGCAAAATCTCCGCTCGAAACGACGGCCACGTGCGGCGTTTTCTGCAAAACCTCATCGCGCAATGCCGCCATCCCCACATAACCATCAATGGCACAGTGAACATCGTTATCATACAGAACCACAATATCTTGCGGGGTTACTCCGATAACTTTTGCCTTCTCTTGGGCATGGACATTCCCCAGCAGCAGAATGACTGTCGCTAAAACGAAGAAAACACGGAAGACTTTCATACTAAAATTATCATTAAAAATCGGGCGCAAAATTACGATTTTATTATTAACTTTGCCGCTCGAAAATTCAAACCTTAAATTTTATTATTATGAAAAAAATCTTTACCCTTTTGACCGTTTTATCTCTGTGCTTTATCCTTCAGGCACAGACAACAAAAACAATAAATCACGGTGGAACCGACCGCCAATATTTGGAGTATGTTCCCAGCAGTTACAATGCCAGCACTCCGGCTCCCGTGCTGTTTGTGCTCCACGGTCTCGGCGACGACATGGCTAACATGTTCAATGCTTCTGGCTTTAGATCCATAGCAAACCAACACGGTTGGATTATCGTAACGCCACAGGCTCTTGAGGCCAATATTAGTCTGTTGGGGCAGACCATGAGCATCGGTACGGCATGGAATTCCGGCGTCAGTGCCAGCTTACTTGGCAATAACATCGTTATTAACGATGGTGTAGATGACTCTGGCCTTATGATGGCCATCCTCGACGACCTCATCGCCAACTACAATGTCGACCAGAGCAAGGTCTATGTCACTGGATTCTCCATGGGCGGCTTCATGGCCAACCGTTTGGCTATCGAGCACGGCGACCGCATCACGGCCATTGCTTCTGTGAGCGGCACCATTGGCAACGAGGTGAAAGAAACCGCCCCCACGGGCCATGTTAGCGCCATGCACATCCATGGTACCGGCGACGGCACCGTTGGTTATGAAAATGCAGCTTTCAATGTGGTGGTGACGTCTGTCAGCGTCGGCCTCGGCGCAGAAGCTACCGTTGACTTCTGGCGCAACCACAACCACTGTTCCGCCACACCCACGGTCACCAATTTCCCCGACATCGCAAACGACAGTCTTACTTTTGAAAAATATGTGTACGAAGGCGGCGACAACGGCACCAAAACCGCTTTCATCAAAGTTAACGGCGGCGACCACACTTGGTACTATACCCCCGAAAACGACATTGATTACACCACCGAAATCTACAACTTCTTTGCGGGTACAGCTTCCGGAATCGATGAAAACGACAATACCGTCAGCATTTTCCCCAACCCGGCCAACAACGTGCTGAATGTCCGTGGGGAAAATATCGAACAGGTTCGCATTTACAATGCTATGGGCCAACAGGTGGTTTCCACCTCTGCTCAGCGCATCAACGTGAGCCAACTTTCCAGAGGTCTGTACGTGGTTAGCGCACTGATGAAAAACGGACAGAGCGTGAATGAAAAAATCACCATTTGGTAAACAGAAAATTAACAACTAAAAAAATTATATCGTGAAAAAAACTACTATTGATTGCAGTCTTGTTGACAAAATGATTGCCCAAAACGGCATTAAAGAGGTGGGCAAAGCCTCCATTCGAGAAATCAAGCGTCTCATCAACGACATTGAAAATGCCTCTGGCGTGAAGTTTGTTCGTATGGAGATGGGTATTCCTGGCATTCCGGCATGCAAACTGGGTGTGGAAGCCCAGATCAAAGCCCTTCAAAATGGTATTGCCACCATCTATCCCGACTTGGACGGAACCCCGGAATTGCGTGCTGAGGCTTCTCGCTTCATCAAAAATTTCATCGACCTCGATGTGGCTCCGGAATCCTGTTTCCCCACAGTCGGTTCCATGATGGCCGGATTGGTCAGCTTTATGACACTCGCCCGCAGAGAGAAGCAAAAAGATACCACCCTCTTTATCGATCCTGGTTTCCCGGTACAGAAAAACCAGCACAAAATCTTGGGCCTCAAGTACGAAAGCTTCGATGTTTACGACTTCCGCGGTGACAAACTGCGCGCAAAACTCGAAAGCTACCTCAAAAAAGGCAACATCCACTCCATCATCTATTCCAATCCCAACAACCCCTCATGGGTTTGCTTCACCGAACAGGAATTGCGCACCATCGGCGAACTCGCTACCGAATACGACGTTTGCGTCATCGAAGACTTGGCTTACTTCGGAATGGACTTCCGTCGCGACATTTCCAAACCCGGCGTTCCCCCCTTCCAGCCCTCCGTTGGTAAATACACCGACAATTACGCTTTGATGATTTCCGGTTCCAAGGCCTTCAGTTATGCCGGTGAACGTATCGCTGTGTTGGCTGTTTCCGACAAGTTCGGCGCCCGCGAATTTCCCGACCTCGTTCCGTACTTCTGCACCCCGATTCTGAAACGCGCCATGATCAACGGTGCCGTTTATGCCGTCAGCTCCGGTACTTCACATTCCGCACAATATGCCCTTGCCGCCATCTTAAAAGCTTGTAACGATGGTACTTACAACTACCTCGATGATGTTCGCGAGTACGGTGAAAAAGCTCACATCATGAAGAAAATCTTTACCGACAACGGCTTCAAAATCGTTTACGACCACGATGGCGACGAAGAAATCGCTGACGGTTTCTACTTCACCCTCTCATATCCCGGTCTCACCGGCGAAGAGTTGCTCCACGAAATGTTGTATTACGGCATCAGCGCCATCTCATTGGCAAGTTGCAACAGTACCCGCACCGAAGGCCTCCGCGCCTGCGTTTCCCTCGTGAACCGCAACCAATTCCCTGCACTCGAAGAACGTGCTAAATTGTTCCACGAAAACCACTAATTCGATGTGCTGTTTCTTTTTTTGAAATGAAAATACCAGTCCGCATCTTACTGACATTCACGCTATTGCTGATGATTGTTGGCTGCAAAAATGGCAAACGATCCTTGGAAGATGTTCCCGATTGGTCGGTCTTTCAAAATTTTTACAACGAAGCAGATTATCAAAAATATCTTAACGAAAATATCAACTCATTGTCAGATAATGAGTTGATATTTTCATTTCAAGTAAAAGAATTTTATAAAAAAGAAAAAGCACCCATTTGGACTGCCAATGGGTTGCAAAAGCATCTGACGCAAGATTTCCTTGAACTTTATTCTCACGCCGAAGAACATGGCCTCCCTTTGGAAATATTTGGTTATCAAGTAGTTAAAGATGATATTCAACGTCTGCAGAAGGGAAATGTAAAGGATGCGAAGGAGCTGTATCAGGTGCTGTCGGAAATAGAAGTTCAGTTGACACGCGCCAATGTGCGGTATGCCAAAACGATGCTCTACGGGGCCACCGACCCGGTGGAGGTGAATGGCGGAAAATGGCTGTATGAAAACGACAGCATTCGTCCCGACTTTGTTGCGCGCTCGCTGGAAGAGGCCCGCAAAGGCACCACCCACCTCAAATCGCTCCATCCCACCGACTCCACTTACTTGGCCCTGCAAAGCGAAATGCGAAAATACCTCGCTCTTCGCAACCAACCCTGGGATACCATCCCCTTCTTTGAAGCCGACTCCGGCCGTTGTGTTAAGCACGTGCATCTCATCGGCCAACGGTTAAAGCAACTGGGCGAAATCGCCGCCGACTACCAACCGTCTGACACACTGGGCCGTGTGCTGATGCCCGCCGTGAACCGATTCCGCGAAAACAGAGCCATCCCCCGCAGCCGCCATCTGGACGAGGAAACTTTCCGCGCCCTTAACAAAACACCGGAAGAATACATCGACCAACTGGCCGCCAACCTCGAACGCTGCCGCTGGAAAACCAAACATACCAAAGGTTCCGACTTCATCGCGGTCAACATCCCCGACTTTATGCTCGAAGCCCGCAGCGCCGACACGATTGCCCTTCGTTGCAAAATCGTCTGCGGTAAATATTCCCGCAAGGCCGACGACGAGTCCGCCCGCAAAAACGGAATCCTTCCCGCCATGAAAACGGAGTCGCCGCTGCTGTATAGCGAAGTTTACAGCGTTGTGCTGAATCCAGAGTGGAAAATCCCGTACAGCATCATCAAAGACGAATATTATTACAAGATGGTGCGAAATTCGATGGGAACGGTCAACAAAGAAAAGCTTTACATTGTGGATAATCGTACGCGCAAGCAGGTGAAGCCCGAAACTGTCGACTGGAAGAAGGTAAGCCAGAAAAATATTCCTTATCAACTCATTCAATCTTCCGGAACTCACAATGCCTTAGGACTTTACAAGTTTAATATTTCGACTTCAGAATCAGTTTACCTGCACAGTACCAACAGCCGTTGGGCGTTCGGTCAGCGCCGTCGCGCTTACAGTCACGGCTGTATTCGCGTGGAGCAACCCCGCGAACTTGCCGAACTCATCCTGATGATGAACGACTACGACTCCACCCGTTTGGAAGAGGTTTGGATTACATTGGGAGAGGAACCCACGACGGAAGAGGGAGAGGAGTACTCGGAACAGAAACTGGAAAAAGAAGAAAAATATCGAGAAAGTCTCTCTCCTGAAGACTCCATCTTTTACCGCGAACTCCGTCCCACCAACCTCGGTTTGCGAAAGCGCATGCCTGTTTTTATCGAATATTACACCGCCTTCATCGGCCCCAATGGTGATGTCCATTATCGCAACGACGTTTATCACAAAGACCGAAACGTTCTCAATGCCATCGAAAAGTTAGCCCCCAAACCCAAAAAATCATGCTGAAAAATAAAAAGATATGCGTGGTTCTGCCTGCTTACAATGCAGCCGACACGTTGGAAAAAACATATAACGAAATTCCTTTCGATATTGTTGACGATGTGGTTTTAGTGGACGACCATTCCTCAGATGAAACGGTGGCGGTCGGTCGGCAACTGGGCATTCAGCACATCATCCGTCATGACAAAAACAAGGGCTATGGGGCGAATCAGAAAAGCTGTTATCAAACCGCATTGTCTCTCGGTGCCGACATCGTTGTCATGCTTCATCCTGACTATCAGTATGATCCGCGGTTAATTGAGTCAATGTGTTACTTAATCGCCAACGAGGTTTATCCGGTGGTTCTGGGCTCTCGCATTTTGGGCAAAGGGGCGTTGAAAGGGGGCATGCCTCGGTACAAATATTTTTTCAACCGATGTCTCACGGCGCTGCAAAATTTCGTTATGAATCAAAAATTGGCGGAATATCACACCGGTTATCGTGCCTTTTCGAAAGAGGTTTTGCAAAACATTAACTACAAGGTCGACTCCGACGACTTTGTCTTCGACAACCAGATGCTGGCGCAAATTTTTTATGCCGGCTATGAAATCGCGGAAATCACCTGTCCCACCAAATATTTTCCCGAGGCCTCATCCATCAATTTCAAACGGAGTTGCAAGTATGGCTTCGGCGTTATTCACACCTCATTTTTATATCGTTGGCAAAAATGGGGATTTGTAAAATCGAAATTGTTTGCAAAAAATAATGTTGAATAGTGAGAACAAATTCGTATTTTTGCAACCGTTTTTTGAAAAAAGACATTCTTTTATCTTTGAAAATTATTATAAAATCCAATAAATCAATAAATTAATTAAAACATTTCAAAATGGCAGTATTAAACAAACTTTATCCTACCGCATTGTGGGAAAACTTTGAAAACATCTGTAACATTCCTCATCCCTCAAAACACGAAGAAAAACTCGTGGCTTGGATGATGAATTGGGCAAAAGAAAACAATATTGGATGCACGAAAGATAAAATCGGCAACTTGATTTTCCGCAAACCCGCCACCAAGGGTATGGAAAACCGTGTTCCCGTTATTCTTCAGGCACATGTCGACATGGTTCCGCAGGCCAACGCCAGCACGAAACATGACTTCACCAAAGATCCCATCAAACCGCGCGTTTGTGAAGACGGTTGGGTACGTGCCACCGGTACCACTCTCGGCGCCGATAACGGTATTGGCGGTGCTGCCGCTATGGCCGTTCTCGCTTCCAAAGACATCGCTCACGGTCCGCTGGAAGTCCTTCTCACCATCGACGAAGAAACCGGCATGACCGGCGCTTTCGGCTTGAAAAAAGGTGAACTGAAAGGTGAAATCCTCATCAACCTCGACTCCGAAACCGAAGGCGAACTTTACGTGGGTTGCGCTGGCGGTTTGGACGGCGTTATCACCAAAACCTATCGCCCTGCCGCCACTCCCGCCGGTATGAAAGGCATTCAAATCCTTATCACCGGACTCAACGGCGGTCACTCCGGAATGGATATCATTCTCGGTCGTGGTAATGCCAACAAACTGATGACCAGAATTTTAAGCGCCGCTACTGAAAAATGTGGCATCCAATTGTCCAGCTTCGTGGGCGGTAACCTCCGCAACGCTATCCCGCGTGAAGCCGTTGCCGTTGTCGCTGTTCCCGAAGAAAACGAAAAGGCACTAACCAAGTTGGTCAATGCCATGGCCAAAATTTTGAAGTCGGAATTCGCAGCCACCGAACCCGGTTTGACCATCAAGGCAAAAGCCATCGATGCTCCCGCCAAAGTGATGCCCGCCGCTGTTCAGCAAGCCCTTCTCGACATGGTATTCGCATTGCCGAACGGTGTTCTCCGCATGAGCGACTCCATGCCGGGCCTCGTTGAAACCTCCAACAATTTGGCCATCGTAAAGGCTGAAAACGGCCACATTGAAGTTTCTTCCCTCATGCGCAGCTCTGTTGATTCTGCCAAGGAAGCTGTCGGCCAGAGAATGACCGCCGTTGCTCGCCTTGCTGGCGCTAAAATCTCCCTCGAAGGCGCTTACCCGGGTTGGAAACCGAATCTGGAATCTCCCATCCTGAACACCGCTAAGAAGGTTTATAAAGACAAATTCAAAAAAGAACCCGCTTTCATGGCCATCCACGCAGGCTTGGAATGCGCACTCTTCAGCGTCAACTACCCGAATTGGGATATGATTTCCTTCGGCCCCACCATCATGCATCCCCATTCACCAGACGAACGTGTTAACATCGAAAGCGTCGGTAAATTCTGGGACTTCATCGTTGCTTTGTTGAAGAACATCCCTAAAAAATAATCGGAATTCCCAATATGACAGAGAGAGGGTGGCTAAAAATAGTCACCCTCTCTTTTTTGGGGTTGAATGATGGAATTTGCTGAAACAAAAAAAGACCAATGAAAATCATTGGTCTTTTTTGAACGTCGGGGTGAGAAGACTCGAACTTCCGACCCCTTGCACCCCATGCAAGTACGCTAGCCAACTGCGCCACACCCCGTTCATTTTTGAGGTTGCAAAAATACACTTTTTTTTAATTGATATAACACTTTCAAAAAATATTTTTATCAAAAAAATAATGTACCTTTGCAAAGTAAAAAATAATAATACAACTTCCTTATGCAAAGCAAGTTAATAGTAGTATCAGCTCCGTCTGGCGCTGGCAAAACCTCTATCGTCAGGTACCTTTTGG
>JAKSME010000067.1 GCA_024400785.1 Bacteroidales bacterium
CAATAAGGTTTTCCAAAATTGTATCAAATTCCGTGTGATAGGTTTTGAGTGTGTTCTCTTCTATGAGTAGCAGTTGCTTGTATGTGGCTGAATCAAACTTCTGCGCCATATATTGATAAGAATCGACCACACCTTCGTCGCCCAGCTGAATGCGTTGTTTGGTAATCTGCAAAATTTTCTCGTTGTTTTCGGTTTGAATGGTCACCCAGAATGCGGTGCGTATTTCACGCGCCAGCGGTTTCTTGATGCTGAAAGCGGTAGTAAAGAGAGAATCTGCTGCCATTAAGTTGCTGTCGCAAATTGCCAGCTCCGCCTGGTTAATCCAATAGTAGTAGTTCTTCATGGATTTCGACTGTGCCAGAACGGACACTGACACTGCGAAAAACAAAATAAGCAAGACGGTCTTTTTCATAACTTTTGATTTTTAATGTGAGGCATTCTTATTTCGTTTCAAAAATCAAATCGTAGGGCGCTGCCCTATATCGATAAATATTGGTCAAATTGGGAGCTAGGCTAAACCCATATGCCGTGTGTGGTTTTAAGGGTTCAGATAGAGGGATGACGTACGTGCGCTCGTCTTTCCAACACAAATTGTCGAAATCAACAGGCAATGGTTGCACCCCAGCACTGTCCTGGGGATAGTTTGTCCAGTACAATCCTGTGAACATACTTTCTGAAAAGACGATAACCACCTCCGAAAGGGTAGTATCAACCACGGTGCCATTGGCAGGGAAAGTGGATACCACCATCGGCCGACGCATGTTGGGAATATAATAGCTGTACATGTTGGCGGCCACTTGCTGTAAGAATCCTTTTAATTGCGGCAAAAAACTGTCAAAGTATGGGTAAAGGTCTCGATGGGAGGAAAAGTTGTTCATGAATTCCAGCATCTCGCCAAACCAAATAAAGCCCGTATATTCTTGACTCTTGACACGCAATTTCAGTTCTTCTGGCTCGAAGGTTTGGTGTGTTTTGTAATAGCAAAATTCACATAACCGATTGATGCCTTCTGTTGAAATGGAAACAGCTCCATAATGCCATCGGGTAAGAGCACTCATCACATCATCATACTGGAAAAGCGTATCACAAATCGGACGAAAATCAGATAGTGCCGACATAAGGATGGGCAGCGTATAGTTGTGGCAAATTTCGTGCAACAACACACCAAAATCAGGCAGATCAAAAATGATATTACCCAAAGCATCTATAGAGGGACACCCTAAAGCTATATTGTAAAATTGTTCCCCTTCAGCATTATAACGGGTGATGCCGAAATTATGTTCCCCATTGGCTGGAACAAGCCAGATGTTATCCATCCTGAAGGGCTTGCCAAAAAACTCAGAGAACCAAGCTGTATCAATCTGATTGACCCACTCTTGCATATTCATTTCTGCAACATGGTAAAAATCACGATGTTGCTCATAAAAGGAATGGAATTTTGTGTCTTTGTAGAAGTTGTTCAACAGGCGTAAGTACTCTTTGAGTTCTTCGTGGGTTAAACAATTCTGTGGGTCGTTTTTGTCTGGATCATACGCCAAATTCCATTTATCGGTATAAACAATACCTTTTGGGGTGATTTCCACATCGGCCGCAAGACCTGAAACGATGGAAAAACCATACTTGTCGCCATGAGCAATGATATGGCTCTTTATAAAATCCACGAGCTCATGGTTCTTATATTGGGAAAAATAACGGTCGATGTCTTCCATATAGTTTGCGGGCTCTGAATGCACAAGAATGTCTTCATTTGTCAAGCGAAACGCGATACTCGTTAACTCAAAGCGTTCGTCAACCCGCGCGACAGGTTGGCATAACGCGCATGACATCACCGTGCATAAAAATAAAAACACAATGGCATTGATGAAAGTCTGTGATTTGTTTTCCATAATTCAAGAATTAATTGAAATGAGGTGGCCTTGTCCTCGCAATGTTTGCATTAGGCCACCTCTCATAAAATTAGGATTTAGAAATGAGGAGACCAATATCCATTTAGACAATTTTCTTTCGAGGCACATGTGGCTTGGTGTGAAAACCGGGAATGGTTTCATAGTTTTTTTTGTTTTCAAACGACGTCGCAAACATACATATTTTATCCTTACGTTTTGCAGTTTGCATTTTTTTGCTGAATGTAAAATTGTCACAGCGTATTTAAATTACTATTTTCGCACCAAATAAACATTTTAATCGTATATTTGCAACCAAAAAACAGCAAATTTCAAGTTGCTTTTCCAATTTGAAATCAGCAAAATCAAATACCCCCAATATAGATATGACGAACTACCGCCAACTCAATTTCAAAGTAATGACTGACACGGCGCACCAATGCGAGTATATTCCCGAACTACAAAATGCCATTCGACACTCTATCGACCACCAGTTTATGGTGGCGCAAGAAGATGTAGTCGAGCTACCCGCAGCGCGCCCCATCGAAACGGAGGTGGTCATCTCCGGCAAGCGCAGTTTTGAGGCCGCCAAAGGATATACGGGCAAGAAGGTTGCGGTGCTGAACTTCGCCAACAATCACAGCATTGGCGGTGCTCCGTTTCACGCAGGTGCCCAGGAGGAGTCTCTTTGCCGCTGTTCCACCCTGTATCCTTGTCTGCAAGCTATGGGAGATGCGTTCTACCACAAACATACCCGTCAATTTGACGAACACGAAATCGGTTATATGGGCAATGACGACTTGATTTACACGCCTGAGGTGGTCGTTTTCAAGACCGACGAGCGCACCGAGCCGATTTGTCCCCAAATGATGAACACGGAGGATTGGTACAAAGTGGATGTCATCACCTGTGCGGCGCCGGAGATGTATAGAACGGATATCCGCCCGACCGATTATGAAGCCGTAATCACCTCCCGCATCAAAAGGATTCTCGATGTGGCCGCAAGGCAAGGCACTGAAGTGTTGATATTGGGGGCCTGGGGCTGCGGCGCCTTCCGCAATCCGTCGGACGTGGTAGCTCGTGTGTTCCGCACCTTGCTGCAAAACTACCACTTTGAAATCGTCGAGTTCGCCTTGGCCACAAACGGCAATTTAAGCGACAACTCCTTTGCGCAAGCATTGGGACTCACGGATTCATCTACAAAAGACAAGATTATTTCGTTGCTCCGCTCTACGGGCCGCGAGAACATCGAGAATGTGATTCGCTGGTTAGAAGGCAATGCCTTTTTTACGGCCCCTGCTTCCGTAAACTATCACAACAATTTCGAGGGCGGACTGGCAAAGCACTCCTTAGAAGTGTATGAGGAGGCCATGCGACTCAACCAAACGGCAAAACTGCCCGAAACGAGCGTTATCCTCTGCTCACTGCTGCACGACGTCTGCAAGTCCGACCAATATGTGTCCGTCAATGGTCAACCGCATCGTATTCAGATCAATATAGATAAAGGTCACGGCAAGCGTTCCATGTATATTCTGAAACGCGGATGCTCCTTGCCATTGAACTATGACGAGGAGATGGCTATCTGGTGGCACATGGGCGAGCACGAACAGTCAAAGAAGAACAATCATGTAGAGTATGAGGAATCAAAAAACATTGCCCTCTGCAAACTGATACGGGAGGCGGACCACCTGGCCGCAACAAGGTAGGGACAGCAACACAAGTCAAACAAAAGGTCACAATAAGGTCACCTGAAAAGAAAAAGCACTCACAAGTTTCCTTGCAAGTGCTTGATTTTGAGAGTGGAGCGTATGAGAATCGAACTCACGACCTCTTGACTGCCAGTCAAACGCTCTAGCCAACTGAGCTAACGCCCCATCGTTCTCGTTTGAGGCTGCAAAAATACAACTTTTTTCTTTACGTACAACACCTCCGCAAAAATTTATTTTTTTCTCCCCTGCCCCCATCCATTCTTCCATTCCCCCATTCCCCTAAAATTCGTATTTTTGCACACCAAATATCACATGAATGTCGCCCATCGCCCGTTTCCGCCAATACCTCCTGCTGGAGAAGTCACTGTCGACTCAAACTGCTGAGGCATACCTACATGACATCTCCCTCCTTGCATCATTTTTGGAAGGAAAGTCATTGGAAGCCGTCGACATAACCGATTTGCAGGAGTTTGCGAAATATCTACAAGGAGAGAAGATGGTGGAACCCACCTCACAGGCCAGAATCATTTCGGGCATCCGCGCCTTCTACCGTTTTTTGGTCATCGAAGGCACCATCAGCGCCAACCCCGCCGCACTCCTCGACACCCCGAAACTCGGAAAGAAACTTCCTTCCGTACTTAGCATCCCTGAGGTCGAAAGCGTCATCAATGCCGTGGACCTCAGCGCACCCGAAGGCCATCGCAATCGCGCCATCATCGAGGTTCTGTATGGTTGCGGCCTCCGCGTGAGCGAACTCGTCGACCTCCGGCTCTCCTGTCTCCACTTCGAGGAAGGTTACATACGCGTCATCGGGAAAGGAAACAAGGAAAGAATCGTCCCCATCGGCGAAACCGCCCGCAAAGCTGTCTGCAACTATATTGAGGGCCGCCGACAACAAGTGAAGGTAAAGAAGGAGGCTTCCGACATCGTATTCCTTAATCACCACGGCAACAAACTCACCCGCGTGGCCATTTTCACCATGGTGAAGGACTTGGCAAAAATTGCAGGCATCACAAAGGAAATCAGTCCTCACACCTTCCGCCACTCCTTCGCCACCCACCTCGTGGAAGGTGGGGCCGACCTTCGCGCCGTACAAGAAATGCTCGGTCACGAAAGCATCACCACCACAGAAATTTACACGCACCTCGACCGCCAGTATATCCAAAGCACCATCGCACTCTTCCACCCAAGATATTAGTCTTTGACCTTTTTTCCCTCCCCTATTCCGCACTTCACGCAAGTGTAAAACCGGCAATTTGAATTGATTTTTTTGTATATTTGCAAACGAAAAAAATCAAGCCATCAATATGAAAATTCTCGTTACGGGCGGAAACGGATATATCGGTTCCCACACACTAATCCAACTCATCAAAAGCAATGAGTTTGAAGTAGTTTCCATCGACAATCTGAGTCGCTCCACACGCGGCACCATGGACCGCATTGAAAAAATCACTGGAAAACACGTTGTAAACCACGAAGTTGACCTCTGCGACAAAGAAGCCACCTTTTCTGTTTTTGAACAAGAGGGCCCCATCGACGGCATCATCCACTTTGCGGCTTACAAGTGCGTTCCCGAGTCGGTTTCAAAACCGGTGATGTACTACCGCAACAATCTCAACTCGCTACTCAACATCATGGAGGCGTGCGAAAAGTATCAGGTTCCGAACCTGATATTTTCCTCGTCCTGCTCCATTTACGGCGAAGTGACACAGCTTCCCGTAACGGAAGAAACCCCCGCCGGAGTCGCAGCCTGCCCGTACGCCCATACCAAACAAATCGGTGAAGGTATGATTCGCGCATTTTGCGAAGGCAAAAGCAATTTCAACGCCATCCTGCTCCGCTACTTCAATCCCGTCGGCGCCGACATGAGCGGACTGAATGGAGAACTCTCTCCCGACACCCCCAACAACCTGATGCCCATCATTATGGAAACCGGAATCGGGAAACGGCCGTCCATGACCGTTTTCGGCACAGACTATAACACGCGAGACGGTTCCTGCATCCGCGACTATATCCATGTCACCGACATCGCCAACGCACACGTTAAAGCTTTGCAATTCCTTATCAATCACAAAAATACAACCAATTGTGAAGTATTCAACTTAGGCAGTGGAAACGGCATTTCCGTGTTGGAGATGTTAAATGCCTTTGAAAAAATCACCGGCCGAAAACTCAATTACCAACTCGGCGAACGCCGTCCCGGCGACATCCCCGCCATCTACAGCAACAGCGCCAAAGCCAAAGCATTACTCGACTGGGAGTGCCAATATGGCGTGGATGAAATGATTCTGAGCGCGTGGAAATGGCAGGAGAACCTGAAGGATTGAAAGTTAAAATCGAAATACAAACCCTAAACAAAAAAATATGTCGCAATTTTCTTACAAATGTATTAGTGCTGAAGAAGCTGTCAGAATAATCAAGTCAGGCGACCGCCTGCATTGGCCCTGCGTCGCAGCCGCACCCGAAATTCTCATCAAAGCCCTCGTCGCAAGAGCGCCAGAACTTCAAAACGTACATATAACACATTTGTATACAGAAGGTTATGCAGATTATGTATTACCTCAATACGCTAACAACTTTCACCTTGACTCATTCTTTATCGGTGGCAATGTAAGAAAAGCCACTCAAGCGGGGTTGGCCGACTATATTCCCTGTTCGCTGTCGGACACCGCCCGCATCATCCGCGACGGCTACCAACCGGTTGACGGTGTTCTGCTCACCGTTAGCGAACCCGACGAAGATGGCTATGTCTCTCTCGGAACCTCCGTCGACTGCACCTTAGCCGCCGTTGAACAAGCCAAATACGTTATCGCGCAGGTTAATCGCTATATGCCTTTCTGCCACGGAGATGCCAAAATTCACGCATCCAAAATCTCCGCTTTTGTGCGCCACGATGTCCCGCTCATCGAAGCAGACTTTCCCCCTCTCACAGAACAAGACATCGCCATTGGCAAGCACGCTTCCGCACTCATCCCCGACGGTGCCACACTGCAAATCGGCATTGGCAGCATTCCCAACGCCGTACTCGCCCAACTGGGCGACCATAAACATCTCGGTATCCACTCCGAAATGTTCTCCGACGGCGTGCTACCACTCATCGAAAGCGGCGTCATCGACGGCAGTCAGAAAAAAATCGATGTCGGCAAGCACGTGGCCACCTTCCTCAAAGGCACACAGAAACTTTATGACTTTGTAGACCACAACCCCGACGTCTTGATGAACGATGTGGCCTACACCAACAACCCGGCGGTCATCGCTAAAAACCCAAAAGTAATCGCTATCAATTCCGCCATCCAGATTGATTTAACGGGACAGGTGTGCGCGGATTCCATTGGCACAAAGATGTTTAGCGGAAGCGGCGGGCAACTCGACTTTATGCTGGGAGCCGCAGCAAGCGAGGGTGGAATCCCGATTGTAGCCATGCCATCCATCACTGCAAAAGGCGTGAGCAAAATCGTTCGCTCACCGAAGGTGCGGGCGTCGTCACACCAAGGACCGTAGTACACTGGGTGATAACTGAATACGGCGCGGTGAATTTGTTTGGAAAGCCACTGAAAGAAAGAGCTAAACTGCTCACATCCATTGCCCATCCATCGGTGAGAGAAGAGCTGGATTGTTCGGTTAATCGGTTAAACGGTTAAACGGTTAATGGGGGATTTTCAGTGGAGCCCTCTATCGTTTTTAGTTGGAATATTGAAGAAGAAATCAGCAGTAATTATTCATCGAGGAGACAACGAACAGATAACCCATTGGACCTCATCATAAAAAATTGGAAAGTAGAAGCCTGACTGCTCGCTAAAGTACGATAATAAGCATAAATGATTTCATGATCGCTGGTGCTCCAAAACAAGGCCGAATCTCCGAAATTGTTATATCCTTGAGCCCAAGAATTTCCAGCAGGGAGTGCGCTGAAACCCGTTAAATTGTTGCTTCCCGGATTATTTCCGATAGCACAACTATTACCCGAACCGTTCCAACCCGTAGTAGAGGCCAGCGCTTTGGCAACATTGACGGAATTGCCGCCACAAGAATAGGAAGATTGGCTACCCACATATTCAACCAATTGGCTCCATTCTGCAGAACTGGGCACATGCCAACCCGTGGGGCAACGGCAAGGTATGGTATTCGTTGTATCGTTACCGAAATTGCGGCTGCCGTTTCCATTGCTAACTATTTTAATGAAAGAGGTCTGACCATTTTGGTTTACTGTTAGAAAATAGATGCCGGCATTTGCGACATTGATGCTAAGTTCTGTCGGGATAAACAAACGTTTCCGTCCAACCTTGCGTGAGGTTGGAAATTTCAATTCGCGACAAGTCCAAATAAGTATTTGTATTGGCTTCTCTTCCAGTAAAATAAAGGACCACCTGTTGGGCATAAGCAGAACCGCCTAAGAGAGCCAACAATAAAATCGCAAATGATTTTTCATAAGTAAGGAATTTTGAATATCAAATGAGGTTAAGTTCTATTTCTTTTAGGATGATAATTATTTTGAAGAAATGGTAAAACGGTAAATTTCCTGCCCCCTCGAACCCACGACCACATGATTATCAACCACAATGGGGGAACCTTCAAAATTGTTCGCCATGACGCGACAGAACAGGATTTCTCCCGTTTTGGCATCAATCAGATACACCCTTCCGGCACAGTCGCCCGTAAAGACAAACATCTCCCCTTTTTCGTTTTCCAAGGCCACCGGCGATGACCACGGATACCACTTCAAAGGGGTGCGGTAAACGATTTCGCCCGTATGTTTGTTCAGCGCCGCAAATTCGCCACCAATAACGGGAAGATTTGTACTTAAATTGAAGAATATCAAATCTTTGCAGTTTCCTTGTCCCAACAATGGGGTTGCAAAAGCCCCACCTTCAAATGTGTGCCCGCTGCTTACAGCCTTACGCGCGGGTATTTTTTGTTCCCACACCAACTCTCCATTGCGAGCGTCCAGCTTCACCAGATAGGTAAAATTCACAGAATCGCGTTGCTTGTCCACCTCACAGCCGGAATAAAGATACGGAACACCGTTTTCCACCTCAATCACAGGGGAAGAATCGCTGTCATCATGGTTGCAATAGTGCCAAACAGGTTGGAGGGTATTAAGGTTGAAGCAGACAATATTTCCGTGATTGTCAGTAATATATCCATAATTTTTATACACCGCCATGGAAGATTCTATGCCGGGGCTTCCGAAACCGCCGGCCTTGCGATAACGCAATGTCGTATGCAGTTCCATTTCGCCATTCACGCATCGATACTTATACACCGTGCCATTCTCCCCTACCCGGAAAACAAATTCACCGACTCTGATGGGCGAAGCATCGTAAGCATGCCACTGTCGCCAAGCATTAACGTCACGCCCCTGAAAATGGGTGCGCTCATGCCGATACAAGTTGTAGGTCGCCGCACCAAAGGGTTGCTGGCGCGGAATGCCCTGGCCCACATACAAATTTCCATTCAAAGTCGGATCCAAAGAAGCCGTCCCCTTGATATTGTTCTGCACATCGATGGGCGAACGAGAGGAATCTCCCGTCTCAAAATCAATAAAATAGAGTTTTCCACACAAAGAACCAACGATGATTTCCCGATTGGAAAAACACTTTTTCAAGGCTGGCGACTCATTGCGGAAACGCTGCACGCAACTGTCAGGCCAATGCACGTACAACGGCTGACCGGTCCAGCCGGTTCCACCGCCCCACGTGCCATATTTGGTGATGGAATGGTCGTAATCTGTGAGAAAAGTCCAATCGCGGACGACTGTGTCCGGCCGTCCGGAGATTTTCCCGTTGAATTTCGCATCACGGAAAGGCCCTCCCCGGAAGGTAAAGATGCCGGGCGCATTGGCATAACAATCCGTAAAATCGCCAATCAAACCCGAATGAATGGTGTCGAAAGTGTCGATTCGGAACTCCAAATCAGCCACGGACGGATAGACGGTGTCGGGCAAAGGAACAAACACCTCTGCCATTGAATCCTTCGGTTGGAGAACATTTTCGCTTCCTTCTTTGATTTCTTTTTTACAAGAATAAAAGAAGACGAAAACGCTCAGAACACAAACCAAAGAGAAAAGGCTTCTTCTCACTATTGCGGACTTATTATCAGTTGTTTTCGCTCAATGCTTGGTGGATGGCTGCGGCAGCTTTTTTACCAGCGCCCATGGCCAGAATGACCGTGGCCGCCCCGCTCACCGCATCACCGCCGGCAAAAACGCGCGGACGCGATGTGCGACCGCATTCGTCGGCTTCCAAACACCCCTTCCTGTTAGCAGCCAATCCGGGTGTGGTGCGACTGATCAACGGGTTCGGAGACGTGCCCAATGCCATGATGACCATGTCAACGTCCAAAACGAACTCGCTGCCGGCAATTTCCACCGGACGGCGGCGACCGGAAGCATCGGGCTCGCCCAACTCCATGCGAACACATTCCATTGCGCTCACCCAGCCCTCTTCATTGCCCAAAATCCGGACCGGATTGCACAGCAAATCGAAATGGATGCCCTCTTCCTTGGCATGATGCACCTCTTCAGCACGGGCCGGAAGCTCGGCTTCCGAACGGCGGTAAACCACATGGACGTCGGCACCCAAACGCAACGCAGTGCGCGCTGCATCCATGGCAACATTGCCGCCACCCACAACAGCCACCCGCTGTCCTACAAAATTCGGAGTATCATAACCTTCTCTATATGAGAATAATAAGTTGTTTCTGGTTAAAAATTCATTAGCTGAAACTACACCGCACAGGTTTTCCCCCGGAATTCCCATGAAGTTGGGCAGACCAGCGCCACTTCCCACATAAACCGCTTCGAATTTCTCCTTCTCAAAAAGCTCGTCAATGGTTACCGTGCGACCGATAACAACGTCACGCTCGAACTTCGCACCCATCTTGCGGAGATTTTCCACCTCATGCTTGACCACCGTTTCCTTGGGCAGACGGAAAGACGGAATGCCATAAACCAACACCCCGCCCAGCTC
>JAKSME010000068.1 GCA_024400785.1 Bacteroidales bacterium
TTGAGACTTGAGACTTGAGACTTGAGACTTGAGACTTGAGACTTGAGACTTGAGACTTGAGAATGAGGAATTAGTATTGAATATTGATTCCTCATTTTTAATTATCTAATTATCAAAATATTACACATCAATGACACCCGAATACTTTCTCAACGATAACGTGGTTTTTCTGGCGAAAGACCTGTTGGGCAAATATGTTTTCACGATGATTGACGGGCAGTTGGCCGGCGGGATGATTTCGGAGACGGAAGCGTACTGCGGGACGAACGACCGTGCCTCGCACGCTTTCGGCGGGCGGCGCACGAAAAGAAACGAAATGATGTACGCCCGCGGCGGGGTGGCCTACATCTATCTGTGCTACGGGATGCACCACATGCTCAACTTCGTCACCAACGGCCAAGGAACTCCAGACGCGGTGCTGATACGAGGCATCATTCCAACCCACGGTGAGGAACTGATGCTCCGGCGGACAGGAAAGACACAAGGCTCCCTCGCACTCACCGACGGCCCGGGAAAGGTTTGCAAAGCTCTGGGAATCAATATGCAACTTAACGGAGTCTCACTCAATTCCGACATTCTGTGGGTGGAGGACCGCGGAGTAGTCATTCCTTCCAACCAAATTGCTGCAGGCCCGCGCATCGGCGTCGACTACGCCGGGGAGGACGCAAAACTCCCGTGGAGGTTCTTCCTGCAAAATGCAAATGAAAATAAGTGTGGACGGTGAGAATCAGACAAAAATCAACACAAACACACGTTATATCTTGACTATCAAAGGGATATTTTCATCATCAATAGAAGTCTCTCACATTAATATTGAGGCAAATAGCCTCGTACAATAAAAAATTCGCACTATTTTTACATGACGGCTGGAAATTCAACATTTTTATGTAAATTTGCAGCCGATTTTTGTATAGCAAAGCAAAATAATAATCACATATAATTCATAACTATGGCAGAACAAGTCAAAGGAAAAATCTCCCAGATTGTAGGTGCTGTTATTGATGTTCGCTTCGAAGAAGGCGTTACTCTCCCCAACATTTACGACGCGCTGGAAGTCAAGAAGGACAATGGCGACAAGTTAGTCCTTGAATGTCAACAAGATATTGGTGAAAACACGATGCGTTGCATCGCAATGGACTCCACCGACGGTTTGCGCCGCGGCATGGAAGTCATAGCTACCGGCAGCATGATTACGATGCCGACCGGCGAAGTCAACGGCCGTTTGCTCAACGTCATCGGCCAGTGCATCGACGGTATTGACGATGTAAAATGCGAAAAACGCAACAACATTCACAAAGATCCCCCGACATTTGAAAATCTTTCCACTTCAGAAGAAGTACTTTTCACGGGTATCAAGGTTCTTGACTTGATTGAACCTTATGCCAAGGGTGGTAAGATTGGTCTTTTCGGTGGTGCCGGTGTGGGAAAAACCGTTTTGATCATGGAAATGATTAACAACATTGCAAAGAAATACTCTGGTATGTCAGTATTTGCAGGTGTTGGCGAACGTACCCGTGAAGGTAACGACCTTTTGCGCGAAATGATCGAATCTGGCGTCATCCGCTATGGCGACGAGTTCAAAAAGAGCATGGCCGCCGGCGGTTGGGACCTTTCCAAGGTTGACCGCGAAGAGTTGGCCAAATCACAATGTACCATGGTTTTCGGTCAGATGAACGAACCCCCGGGAGCACGTGCACGAGTTGCCCTTTCCGGATTGACCATGGCAGAATATTTCCGCGACGGTGACGAAAATTCCGGTGGACGAGACATTTTGTTCTTCGTCGACAACATCTTCCGTTTCACCCAGGCCGGTTCAGAAGTTTCCACATTGCTCGGCCGTATGCCTTCCGCAGTAGGTTACCAACCGACGCTGGCAACCGAAATGGGTGCCATGCAGGAACGTATCACCTCTACCAAGCGCGGATCCATCACCTCCATCCAAGCCATCTACGTTCCCGCAGACGACTTGACTGACCCGGCGCCTGCAACAACCTTCTCCCACTTGGATGCCAAGACCGTTTTGAGCCGTAAGATTTCCGAGCTCGGTATTTACCCCGCTGTTGACCCGTTGGATTCAACTTCACGTATCCTTACCCCCGACATCGTTGGCGACGCACACTACAACACTGCACAACGTGTGAAGATGGTTCTCCAAAGATATGCCGAATTGCAAGACATCATCGCCATCCTCGGTATGGAAGAACTTTCCGAAGAAGACCGCAAGGTGGTTCACCGCGCACGTCGTGTACAGCGTTTCTTGTCACAGCCGTTCCACGTTGCTGAACAATTCACCGGCCTCCCGGGTGTATTCGTCAGCATCGAAGACACCATCAAGGGCTTCAATATGATCCTCGACGGCGAACTCGATTACTTGCCGGAAACCGCTTTCAACTTGGTCGGAACCATCGAAGACGCTATCAAAAAAGGCGAAAAAGAATTGGCAAACGCTAAATAATCAACACTATGAACCTGGAAATCATCACCCCGGGCAAGGAATTGTTCAAAGGAGAGGCCACACTGGTGCAACTACCCGGTTTGGACGGCCTTTTCGAAATTCTGAACAACCACGCGCCGCTCATCTCAGCCCTCAAGGCAGGAAAGGTGAAAATCACCGATGCCCAGGAACAAACGCAGTTTTTCGACATCCGCGGCGGTGTCGTCGAAGTATTGAATAACAAGGTCTTAGTGTTGGCGGAATAATATGGGCGTTTCTGAATTCATGCTTCAAGGCGCCAAAAAGTCACTCATTGAATGGCTTCGTCAACAGGGCATTACCGACGAAAATGTTCTCCACGCCTTCGACGTGGTGGAACGACACAAATTTCTAGAACAAACAAATACAATATTATTAGGCAGGGCGTATGAAAATACGCCCCTTCCTATTGCGTGCGGACAAACCATTTCGCAACCGCTGACCGTTGCCTTCCAATCACAGCTTCTTCAAATCCGACCCGATGACACCGTGTTGGAAATCGGCACCGGCTCCGGCTTCCAAGCTGCCATCCTGGCTGCCATGGGCGCGAAAGTGTTCAGCATCGAACGACAACTCGAACTGTTCCGGAAAACCCGCGCAAAACTCACTAACACATTGAAAGTAAGCAATGTGTTCATGCACTACGGCGACGGCTTCGAAGGGCTTCCCAACAAAGCGCCCTTCGACAAAATCATCGTCACCTGCGGCGCTCCCAACGTCCCGGCAGCACTGCTGCAACAACTTAAAGTCGGTGGCATCATGGTCATTCCCGTCGGCGATGGCGTACAACAGATGCACCGCATCACCAAGGTCGGAGAAAACGAGTTCAACGCTGAAACTTTCGGCGAATTCAAATTCGTACCCATGCTCCAAAAAACAGTGAAAGTTAATAGTTAAAACATTTCAATCCAGCGAAAATCACCCATTTTCATTTCAAATAAAACAACAATCATGTTCACAGGTATCGTAGAAAAAACAGGTAAAATCGTCAAAATAGAACAAGAAAACAGCAACTTCCACTTCACTATTGAAGTCGACTTCGCCGATGAATTGGCTATCGACCAAAGCATGGCACACGACGGATGCTGCCTTACCGTGGTAAAAGTGGACAAAACCGCCAAACAATACGTGGTTACGGCCATGGATGAAACCATGCTCAAAACCAACCTCAAGAACTGGAAAGTGGGCTATGAAGTAAACCTCGAACGCAGCATGCGCATGGACGGCCGCTTCGATGGACACATTGTGCAAGGGCATGTTGACCAGACCGCCACATGCGAAAAGGTTGTTGATGACAATGGCAGCTGGCGCTACTATTTCAGCTACGACACCGCTAAAAACAACATCACCGTTCCCAAGGGTTCCATCTCCGTTAACGGCGTGAGTCTCACCGTCGTTGACTCTGAAAAAGGCCATTTTTCCGTAGCCATCATTCCTTATACTCACAAAGTCACCAACTTCCACAACTTCGTTCCCGGAACGGTTGTCAACATAGAATTTGACGTTTTCGGCAAATACGTACAACGGTTGCTCGAGCAGTATTTGTCAAGCACAAATACTTGTATTTCAAAATAATACAACATGATTACCATAATTCGCGCCAGCGAAAACAACTTGAAAGATGTTTCGCTGCAAATTCCGAAGCGGAAAATCACGGTCTTTACCGGCGTTTCCGGCTCTGGAAAGTCTTCGTTGTGTTTAGACACCATCGCCGCGGAAAGCCGCCGCGAACTCAACGAAACCTTCCCCACCTTCATCCAACAATACCTGCCCAAATACGGTCGCCCAAAGGTTGAACACATTGACAACATGCCAGTTACCATTGTTATCGACCAGAAAAAACCGGCCCCGAACAACCGTTCCACCGTGGGTACTTACACCGACATTTACGCGCTGCTCCGTCTGCTATTTTCGCGCGTCGGGCAACCTTTTGTCGGCTATTCCGACACCTTCAGTTTCAACCATCCGTCCGGTAGCTGTCCGCGCTGCGACGGCCTCGGACAAGTCACAGAACTCGACATCCACAAACTGGTGGACTTCAACAAGTGCCTCAACGATGAAGATGTCATCCACTTCCCTACTTTCACCACCGGAGCCTGGCGTTGGAAACGCTATGCCTACAGCGGACTTTTCGATTTAAACAAAAAAATCAAGGATTACAGCAAGGAAGAGCTGGACCTATTTCTTTATTCACCGCAGATTCGATTGAAAAACCCACCAAGCAACTGGCCCAAGTCTGCCAAATTCGAAGGAATGTTTCCTCGTATGTACCGCAGCATCATCACCACGAAGGAAGGCAAGCGCCAGCAGAAGGTACTGGACCAGATGGTGAGCACCTTCGAGTGTCCGGAGTGCCACGGGATGCGCGTGAACGAGCGCGTGCGCAGTTGCAAAATCAACGGGAAGAACATCGCTGATGTGGTGGAAATGCCCATCACTGACGCAGTGAAATTCATTGCCGCCATCGACGACCCGCTGGCGGTGGATCTAAAACGAGAATTGGTGAAACGCCTGCAAGCGCTCTGCGACATCGGCCTCGGCTATCTGTCACTAAGTCGCGGCACGGGAACCCTTTCCGGCGGCGAGGCGCAGCGCATCAAGATTGCGAAATACATCAACTCCGCACTGACCGACATGGCCTACGTGCTTGATGAACCGAGCGTCGGTCTGCACCCACAGGACATCATCCGGCTGAAAAACTCGCTCCAACATCTGCGCGACCACGGAAACACCATCCTAATTGTGGAACACCACCGCGAAATCATTGCCATGGCGGAACACATCGTCGACATGGGGCCCGAAGCAGGAAGTCATGGCGGCGAAATCATGTACCAGGGTGATTACCAGGGGCTTTTGAAATCCGACACCATCACCGGCCGCATGTTGCGCAGTCGCAGCGAAATGAAGGCGACCGTACGCCGACCACAGGGATTCCTCCGCATTGAAGATGCCACTCTGCACAATCTCAAGCATTTATCGGTAGACATTCCCTTGTCCGTGCTCACCGTCATCGCAGGTGTCGCCGGCTCGGGGAAAAGCTCACTGATGGAAGTCTTTCAAAATCAGTGCGAAAAAGAGACCATTTTCATCGGACAGAAGAATATCGGCATCAACATGCGTTCCACACCAGCGACCTATCTGGACATTTCCGACACCATCCGCAAATTGTTTGCTCAAGCCAACCACAGCAATATCCAGCAGTTTTCTTTCAACTCGAAAGGCGGCTGTCCGGCTTGTGGCGGCAAAGGCATCATCGTTTCCGACATGGCCTTCATGGAATCCATCGAGACCGTTTGCGACGTGTGCCACGGCACGCGCTACGATGCGGAAACGCTACAATATAAGTATAGGGGCAAGAACATCGCGGAAGTGATGGATCTGTCTGTGGAAGAGGCCATTGACTTCTTCGAAGGACAGCCGTTCCAGCCACAGTTGCAGGCGTTGGCCAAGGTGGGACTGGGGTACTTGCACCTCAACCAGGCGATGACCACCTTGTCGGGTGGGGAGTTGCAGCGCGTGAAGTTGGCTTCCTATTTGCACCGCAAGGGCGAGATTTTCATCATCGACGAGCCCACCGACGGTTTGCATTTGGACGACGTCCGCAAGCTGCTGGTGTTGTTCAACGAGATGACGGACGCGGGCAACACACTGATACTGATTGAACACAGTTTGGACGTGATGAAGCAGGCGGACTACATCATCGAGTTGGGCCCCGGTGGTGGAGAGGCGGGCGGCGACCTGCTGTTTGCAGGCACTCCACACGAAATGCTTCAGTGCGAGCGAAGTGTGACACGGCCGTATTTAGGATGATTTGTAATAGCCGCCTTCCAGGTGCGGCGGAAGTTGAAATTGGTGATGAGGTCGTTTATAAAGCGATGATTTTTAAATTGAATGATTGTCGTCACAAGCAGTTAATTCCTACCAGACCATTTTCGTAAGATCACGAAAATGGTCTGAAAATCTTAGTAAGTCATTGCTATTTAGGAAGTTTTGAAGTAGATTTTTCTATTTGCTTTTCATTCTTTTCTACTCGGCGTTCAACCTTCTTGATATCTTCCGCTGCTGGCAAATTTTCTGGTTCAATACCGCGTTGGCCCAACATAATTCGTACACTTTTATTATTCTGGATATGTTCTTGAGTGATAGATTCTTCTCCAAACAAATCTTTCTGTCCGACATTATAATTTGTCATTTCTGTTGCCAAGTTTTTGGCAGCGATAGTCAATGTTGGGAGAAAATCGGCCAAAGGTCTTGTGGACTTAATGCCCAACCTATTTTTCATATCTTCCGTGGTATATCCCCCGAACAATGCGGTATCACCTTTGGAACGAATACGTCCGAACCCTTTGTCGTCAACTCCGCGTTGATAGATGCTTTGTGAGAGTTGCTTTTCAGAAATGCGCAATCGTTCTCTCGTTTCCAAGCGAGAAATCTGCTGTATGTATTCAGCAATAAGTTCTGCCTTTCGCGTTTGTACTGCGAAATATCCTTGTGCAAAGGCAATTTCTTCCTTCTTAGGATCTCCGTTTTGTGCAATTAGATAACAGGCATAACGTGTGAGCATTATGTCGGTAATTTCGCGCTTCGCACCGCTCCCTAATTCGACCATTTTCGTGACCTCACGAAAATGGTCGTCCACATTGATTCCCAATGTTTTACACGATTCAACTGCCCTACTAATGGCAATCAGAAAATTCTCCCAGCGAGCGTAGCCCAAAATGGTCTGTAGTTCTCTTGCAAACCAGACTTCAACGACTTCTTCTTTGCCTTTGATAGTGTGAATGATACCATTAAACGAGTTCGTTAGTGCTTCAATTTTCAGTAAATCCATAGTAATTTGTATTTAGTTATTTGCGCGGCAAAGATACCATGAAAATTTTAGAAAACATTAACATTATTATTTTTTAACATTATTTTGTAATTTTTCTTTATACAGCCAGAAAGCATTGTCGTCACAAGCAGTTAATTCCTACCAGACCATTTTCGTGAGGTCACGAAAATGGTCTGAAAATCGTGAAACGGTTGACGGTGACGGAAGTCCTCTCCCATCGTATCAATTTTATATTTCAGCGCCGGCGATTCTTCCATCGCTGAATTTCCCGAGTGCCTCTGCCAAACCGGGGAAGCGCTTTTCCGCCACCACGGGCCGACCGTTTTCCATAAAACAGTGGATACTTTCGCCGGTACAGATGGTCGTTTCGCCGATTTTCATCACATAATGGAAAGTATATTTTAGCGCGGACGTTTTTTCCAAACACACAGAAATGGAGATTTCGTCCTGAAACTTAGAGGGCTTGATGTATTTGACATTGATGTTCAGCACGGGCGACACGACGCCCTCGGCTTCCATCTTTTCGAAACCGTAACCCAGCTGGTCCAGAAAATCGACCCGCGCCTCTTCCATGAAGCGCACGTAATTGGAGTGGTGCGTGATACCCATAGGGTCGCACTCGTAGTATTTGACTTTGTGAATGTAAGGGGACATATTAACTCTTAGGTTTTAGATTTCTGTTTTTCGTTCTTGTTGGTGCCTTCGTGACGGATTGCATCTTTTTCAGTTACTATGACACACCGCCCCTACATTCCCGTTCCTACCTTCTCCCTGTTTCTCTTCCAACGGTAGAACCAGGCGGTGACCGCTATTGTGGCGAGTGCGGCTATCGTTTGCGCCATCCAGGGCGTGAGGCCTTTGTCCGGAATGTAGGCACCTGTTGGGGCTTCGAGGATGAACGAGATGGTGACGAAGCTCATGAATATGGCGGGAATGAGCGACACGAAGTAGTTCTTGCCCCGTTGGGTGAGATAGACCGTGATGGCCCAGAACGTGAAGGCCGCCATCACTTGGTTGCTCCAGGTGAAATAGCGCCACACGATGGCGAAATTCCGGGTGTCGCCCAAACTGAAAACGAGGAATGCGGCGCAGACGGCAAAGATGGGAATGCAGATGAGCAGTCGGTTGCGGATGCTTTTCTGCTCGATATGGAAGGTGTCGGCCACGATAAGACGCGCAGCTCGCAGCACCGTGTCGCCCGTGGTGATGGGGGCGAACACCACGCCGAGGATGGCGAGTACGCCGCCGAAAACTCCGATCCAGTTGTGACAGATGAAATTCACCACCTGGCCTTGTGTGAAGCCCGTTCCGTTGTCCTGAAAGAAAGCCGTTGCTGCCGCGGCCCAGATGAGTGCCACGATGCCTTCGGCAACCATAGCGCCATAGAACACCGGCTTGGCGTGCTTCTCGTTTTTCAGGCAGCGCGCCATCATAGGCGACTGCGTGGCGTGCGAACCGCTGACGGCACCGCAGGCGATCGACACGAACATCATCGGGAATATGGGCGACGGGTCGTATTTCGTGCCGAAGCCCTCCCACATCTCGGGCAGTGCCGGCCATCGCACCAGCAAAGCCGCCAGTATCACGACGGCCATTAGGAACAGACAGATGGCGAAAATCGGGTAGATTTTGCCGATGATCTTGTCGATTGGGAACAGCGTGGCGACAAGATAATAGCAGAAGATGACGGCAACCCAGAAATAGACATTCATATAGAACGGCAGTGATGCACTTCCGGCAGCGGCTTCCGGTGCATTCAGCGACCCAACGATGATGTCGGCCGGCTGCGACACGAAGACCGCACCTGCCAGCGTGAGGAAAAGCAGCACGAAGACAATCATCACTTTCTTGACATTTTCGCCGAGGTAGCGCCCGATAAGCTGCGGCAGACTCTCGCCGTCGTTGCGCAACGACATAATGCCCGAAGCGAAGTCGTGGACGGCGCCGCCGAAAATGGTGCCGAACACAATCCAGAGATAAGAGGCCGTGCCGAACTGCGCGCCCATAATGGCACCGAAGATTGGCCCGAGCCCCGCAATGTTGAGAAACTGAATCATAAAGACTTTCCAAGTGGGCAACGGAACGAAATCGATGCCGTCGGTCCGCGTCAGGGCTGGCGTAGGGTTCTGTGGATTGATGTCAACGATGCGGGCGATGTAAGTCCCGTAAATAATGTAGCCCGCTACGAGGATTGCTATGGCGATGAGGAATGTGAACATGCTTAGTGTTGGTTAGTTATGATGATGGATTTTCATTCTTCTGCGAACAATGCATCTATCGTTACAATATCTTGAAAAATGCTACTGTATTCATTGTATTTCAATCCTTCCGTAGTTACTAAGGTTGAGTGTACCACCATACGTTTCGGGAGCTCCTTTTCCAATAGATTCGCTCTGTGCATCAGTTTTAAGTGATAAGATTTATCCACCACAAATTCCTCATTATAAAATTTCATCTCGCACATATTCATCACATGGTCCTGCCTCCGTATAAGCAAATCCATCTGTGCGCCATCATCGCAATCGTCCCCCATCTTTGTCCAAGCACTGAATTCCGTTTGCACACTCCCGATACCCAGAGCACGTTTAATCTGTCTCCAATGATTCCAGCAAACTTCCTCAAAGGCAATTCCTCGCCATGTCACCACACTTTGACTTGCGTCCCCCTTCCAGAAGTCTGCCGACAGACTTTTTTTGCCCTTTACAAAATGCAGCCAAAACCAGCAGAAAGGGTCTGACAGTTTGTAATGCTCCTCACTTTTCCCAAAAGGGACATATCTTATCGCAAAATCACTGGACACCAATGATTTCAGCATCTTTGAAAAAGCCCCTCCATCTGCCATTCCTGTCTTCGCCAGCAGTTCCTGACGAGTCCACCCTGCATGCCTTTTATACATCGTTTCGATGATACGCTTCATCTCGTCGGGTTTGCTGAATATCGAAGCAAACAATCTGTCATATTCTCCTTCATGTCTTGCTTTGTCGTCAAAAAACAAAGCGTCTACTGCATGATCAAGACTCATTTCCTTATCCACATATTTCAT
>JAKSME010000069.1 GCA_024400785.1 Bacteroidales bacterium
CAGAACCACGCCGTGAACCATTCCGGAGAGACGGTTGCGACCGCCGCTCTTGATATTGACAACGGTACGCATGGTGGCACCCGCTCCGGGCAGACCACCGAACATACCAACCGCAATATTACCGATACCCTGACCAATAAGTTCTTGATTGCTATCATGTTTCGTTTTCGTGGTATTGTCGGCAACAACCGAGGTGAGCAGCGTGTCGATGGAGCCCAAACCAGCCAACGTCAAACCCGGAATCACAGACATTTTCAAAACTGCCAGCCAATCCACACCAGCCACATTGTGCTCAACAAAAAACGGCATCGGCAGTCCGGAAGGAATTTCGCCGATGGTGAGTTTTGTGTCGAAATGGAGAAGCGTAGCCACAATGGTCATGACAATAAGTGCCACCAGTGTAGAAGGTACTTTCTTGGTTAACAGTGGAAAAAGGTAGATGATGGCCACGGTTCCCAAACCGAGGAGCAGGGCGGCCAAATTGAAACCGGCAATGTGCGACGGCAGTTGCATAATCATGTCCACAATCAAAACCGGAGACTTCAAACCGAGTAACGGATAAATCTGCTGCACAATGATGATGATACCGATACCGCTCATAAAGCCAGAAAGTACCGGATAAGGGATGTATCGGATGTATTTACCGATTTTCAAAATGCCGAAGAGAATCTGGAACAAACCGCATAGGATGGCCGCCAGTGCCATGCTGATCACCACAGTTTCAATGCTGTTGGGATGGGTGCTGGCCCAAACGCCGGAAATCAAAGTAGCGGAAATGACAGTCATCGGGCCGGTGGGGCCGCTGATTTGCGACGGAGTTCCGCCGAAAAGAGCGGCAAAAAAGCCAATCATCATCGCACCGGTGAGACCCGCGAGGGCACCGATGGCGCCAATGTTGCCCACTTCTTCCACACTAATCACACCAAAAGCCTGAATACCAAAGGCCAATGCAAGCGGCAACGCTACGATACCCGCAGTGATGCCGCCAAAAATATCGCCTCTTAGATTGTTTTTTTCTAAAATTTTCATTCTATGATTATTTTTTCTTTTTTCACTTTAAATTTATCTTCCCAGCTTGCCTTTCACTTTGCTCACGGCCCTTTTCACCACAATTCTCTCATTGTACAACAATACCGCCACATAAACCAACAGCACTAAAGTATTGAATATTAAGGTTAAAACAACATTATCCTGACGAATAAAAATGGTAGCCACATAAAGGACGACTGCCAACAAGAAGTACCCAAAAAGCGATTTGATGTGGTAAGGGATGGGATTGCGTTTCTGTCCGACAATGTAGGAAAGCACCATGCAGATGCCATAACCGATAAAACCGCCCCAGGCGCAAGCCATGTAACCGAATTTCGGAACAAAGATGAAATTGACAGCCAATAGTGCGGCACAACCGACACCTGAGAAGATGGCTCCCCACCACGTTTCTTTGTTCAGTTTGTACCAAAAGGAAAGGTTGAAGTAAACTCCCATGAATATTTCCGCCATCATCACAATCGGCACAGCGCGCAGGCCGTCCCAGTAATTTCTATGGATGATGAATTTGAAAACATCGAGGTAGCAAACCACGATGAGAAATGCCAAGAGGGTGAATTCCACGAAATATTTCATCACCAAGGCCTGGGCCTCTTTGCTGTTCTTATCTTTCTGTCCACCAAATACAAACGGCTCGTATGCGTAACGGAATGCCTGGGTAAAAATGGCGATAATCATCGCGATTTTGACGCAGGCACCGTAGATGCCAAGTTGCACCTCGCCTTCAGCACCGGGAACGATGAAACGGTAACAGATTTTGTCCGCCACCTGGTTCAAAATGCCAATCAGGCCAAAGAGCAGCAACGGCCACGTGTACCGCAGCATGTCTTTCAGCAGAGTGCGGTCGATGCCGAAACGCATATTCCGCATCTCCGGTATGAAACCGAGCGTGATGAGCGAGGTACAAACCAAATTGATAACAAAAATATAACCCACCTGGTAATCAGGATTATACCATGCCATCAGTTCCGGATCGGCCTGCTTAAACTCTGGAGCTGCCAAGAAAATAAACAGATTGAGGGCAATGTTGAGGACAATGAACAACAACTTGAGACAGGCGAACTTAACGGCACGGTTTTGATACCGCAGTTGGGCAAAAAGAATGGCCTGAAACGCGTCCAATGCCACCACACTGGCCATCATCCGAATAAACTCGGGATGTTCTCCATACCCCAACGCTTGGGCAATCGGACTGCCGAAAATCATACATATCAGCCAGAAAACCAATGATACCAGCCCCACTGAATTGGCTGCCGTGGAAAATGCCTTTTTGGGGTCAATTTCATCGCGATTGGCAAAATAGAAGAAAGTCGTCTCCATACCGAAGGTCAACAGAACCAACAGCAATGCCGTGTACGCGTACACGTTGGTCACGATTCCGTACCCGCCGGAAGCGGCCGTTATCTTATAAGTATAAAGCGGTACCAGAAGATAATTCAGGAACCGCCCAATGATACTGCTCAGACCATAGATGGCAGTCTGGCCGACTAATTTTTTAATAGATGGCATGAATTGATAAAAGCGTTTTTCTGTTAAATATATTTATCGCCAAAGTCGATTTGCACATCGTTGACATACTGACGGATCTGCTGTTCATTGTCTTTTTTGCAAATCAGCAACACGTTGTCGTTATCCACAACGATATAATCTTCCATACCTTGCAAAACCACGGCTTTATTTTTAGGCACATTGATAATGCAACCGTTTGAGTTATAAGTTTTTACCTTATTACCCATCACCACATTCTTATCGTCATCCTTTTCGCTGATGTCGTACAAAGCGCCCCACGTCCCAAGGTCCGACCAGCCAAAGTCGGCGGCGTAGACACATACATTCTTGGCATGTTCCATAATGCCGTAGTCGATGGATATATTCTTACAAACCAAATAGGTAGCTTTGACGAAAGAACTTTCGGCAGAAGTGTTGTAAAGGCCTTCCCCCTGTTTGAAAAGGTCATTAACCTCGGGGAGAAATTCTTCAAAAGCGGATTCTATTTCGCTGAGTGACCACATGAAGATGCCGGCATTCCAGAGAAATTCGCCGCTTTCCACAAACTGTTTTGCGACTTCGAGTTCCGGCTTTTCTGTAAAAATCTTCACATCGTAGATGGATGAACCGCCATAGGAACGGTCCTCATCGTACTGGATGTAGCCATAACCCGTGTTGGGGCAAGAGGGACGGATGCCGATGGTGAGAAGCTTCCGGTTGTCCTTCACGAAGTTCAAACCGTTGAGGATGACTTCTTTGAAAACGTCTTCCTTCAATATAACGTGGTCGGAAGGGGCGACAACGACAACGGCATTGGGATTTTTGGCCTTGATTTTGTAATTGGCATAGGCGATACAAGGAGCGGTATTGCGACGAGCGGGTTCGAGAACGATCTGCTCATCGGTCAGGTCGGGCAGCTGCTGCTTGACCTGTTCGGCATACATCTGGTTGGTGATGATGTAGATATTTTCCTTGGGACAGATCTCGGTAAAACGAGCGAATGTCTTCTGTATCAGCGAAGTACCATCGTCAAGAATGTCAATGAATTGTTTTGGGGAGTGGGAGCGACTCATCGGCCAAAAACGGGCTCCGATGCCGCCGGCCATGATTACACAGTAAAAGTCTTTATTCATTTCTACTAATTAAATTATAAGGCGGCAAAAATACGAAATTTTTGGCGATTTTTTGTGAATTTATCCCGCGTTTTTTTGCCAGCTTGCATTTTTTTTCTATCTTTGCATAAATTGAAATTTTAATATTTTTTATTCCAAAGAAATGAAGAAGAATTTTTACCTCATTTTGCTTACATTATGCTGTGTATCATTAACTTATGGTCAAAAAAACGATACACTCACCGACACTTCCGGCGACACGCTGAAAACTAAGGCCTTCCACAAACTGACAAAGGAGGAAATGAGGCCCAAATTCACAGCCACCATCTTGGGAAGGTACGAATACAACACCATCCAAGACAAACACCATTTCGAACTGCGCCACACGCGCATCGGCGTTTCCGGCGACCTTCACCCGATGTTCTCCTACATGGCCCTCGTCGACCTTACCTACGGAGGCGGCTTCTCGCCCGTGGCCATCTTCGCCAAATTCAAACCAGTGAAAGGTCTTTCCTTCCTCATCGGCTACGACAAAATGCCCTTCAGCAACGAAAACCTGCTTTCCCCCTATCAGTACTATTTTTCCGATAAATCGTTTCTTACTCAGCGACTTACCGCCTGGAGCGATGTCGGTGGCGTGGTCGAATACAAGTGGGACAAAGTGGTTCCTTTTTCCATCAAGGCCGGAGTTTTCAACAGTGGCGGTTTCAGCAAGCAGATGCAATTCCAGAAGTCGCTGAATTACGTGGCTCGTGGAACCTTCAATTTCTTCAAAGGGTTCGAACTCTCCTTGAATTATGCCGCCGTCAAGTACGAAACCGTGCGGATGCACAACTTTGACTTTGGGGTGAAATACGACATCGGCGGCTTACACCTGGATGCGGAATACATCTATAAGTTCTTCTCTGACAAAGGTTTTGCCCCGGTTCACGCCTTTGAGGGCTTTGCTTACTATTCATTTCCCATCAACAAACCGTGGCTCAACAACATCGCAATCGCGCTGCGTTATGATGCCATCACGCCCAACTGCACCGGAAAATTCAACGAACTGGGTGAATACACGTGGGACACGCACCGCCAGCGCATTACCGCCGGCCTTACGCTGATTTTCATCGAGAAGCCCGTCCGCACCGGCATCCGCCTGAATTACGAAAAGTTCTTCTCTCACGCCGGCGACGACTGCCGCGACGACCGCGTGATTCTCGAACTTATCGTTCATTACTAACCTTTTACTCGCCTTGCTCCGAACCCGCACCCTGGCGTGCCTGGCTCTCTAACTCCATCTTCCCGAAACGGAAAGTAATGCCCGCACGAATGGCACGACTGCTCCAACTATTTGTTGATGTGCTGGTTGAAGTGTAATACGGATTGTTGGATTGGTACGACATCTTGTTCCAATTGAAAATGTCGCTCACATCAACATACACAGAAATGTGATGTTTCCAGAATTCGGCGCGCAAACCGCAGTCGATGGAATAGCGCGGCTTGGTAATAGAAAACATGTCCACACTTTTCGAACGGTAATTGCCCGACAAATTCACCTCCAATACCTTCCACAGTTTCGCCCAGAAATTCAAACGGAAGCTGTAGGAAACATTATCCACTTTGCGCATATCCGCTTCATCGCGGAACATAAACTCCTGTTTCTTGTAATAAACATTGCTGTAAAAACGGATGCTCATGAAGGCCTTGAGACGATAGGTGACATTCAAATCCAAACCGGTATTGAGCGACTTGCCCGCATTCATCGGTTTGCTGAAAGTGACAATTCTGCCGAAATAGGGATCGTAAACGACATCTTCCAACTCGCAGGTTTGATCTTTCGTATTGCGAAAATAGGCGTTCAGTGCAATATTACCGAACTTGTTGATATACTTGGACCAGCCCGCCTCAACGGAATTGGTGTACGCCGGTTTCAGGTCGGGATTGCCGGTATAAAAATCATCATCGGAGTAAGAAATGAAAGGTGTCAGTTCGTAGCCGTCGGGGTAACTCACGCGGCGGGTGTAACTCAGTTTGAAGTTGTGCATTGATTTGGTGCGGTAACTCAAATGCAGCGAGGGGTAAAATCCCCAGTAGGATTTTTGGAAATCATATTTCGGAAATTCCGGATAACGGTAGTTGAAGGCCTGATACTGAGTGCGCAAACCTCCCTTGAGCGTGAAACCGCCAAACTTGTGCTGCAGCGTGACGTATGCATCGAAGTCGCCGCCCCGATTGATGTAATGTTCAAACTGCATGGAATCAGTAAGATAGACATTCTCCGTTCCCCACACCAGCGTATCTTTGCGGTGAAGGTCGTCATCATAATCATACGAACCCGACACGCCAATTTCAATTTCCCCATCTTCATGATACGGAATGGTGTAGTCAACGCTTGCGCTAAGACTATAGTAATGACTGTGTCCCAAACTGTTTCGGTTCATATCCAGCAAGGAATCTGAAAAATAGTCCTTCTTTTCAGCCGATTCATTGCGGTAGTTTCGGCCGGAATAACTGAGAACCGCATTGATTTAATGGCCTTCCGGCTTGAATTGATGGAAGTAATTGAGACCGCCATAACCTGCGAAATTCTTATTAAACCCATCAAAATTCTGATCATAATCATACACGCCCGGATTGTTGATGTATTCGACATGCTGCACTTTATTCGCTGAACCCCCTTTGCCGAAATTGGGGTAAGTTCCGGCCCAGAAAGAGATTTTATTGGCGGTGTCAACATCGTAATGCCCGTTGATGTACAGCCCGGTGCGGTGCGTTTTATCCAAACGATGGGTGTTTGAAGCAAAAATGGAAGCGGTGTCTCCTTCATTGTTGAAAAGCGTGGAAGCGGACTCTTTATCCATTTTGAAATAGCTGTAGCTATAGTTGGCATAAAGGTTGATGGAGAATTTTTCATCGGACCAAACGTATGATACCCAAGGAGTTATATTCGGCGTTGAAGAGCCGTGCAGACCGAAGCTGACGAAGCTGTTTTTCTTGATTTTGGAAACGGTGACGATGTTGATGATGCTGCCGGCTCCGTTGGCACTGTACTTCGCCGATGGGTTGGTGATGACTTCGATGCGCTCGATGTTGTCGGCGGGCATTTGGCGCAGAAACTCCTTGAGGGCGTCGGCATTCATGTTGGAGGGGCGGTCGTTGAGCCAGATTTCGGCCGAGCCAGCACCGCGCACGGTCACATTGCCCTCGATGTCAACCTCCACGCCCGGCGCATTCTGCAGCGCATCGGTCGCCGTGCCAGAATGGATGCTCGGATCTTCCGACACGTTGTACAGCGTTTTTTCACCCTCCATCATAAAGACGGGTTTCGTGGCCGTCACCTCCACACCTTGCAACGACACGCTACCCTTCTTCATCGCAAACACACCCAAATCCACCGTTTTCCCCGTGCCAGAAACATTTACCTTTCTTTTCAAGTCGGCATATCCGATGAGCGAGCCGGAAAGGAAATACTCACCCTCAGGAACTAAATCAATGGCAAATTTTCCTTCGCCATCGGTGTAGGTGAAAAAAGCGGGTTGCGTTGCCGTGTCGGAAGTCAGCAGCGCCACTTGGGCATAAAAGATTTTGTCTTTGCCAAGCGAATCCACCATGCGGCCGGAAACCGTATAACGATTTTGTGCCGTCACAGCCAGAGTCGCCGACAGCAGAATCAATAAGAAAAGAGAACGAACTGCTTTCATAATGAGGTTTTACACTTCAAATAAACGAATAAATATTAAAACTTTATTTACATATAAAAATTGTGTGACATGAAAAAAAAGGGACTTCTATTTTTACTCATTTCACACCGTCCCTCTGAATTTTGTGAAGTCTGTCAAACAAAATCTAAAGAAAACGACGGTGCAAATCTACTTTTTATTTTTTCATTGCCAATGGTTGATGATGTTTTTTTAAAATTTCAAGAAGGGATAATTTATTGGCAATCAACGTATTGTACAAGACAAGTCCGCTCCGAATCTTTGAGCTTCAATGTCTGATGATTTCGATTATGTTAAAACATAAAGTTGTTCGCCGAATGCAGCGGGAACAGCGACGAACGTAATCAAAAAACTAAATAAGTTGTATCGTCGCCAATTCCTTGCCTATCCTATTGATAGCCATCTGTATCTTCGCCACCTGCTTTTCTGATACATACTGGCCATTTTTGTATTGCCGCATCAGTGAAGGATTTATCCCTGCCTGTTTGGCCAGTCTTGACATATTAAAATAATCGTAGTAACTCAAGAATGACGGCAGATCATACTTGTAGATGAAGGTTGTGTTTTGCAAGTCGTCGGGATCCTGCGTTCCGGTTTCTGCAAAAGCATCAATGACTTCACGAAGAGAGTTCTCAAAATCCGCTTTCGCTTCGGCTACGGTACTGCCTTCGCCGATAATTGTTGATTCAATGTCAGGCGTATGGATGCCGAAAGTACCATCCGCGCCCATTTCAATTAATGCTGTACGTTTTTTCATATTCGTATATTTTTTGTTTACGCATGTACGGCAGATAGGTCAGAACCCTATCTGCTTTTTCAATTTGTGGTACAACCCCGTTTTGATTTCCTGTGTGCCGTGCCTTTCAATTTGAAGGACACCCGGTTTTTCTGGATGAATGTAAATGTCGTGCTTTCCACCGCTTCGGCAAAGGTACCATCCTTTTTCCTCTGCGATTCTTCTTAGCTCATTTCATTGCCTTGTTGTTTTTGATTACGCTGCAAATATATAACATTTCTGTTATATACAACTATTTTTATTAAAGTTTTATATTATTGATTTATAACACTTTAACATTTTCAATAAAAAATTGCAGCTAAAATCGCATATTCGTATCCGTTTTTCGGAGAAATTCAGGAAATCTCACGCATCAACGAAATGCTCGGACTATGGTTAGGAATGGAGACCATTTTTTTCATCATAATATTCACAATTAAAAAATTTCGGGATCATCCCCTTTAATCCTGTAAACGAACGAAGGGTTGAATGGGTTAAGGGATTAATTATGTCCCTCATACTTGATTGATTTACATATAAAAATTGTATAACATGAAAAATATTTACCTGATGGCAATAGATTATTTGTATATTTGCCGCTGAATTTTCAAAAAGAAATCCAAAATCCCTTTTATGTCACAAGAAGCCCCCATCATTGGCATTGAGCGTCACCGAATTCCGACCGATGGCAACGGCGTAACCACGTTGGTAGGCTTCTACGGTTGCCCGCTGCGCTGTCGCTACTGTCTGAATCCGCAGTCCTGGAACCCGGAACACCAACCGAGGGTTTTCACGACTGAAAGTCTGTACGACAGGGTGAAAATCGATCAACTTTACTTTTTGGCCACGGGCGGCGGCATCACTTTTGGCGGCGGAGAACCTCTCCTCTACCCCGACTTCATTCTCGAATTTCGCAAACTGTGCGGGCCCGAGTGGAACCTCACCCTCGAAACCGCACTCAACGTGCCGATGGCCAACCTACAACGACTGGCGCCAGCCATCAACGACTACATCATCGACATCAAGGATATGTCGCCCGACATCTACCGCCACTATACGGACAAAGACAACGCAGTCGTCAAAGAGAACCTACAATGGCTTATCAATCAGAATATTACAGAACACATTACCATTAGAATCCCTCACATCCCCAACTTCAACACGGATGAAGACATCGCCCGAAGTCGGGAAGAACTGCAAAAGATGGGTGTCTTGCATTTTGACGAATTTCATTATAAAATCCCACAAAAAAGCAAAACATGAAAGGCAAAGAAATCTGCCGCTATTTGAAAAACATACGGCGACAAATTGCAGAAAGCAACCACATTGCATTGGACATTCACGAATGCACGTTTGAAGGCGAATGCCGCGGCACATGTCCGCGCTGCGAAGCGGAGGTGCGCTTTTTGGAGCGCGCTTTAGCGCAAAAGTCTGGATGGCGACAGGCCTTATCCGTCGTCGGCGTTGCTACCGGCTTGGCGGTCGGCACAATAGGATGCAGCCCGCAAACGCCGGGCGAAATTTCCGTCCCCGAACCACGCCAAACGCCAGTCACCCAAGATGTGTCTGCTTTTACAGACTCCCTGCCCGCCGACAGCACAAAGTCTCCCGCTAACGACGAATGGACAATGCCAATTCCAGGTGAATGTATAATAGAATTGGATGGTGAAATCGCAGAACCCGACACAATAGGAACCCCGTATTTGATGGGGGATATTGAGGCGCCGACTACAGAAGAAGAAGAATAGAATGCTTTGTGATGCTGCCGGAATCGGGACGCACAAAAGCAAAACGGACCAATTAGGACCAAACACGATTTTCCATTATTGCAACAACACGATTTTTTTTTTGCTATTTTTGCACCGATTTTTTATTGGGAAATTGTTAACCTAATTTATAATGAAAACTCTCAATCGTTGTAAACTTCACACACGTTGGTTTACAGTTCTGACATGCGCTTTGCTGTGCGGCTTTGCCCTTGCCGGCTGTCACTCTTCCGAAGACGACCAGCTTGACGAATATGGCTTTTCCAGCAATGAGAAGGCCAACTACAAAAAGACGAAATCGCTGCTCGAAGAAGCCGCATCCACGCTGAAAAGCTACAAACTCACCCACGAAGATGCCGACTTGATGCGACTTACGGAAGAGTATAATGCTTTGGTCTTTT
>JAKSME010000007.1 GCA_024400785.1 Bacteroidales bacterium
TACTTCCCGAGAATCTATTGGCTCTCTAATTCACAAGATCTTATTGTATTGAAAATGAATCGTTTGCAAAACAAAGTCGAATTTTTCCGTTGTAATATGCAAACGAAGGCAAAAGATGTTGTCCTTACGGATGAAAATGCTTGCTGGATTGACATTACCGACAATTATTATTTTTTGAATGACAATAAAACAGTCATTTTCTTATCGGAACGCGACGGCTATCGTCACATTTACAAAGCTGAATTTGGCAAAACTCCCGTTCAACTCACCTCTGGAAAGTATGAAGTGGCAGAAATTTCCGCCATCGATTTCCAAAAGAAGATGATTTATTATCTGTCGAATGAAACCGCTGTGCCGAATCAAGATTTGTTCAGCATTAATTTTGATGGAAAGAAAAAGAAAATGCTCACCGACGGCACGGGCTGGAACGATCCGACTTTCAACAGCAACGCTCATTTTTACTGCAACACTTACAGCGATGCCAATACTCCGCCGGTTTACACGCTTCATAGCGCGAACGGTAAATTGTTGTATACCATTCAGGATAATGCAGCTTTCAAAAACAAAATGCAGGATTACGGCTTTACCACCAAGGATTTGTTCACTTTCACCACCTCTGAAGGTGTGGAATTGGAAGGCTGGATGATGAAACCGAAGGATTTTGACCCCAACAAAAAATATCCCGTTTTGATGTACGTTTATGGCGGGCCCGAAACACCGCAGGTGCTCAATAACTTCAGCAGTCCGTTCGATTTCGCTTGGTATCAGATGCTGTGCCAAAAGGGTTACATTGTGGCTTGCGTAGACGGTCGTGGCACCGGCCGCAAGGGCGACGCGTTTACCAAAGTTATTTACAAACAGATGGGAAAATACGAAGCCATTGACCAGATTGAAGCTGCAAAGTACTTCAAATCACTGCCTTACGTTGATGACAACCGTGTCGGTATTTGGGGCTGGAGTTTCGGTGGTTACCTTTCCGCACTTTCTATGTTCAAGGGGGAAGGCACTTTCAAAATGGCTATCTCTGTGGCTCCCGTCACCAACTGGCGCTATTATGACAACATCTACACGGAACGTTATCTCCAAAAACCGCAGGACAATCCCTCCGGCTACGATGACAACTCCCCCTGCTTCTTCGCCGACCAACTCGAGGGCAATTACCTTCTCATTCACGGTACCGCCGACGATAATGTCCATTTCCAAAATGCCATCGACCTCGTCACCCAACTCAACAAGGCCAACAAACAGTACGAAATGTTCTTCTATCCTAACAAAAACCACTCTATTTACGGAGGCAACACCCGTTTGCATCTTTACAACAAACTTACCAACTTTATCCTTGAAAATCTGTAATTAATTATAAATCAAATAATTAATTGATTGTTAATATGAAATCTTTCGGTAAAATATCACTTCTCTTGCTCGCTATTTTCATTTTTACTTCTTGTGAAAAAGATTGCGTTTTCAGACCTAAGGAAAAAATTGAATATGTGCGTGAATCTTCCAAAACAGTGGTCAAGGAGTATAATCCGGAAACCGGCGAGTGGGAAAGCAATGTGGTTACAACTCCGCAACATATAGTTCAAAAATGGAATTGGAATCGCAACGTGCTGAAAAGCATTACCTATTACAATGATAATGAACAGGAATTGTATACTGATGATTTTGAATATGTTGGCAAACAATTATCCAGAATTTCCTGGGGTACGGAATGGTCGTATAAGTTCGACTATGATGGAAACAACCTCATCTCCATCACTTATTCTGATGGCAATTTTGTTCATTCCATTTATACTGTTTCTCACAAAAGGGGAAAAATCTCGAAGATCACTTTCACTGATTACGATTTGAAAAATGCCGACCATCCTCTGCCGGAACATATTTGGAATTACTTGCTTCCCAACTGTGGCGCACATGCCATCGCTCAATTGCAGGCCTGCCTTTCAAAGTCGAGCGAGCAGAAAACGGAAGCTCAGAATGTGGTTGAATTTTCATGGACGGGTGAAAATATCACTAAAATGACGGTTACTTCCGGTACGGAAAGTTACATCGTGGCTTATGGTTATGACAACAAGATGAATCCTTTACGCGGTTTATTGGCCGTAGGGGAAATGGGTTATTTGGATAGTTTCAGCAAAAACAATGTCGTGGAGGAATCCCTTGTTGACGCTCACGGCAATGTGTTGGAAAATATGAAATACACCTATACTTACATGGGTAATTATCCCGAAACCAAGAGTTATCATTACGTTTATGAAGATGATGAGGTTCAGGAGATGGAGACATTAACTTTGAAATATGATTATAAATAAGGGGTTTAGAAGGTAAAATCGATGAATACTCGCTTCCTTTTTACCCTTTTTTTCTTTTTTGCGTTCGCCGCAACTTCCGCACAAACCGAGCATTCGGATTCCCCGTCGGGACCGTACGCTCGGTTTTACGTTCCAGATGCTCAGTACCGTCCGTTTGTGCGATGGTGGTGGAATGGTGACAAAGTAGAGCGCGACGAACTCATTCGCGAGCTGCATCTGCTCCATGACGCCGGTATCGGCGGTGTGGAAATCAACCCCATCGAATTTCCTTCGCGCTGCGACTCGGTCGGCAAACCTTCACTCGTTTGGCTCAGCGATGAGTGGCTCGACGTGCTGGAGTCCGTTCTCCAGGAAGCTAAAAAGTTGAATATGCGCTGCGACCTGATTGTTGGCTCGGGCTGGCCTTTCGGGGCGGAAACATTGCCGCCGGAAGACCGTGCTTCGGTCATGCTCACGTATGCGCTCCCAACCCGCGGCGATACCACGCTCATCCTTTCCAAATCGGAAATTATGGCTGCTGTCGATCCCAAAGTTACAGTTCCTAATCCATTAAGAACCAGCGAATTGGTATCGCTTCTTCTTGTCCCTGACCCCGTGGATGGACTATATCAGGTAGAAGATTTCACCTCGCAGTTTGATAGCGACTCGCTTGTTTTGCACGTGCCGTCGGGGCCGCATGTTGTCTATGCACTCGTGCGGTATGATGCTTTTGCCAGCGTCATCAACGGCGCGCCCGGTGCCGCCGGTTCCATTCTCGACCATCTCAATGCCGATGCCGTCCGCCGTTACCTGCTCAGCATGTCGGATGCCCTGACGGGAAAATTGGGCGCTTTGCCTATGTGGCTTCGTGCCCTTTTCGCCGACAGCATGGAGTTGGAAGGCTGCAATTGGACCGGTGACTTTGCGGCCGAATTTCGTCGTCGCCGTGGCTACGACCTTATGCCGTGGCTTCCTTTCACGATGTTCAAGGTTGGAAGACTCGGAAATGTAGAAAGTTACAAGTTTGGTGCTGAGAAGACGGCCAAGTTTCAAGAGCAAGTCAATCGGGTTCGTTACGATTTTGAAACAACAAAGGCAGAATTGCTACATGAGCGTTATACCGCCACCTTTTTGCAGTGGTGTCGCGACAACGGAGTGAAGTCGCGCGCACAAGCCTACGGCCGTGGCTTCTTCCCGTTGGAATCTTCTTTGGCTTATGACATTCCCGAAGGTGAGTCGTGGACCACGAATTATCTCCGTCACCGCGTGGGTGAGGAGATGGGCGACAGCGACTATCGCCGCGGCCGCGCTTACACCATGATCAACAAGTACGTGTCTTCCGCCGCCCATCTCAGTGGCAACCGCATCGTTAGCGCTGAAGAAATGACCAACACCTATCGTGTTTTCAACACCTCACTCGAACTGCTGAAGGTGGGTTCCGACATGAGTGCCTTTTCCGGCGTCACTCATTCTGTGTGGCACGGTTTCAACTATTCTCCCCCCGAAGCCGGCTTCCCAGGTTGGGTGCAGTACGGCAGTTATTACAACGAACAAAATCCGTGGTGGCCCTACTTTCATCTGCTCAACGACTATCGCGCCCGAATGAGCGCATTGCTGCAAAATGCTGATATGGTGGCAGATATAGCAATCCTCCCCGCCAACGAAGACCTTTGGACAATCTATGGCGTGCAGACGGAACCTTTTCCCGAAAAACTCAATGTGCCGTACACTTCCCTTCTTTGGGAGGCCATCCACAAAAACGGCGGTGGCGCCGACTATGTTTCCGACCGCTTGTTGCAAAGTGCGGAGGTGAAAGAAGGTAAACTCTGTGTGGGCAAAAAAACGTATAAAGTGCTGATTTTGGCGGAAGTGTCCGGGATTTCTGCGGGCGCATTGGCAACGATTTCCGACTTTGTTGCTGCGGGCGGACGAGTCTTCTGCATAGGGAAATTTCCCGACCGCTCGTTGGGATTGTTGAATTTTGAAAAAAGGGATAAACAGATCCAAAAGTGTGTTAAAAAGTTAGAAAATCAGCCCCAAAATTTCGTTTTGTTGGAAAAACCAAGTGATGGGAAATTCTTGGAGTGGTATGGAAATGTAATGCGAGATTATTCGTTGCCCCATACGATTACGATTTCTTCTCCGGATAGGTTCCTGCTTCAAAATCACTATGTTATGGATGATGGTTCCGACTTTTTTTTGTTTGTGAATGGGCATCTTACCGAGTCGCGGGCTACGGAGGTGATTTTCCAGAAAGACTTTGTGGACGGTAGAACGGCATGGCTTTATGATGCTGCTACCGGTGAAAGATACCGTTTGCCCCTGCGTGCCGACACACTCTCGGTAACTCTCTGTCCTGCGGAAACATGGTTGGTGGTTTTCGACCGTGACACGGTCGGCCCTTGCTGGCAGCCGTTGCCTGAGATTTCTTCCCATGCCCGTGAGTTGACCGGCTGGCAGGTGCAGTTATGGAATCCGCTGCTGGCAGACAGCGAGTCAAAGTCGTTAACGATGCGGTACCCGGTGGATTTGCGAGAGACGGCTGATTCAACCTTTTCCGGAGTCGCCACATATAAAACCACAGTGTTGTTGGATTCGATGTCGGAAAGAGTGGTGTTGGATTTGGGGCGTGTAGCGGATGTTTGTGAGCTGTTTGTGAATGGCCGAGCGTGCGGGGTGAAATGGTTCGGCCGCCGCGTGTATGATATCACCCCTTATATCCATCTCGGTTCCAATAGTGTGGAGGTGCGTGTTACTACGCTGATTGGTAACTATTTACGAACATTCTCTGATGATGCTACCGTGCAGCATTACATTTTTAAGCGTGGGCAATCTACTGTGCCGGCTGGATTGATTGGACCGGTGATGTTGGATAGGTGAAAGAGTGATGGGTGAATGGTGGAAAGGTGGAAAGGTGGAAAGGGTGGAAAGGGTGGAATGGGTGAATGGTGGAAAGGTGGAATTGGTGGAAGAATGTTTTTTTTGAGAAATTTGCTGTGAAAAATATTAAAGAGTTTGGCAATATGAATGTTGATAACAAACAATACGATTCCTGTGCTGATAAGGATGAAAAGAGGGGATTGGCTGCCGTTTTGTATCGCGAATTTGTTGAGGATTCTGACATTTTCTATTGGATTTTTTTGATTGGCGGAATGGTTACGCAGACGGTTGCTTTTTTCGTTTCCGGGTTGGGTGCCTTGTCGTATGTGAGTGGTTTGTGTGGAATCTTTTCCGTTTTGTTATGCAGTCGTCGAAAAATCTCCATGTATGTATTCGGTTTTTTGCAGATATTAACTTACATGGTATTGGCGTACCAACAAAGGTTATATGGAGAAATCGCCATTAATGTCTTCTATTTAGTCACCATGGTATATGGTTGTTTTGCGTGGTCTCGTTCATACGAAGCGGGCATGGTTGAACCGAAAATCCTTTCCGGTTTCAACCATCTGCTTATTGGTGTTTTCACCTTTGCCGGTGTTTTTGTGGCTTGGCGCTTATTATCGGCTTATACTAATGATACACAGCCGTTTATGGATGCATTGACCACAGTTCCCGCGTTGGCAGCTCAAATTCTGATGGTTACCCGTTGCAAAGAGCAATGGTGGTATTGGTTGGTGGTTGATGTCGCCGCGGTATACATGTGGTTTGTCGCTGCCGACTGGTGCATGGTCGCACAATATGCTTTCTGGATAGGAAATTGTGTGTATGGCCAGTACAAGTGGAGTAAGTGACAACAGGTGCTGAATCCTTCCCGCCCTTCCACCTTTCGTCCTTTCCACCCTTCGCCCCTTCGCCCTTTCCACCTTTCCACGAATCTCACCTTCCCCAGCTGTCCCTATCCAGGCTGCGGAAGTTGATGGCTTCTGACAGGTGGTCTGCAGTGATGTTCGTGCACCCATCGAGGTCGGCGATGGTGCGGGCGACTTTGAGGATTCGGTCGTAAGCGCGGGCGGAGAGTCCGAGGCGGTCCATGGCCATTTTCATCAGCGCTTTGCACTCTTCGTCGATGGCGCAGTACACTTGAAACATCTTTGTGTTGACTTGTGCGTTGCAGTGGATTTCTGGGCAGTTTTTGTATCTTTCTGCCTGGATGTTCCTGGCTTGCACCACCCGTTCCCGCACTTTGGAGCTGGATTCGCCCTTCTGTTTCGTCAGAAGTTCCTCATTGCTGAGTGGTTTGACCTCCACGTGCAGGTCAATACGGTCGAGAAGCGGCCCCGAGATGCGGGAAAGATACTTTTGTACCACGCCGGGCATGCAGGTGCATGGGATTTTGGGGTTGTTGTAGTTCCCGCACGGGCATGGGTTCATGGCTGCGATGAGCATGAAGGAAGCGGGGACGTCAACAGAATATTTGGAGCGTGAAATGGTGATGGAGCGGTCTTCCAGCGGCTGTCGCAGCACTTCTAATGTTGCTCTGTTCATTTCAGTCAGTTCGTCTAAGAAGAGTACGCCGTTATGAGCGAGGGAAATCTCTCCGGGTTGCGGGTGTTGACCGCCGCCAACCAGCGCCACATCAGAAATTGTGTGGTGCGGCGCTCGGAAGGGGCGGACGCAAATGAGTGATGAATACCGGCTCATCTTGCCGGCCACAGAGTGAATTTTGGTAGTTTCCAGAGCCTCGTCCAATGTTAATGGAGGTAAGATGGAAGGCAGACGCTTCGCCAACATCGTTTTGCCAGAGCCCGGTGGCCCGATGAGGATGACGTTGTGACCGCCTGCCGCCGCGATTTCCAATGCCCTTTTGATGTTCTCCTGCCCCTTTACATCGGCAAAATCGAACTCGTAGTTGTTCAGGCTGTTTTGGAATTCCTCGCGTATATCTATCGTCGTTGGCGTGATGGGAATGCCTTCGTTAAAGAAATCAATCACTTGCTTGATGTTTTCCACCCCCAATATCTCAATTCCTTGCACGATGGCCGCCTCTCTCGCATTCTGTATCGGCAGTATCGATCCCTTTTTCTGCTTCCGTCTCGCCTCTATCGCCATTGGCAACACCCCTTTTACAGGCTGTAACGTTCCATCCAACGAGAGTTCTCCCATAATATAGTAGTCCTCCACAATTTCTTCCCCCTTCATCTGTTCTGATGCAATCATTATCGCAACAGCCAACGTCAAGTCAAAAGCTGCACCTTCCTTCCTTATGTCGGCAGGTGCCATGTTGATGATGATTTTTTTTCCGGGTATCTTATAATTATAGTTCCTGAGTGCCGTGTCTATCCGGTGCTGGCTCTCCTTGATGGCACTGTCTGGTAGCCCAACCAAGAAATATCCAACACCAATTTCTACACTTACTTCTACTGTGATGGGAATGGCAGCAACACCCATCAATGCGCAACTGTGAGTTCTTATGAGCATATCTTTGTTCTTTTTGTTAATGATTATTTTGTAAAAATTAACACCGCAAAGATATATTGCTGAAATGAAGAAATGGTACTCTGTTGAAAACTTTTATTCAGAAAGAGAAAACCACCGTTTTTCAAAGGCATCTCCTTCGTACATTGTTTCCGTTTCAAACTGATTATTAAGCAGATTCATTCTTTTTCCTTTTCCTTTGTCTAAAACTGCAACAACAATTTTGGTTTCAGAGTTATTAACAATTAAAAAACAATCTTCACACGAACTGCTGTCCGATAGCGTTATTTTGGAAGTTTTTTCCAATTCATCCAATAATTTTGTTAGAGCTTCAAAATCTTCACACTCTGCTAAAATTTGGTTTAGTATAAGACTGTTGGTGTGAAAAACGCGTTTCGGCTTCGGCGGTATGGTGGGGTCGTCGCCCGACAAAGTCACGGGTTCTACATAATTGTCATTTCCAAAGCTGATGCGTACGGCGCCACCGCCGTTGCCGTCGTTTTGAGCTATAAGCAACATGGGCGCAATGCACAAACAGATGATGAAGGTGAGAATGGTCTTATTCATGTCTGGGATTTTTTACAATAATTTAATGGCGATGGCGGCGCACGCTTCGGCATCCGCTAACGCGTTATGATGATTGGAAAGGTCGTATCCGCAATATTTGGCCACTGTTGGAAGCCGATGATTTTCAATAACATCAGGGGAGGGGAGAAGTTTCTTGGAGGCCTCTAATGTGCAAAAAAATGGGTAATTCGGGTAACGCATCCTATAGTGTTTGAAGGTCGTTTTCAGCACATTTTCATCAAAAGATTTGTTGTGTGCCACCAAGGGCAACCCTTCGATTTTTTCTGAGGCAAGTTTCCAAACTTCCGGAAAAAGCGGAGCATTCATGGTATCCTCTTTTTTGATACCGTGAACGCGTGTGTAAAACCAAGGATAGTAGTTCGGTGTGGGTTTAACCAAACTGTAAAAACTGTCAACCATCTGCCCTTCTCGAACGATGACAATGCCTACAGAGCAAATGCTGGTGTATTCTTTGTTGGCAGTTTCAAAATCTATTGCAGCGAAATTTATCAAAATTGTTTATTTAAGATATTGATTAATAGGAAATTAAGTTATTATATGTAGTGGTGGCAAAGTTACATTTTTTTTAAATAATCTCACAACTCTTTCACTACTGCGTAGGCACCGCTTTGTTGTAGTGTGATGGCATATTTGTGCCTCCCGTCCTTCGACTGTGTGTATCGCACGTTCCCTTCCGCGTACGGATATAGCGGCCGTGTGCCGTATATGGCATAGCCGTTTTCCAATAACCAGCCGCCTATCTCGCAAAGCCGCTGCTGTGCCGCCAACGGTAGCTGCCCATCAGCATCGGGACCGACATTTAAGAGGTAGTTACCACCTTTCGCAACTATATCTATCAGTGTGTGAATAAGTTGTCTGGAACTTTTGTAGTTGTCATTCTCCACGTATGACCAACTGTCGCCCATGCTCATGCAGGTTTCCCAAGGGTAAGGCAGCAGCGTGTCGGGAACTTGTTGCTCCGGCGTCCGGTAATTTTCATATTTGCCACCCACACTTCGATCTACGATGATGAGGTCGGGATTTTCTGCTCGCGCCATCTTCGCAATGCGCTGCATATCAATGTCTTGAATGCGTTGGTATGCTCCAAGCCATTCTCGCGTTTCCTCCGTCAGGCTCCATGCCGGTCGTACCCAGCCGCCGTCCAACCAGAGAATGTCAATCTCTCCATAATTGTGTGTGATCTCATACAACTGATTGTAAGTAAACTCTTTATACTTTTCCCATCGCTCGGGATAAATGTTGATGTCATAGTTGACGTTGCGATCTGGCGTTGTCCATTCGTGCGCCCAGTAGTCATCGCAATGCCAGTCGGGTTTTGAAAAGTAGAGCCCCGTCCACATATTTTGCGCGCGGAAAGCGTCCACCACCGACTTGGTGATGTCGGGTTGCGGTGTGGAATGGTAGGGACAGTCGGGTCCCGCCACGCTGTAATCGGTGTATTTGCTGTCGAACATGCAGAAACCGTCATGGTGCTTGGTGGTGAAAACCACATATTTCATGCCCGCCTCTTTTGCAACTGCAGCCCATTGCTCAGGGGCGAATTTTTTCGGGTTAAAAGTTTGATTTAGTGCTTGATAGCGTTTCTTGTATTCGTTGTAATCTTCACCATTGCGGGTGATCCACGGCTCATTGCAGATGCTCCACGACTCCACTACCCCCCACTGAGCATACATTCCCCAATGCAACATAAAGCCAAATTTCAAATCCTGCCATTCTTCCATTCGGTTCAAAATCACGGGGGCTGTTTCTGGCTGCGCGTCTGCGGATACTTCCTCGACCACGGTTGTATTTTCACTGTCGAACCCGATTTCAATAACATAGTTTCTGCCAGATTTTGGCTCAATCATCACCTGTTTTTCTTCATCAAAAACCTTCAACCAAAATGGATCTATCTGGATGTCAAAGTCTTTTGTCGCGTGAACGGGAATGGTGAGATGAGCGAAACCAACCAAACTCTTTTTCGGGGCGGCCGTATCTTCCAAATTTCTCACGTAGACTTGTACCACGGCTTTTCCTGTCGGTGAAGTGCACCTTTCGGATATTCGGTCATGGGAAACGGTCCCGTGAATGGTGAGGCTTTCTCGGCAAAAAGTGACATTTTTCAATGAAAACTGACTGTAACTCAATCCGAAACCAAACGGGAAAAGCGGTTTCTCTTCCATATAGCGATAGGTGCGCCCTCGCATATTATAGTCGGTAAATTCCGGCAGTTGTTGCGTTGAGCGGTAAAAAGTCACAGGCAAACGGCCGAAAGAGTTGCGTTTTCCAGCCAGCGTTTGTGCAACTGCCGCTCCCATCTTTTCCCCACCGTACCAACATACCAATATTGCATCTACTTCATCCACAATGTTTTCCAATGCAATGGCACTGCCTGTGCAAAGCAACAAAACAATCGGTTTCCCATATCTTTTCAACTTTTTTAAGTCATCAAGTTGAGATTGGGGCAGTTCAATCCGTGTTCTGTCGCCTTTGTAGAACCCGGGTTCGTTTATTGGCAGCTCTTCACCTTCCAATTGAGGAGAAAGCCCTCCAACATAGACGATGACATCGGAATTTTTTGCTTTTTTGGTAAGAGGAAAAAGGTCGCTCATTCCTTCCCAAACGGAAACGGTGTGCTGCGGCGTTCCGTTGTAGTTGCCTATCGGCATCAGTGTGTCGGCGGCATTGGGACCGGTTAGAAAGATTTTTGTCCCTTCAGAAATGAGTGGCACTATGCCATTATTTTTCAACATTACGATACTGCTTGATGAAGCATATATTTGTGTATCAATTATTTTTAAAAAATAATTGGGTGATAAAATGTTACTTGATGGTTCTTCTACGCGCAGTCGGGTAGTAAGGATTCTGCGGACATGTTCGTTGATTTTCGCTTCGCTGATCCAGCCCGAATCCACGGCTGTTCTGAGAGCGGAAAGTCCGCTACCGCATTCCAGATCCACTTCGCTCCCGAAAGCGTCTGCAGCGGCGCGAGGAGCACTTGTGTGTGTTTCGTGGCGCGGCGTCTTCGCATCACGCTCCCAACAGTCGTTCAACGCCCAGCAGTCGGTCACCAGCAAACCGTCGTACTGCCACCGATGCCGTAAAATGTCTACCAGCAATTCTTTGTGGGTACAGCACGGCTCCCCGTTCAAACGATTGTATCCGCACATCACTTGTTGCACATCGCTGTTTTTGATAATGTACTCAAAGGCAGGAAGATAGGTGGTCCACAAGTCGCGATATGAGATTTGCGCGTCAAATTGGTGGCGCAAACTTTCGGGACCGCTGTGCACGGCCAGATGCTTGAGGCAGGCGGCCGTTGTGAGGTGGCCGTCGCCATAGCGTTCGCTCTCTTGCAGCCCATTGACACAGGCCAATCCCATCATTGCGGTAAGAAACGGGTCTTCGCCGTAGGTTTCCATGCCGCGTCCCCACCGTGGGTCGCGGAAAATGTTGATGTTCGGGGTGAAGAAAGTGAGTCCGGTGTAGTCGCCATACTCGCCCGCAGCTTGCGACTGGCGGTGTTTTTCTCGGGCTTCTGCCGCTGTGGCGGAAAAGATTCCGCGCACCAATTCAGGGTCGAATGTCGCCGAGAGCGCGATGGGCATGGGCCAAACCGTCGCCAACCCATTGCGTGCCACACCGTGTAAAGCCTCATTCCACCAACTGTAAGCCGGCAGGCCGACATGCGGAATGGCCGGATTTTGATGCTCCATCAGCGAGAGTTTCTCATCAAGCGTCAGTTGCGACAATATTGCCTCTGCCCGCTCTTCGATACTGCTCCCCGCATGGTTCTGCGACATGGCGGCGAAGGAACACATTATCATGAATAACAGGCAGTAAACTCGCTTCATGTTTCAATTTTTTTAGAAAAAATCCAGTAAATCGGAAAAAGTCTCCGCCCGTCGCATGTTCCCATGCTCGAAATCTTCGATGATTTCGTGCTGCCACATGATTTCGTAGGGAATGTGTACCGCCATCGCTCCAATATTCAGCGCGGGCAGTATGTCCGATTTGAGGGAATTCCCCACCATCAGCAACTCTTCCGGCGCAATATCCATGGCCGTACAAAGGTCTCTGTAGTCGCTTTCCTTTTTATCCGTAACAATAAATACTCTGTCAAAAAATGGCAGAAGTCCAGACCTTTTTAGCTTGTTTTCCTGGGTGAGAAGTTCCCCCTTGGTGAAGACGACAAGCATATATTTTTCAATGCTTTTCAAGTGTTCCAGAGTCTCTTTCACACCAGAAAGTGGTGTGGCTTTGAGACGCACCAAAGTACGACCTGCCTCAATAATTTTCCCGATGTCGTGAGCAGGAACTTTGCCTTTGCTGGCTTTCACCGCATTTTCAATCAGCGACATGGTGAAAGCCACGGCGCCATAACCATAATCTGGCATATTGTCCATCTCGATGGCATAGAGCTGTTCGGAAATTTCTTCCTTGCTTCCGTAGGGCGAGAGAATGTCGCACATTTCGGACTCCACTTTGCGAAAAAATGGCTCATTGTCCCACAAAGTATCATCGGCATCAAATGCAATTACTTTGATGTTTTCCAACTTCATATCGACAGGAAATCAACTATTTCACCGTGCTGCCGGCATTAACTTTCTTTTCGGGTTGCATGAGTGAAAGACTGCCGTCGGCGTTTTCTGCCATGAGCACCATGCCGTGCGATTTTACGCCCTTGATTTCTTTCGGGGCAAGATTGATGAGCATCAACACTTGCTGGCCGACGAGCTTTTCGGGTTCGTAGTATTCGGCAATGCCGGAAACGATTTCGCGGGTGTCAACGCCCGTATTGACTTTGAGTTTCAGCAGTTTCTTGGTTTTGGGAACGCGTTCTGCCTCCAACACCGTTACCACGCGGAGGTCCATCTTCTGGAAGTCATCGTAACTGATGTCCTCCTTGGCATTGATGGCCGGGGCATTGGCGAGGGCGTTGGCTTTTTTGGCATCTTCCAACTTCTTGACTTGTGCGGCGATGGCTTCATCTTCAACTTTCACAAACAGAAATTCTGCCGGGTTGATTTTGTTCCCGGCTTTCAGCAAATCTGTGTGCCCTCCGTCGTTCCAATTCTTGTTATTAAGATTGAGCATCTGCTGTAATTTGGCAGAGGTGAAAGGAAGGAATGGTTCGCAAAGTACTGACAAACAAGCACAAATTTGTAAAGAAACGTGAAGGATGATCTTCACATATTCAGGATTCTCTTTTTGTTTTTTCCATGGTTCAGTTTCGGTAAGGTATTTGTTGCCGAGGCGGGCGAGATTCATCAATTCGGCTTGAGCTTCGCGGAAGCGATAGCGTTCGATGCTGTTTCCAATGCGCTGCGGAAATTCGGCTATTTGGCTCCGTACCTCTTTTTCCAAGTCGGTCAGCTCTCCTAATTCAGGAATGATGCCTCCGTAATATTTGTGAGTCAGGGCCACGGTTCTATTGACGAAATTGCCAAAGATGGCGAGCAGTTCGTTGTTATTTTTGGCTTGGAAGTCGGCCCATGTAAAGTCGGCATCTTTGGTTTCCGGAGCGATGGAGGTGAGGGTGTAGCGGAGGGTGTCCTGTTTGCCCGGGAAATCCTGCAAATATTCGTGCAACCAAACGGCCCAGTTGCGGGAGGTGGAGATTTTGTCACCTTCTAAATTGAGAAATTCGTTTGCAGGAACATTTTCCGGCAAAATATAACTGCCATCAGCTTTCAACATGCACGGGAAAATGATGCAGTGGAACACGATGTTGTCTTTCCCGATGAAGTGAACCAGCTGTGTATCATCATCTTTCCACCATTTTTCCCAATCGGTTCTACCTTGTTCCTTCGTCCATTCTTTCGTTGCGGAAATGTAGCCGATGGGCGCGTCGAACCAAACATACAGCACTTTCCCTTCTGCATCTTTGAGCGGAACTTGCACGCCCCAGCTCAAGTCGCGGGTGACGGCGCGGGGATGCAAACCTGCTTCAATCCAAGATTTGCATTGACCGTAAACATTCACTTTCCAATCCTCCTTGTGCCCTTCGAGAATCCACTCTTTCAGCCACGGTTCGTACTGGTCCAAAGGAAGATACCAGTGCTTGGTTTCTTTCATCACTGGCGGATTTCCGCTCAGTGTTGACTTGGGATTGATGAGGTCGGTGGCATTGAGTGTGGCGCCGCACGCTTCGCATTGGTCTCCGTATGCCTTTTCATTGTGGCAGTGCGGGCATTCCCCGGTGATGTAACGGTCGGCGAGGAACTGTTTGGCTTCTTCATCGTAATACTGTTGTGAAGTTTGCTCGATGAGTTTTCCGTCGTTGTAAAGTTTTGTGAAATAGGCAGCAGCGGTTTCGTGGTGTGTGGGGTTGGAGGTGCGGGAATAGATGTCGAAAGATATTCCTAACTCTTTGAATGACTGTTTGATGATATTGTGATAGCGGTCTACGATATCCTGCGGAGTAACGCCCTCTTTGCGTGCTTTGAGCGTAATGGGAACGCCGTGTTCGTCGGAACCGCCGAGGAACAGCACCTCTTTCCCGTTGTTGCGGAGGTAGCGTGCATAAATGTCGGCAGGAACGTAAACGCCGGCAAGATGACCGATATGAACGGGGCCGTTCGCATACGGAAGGGCCGAAGTAATGGTGTAGCGTGCAGGATTCTTTTTCATTTTATTCTGATTTATTAAAGTGCAAAAATACAAAATTTTACAAAAAATGGAGGCACTTGCCGGTACCTCCATCCTATTTTTATTTATTGATTATTAACTAGTTGTAAAGGAAGCTCAGCAATACGCCCGCAGCAACGGCACTACCGATAACGCCGGCCACGTTCGGCCCCATGGCGTGCATGAGCAGGTAGTTCGTTTTGTCGTATTTTAGACCTTCTACGTTGGAAACACGTGCACTGTCAGGCACTGCGGATACACCGGAGTTGCCAATCAACGGGTTGATTTTGTTGCCTTCTTTCAAGAAAAGATTGAAGAATTTTACGAAACATACGCCTGCCGCTGTTGCAATGACGAATGAAACGGCACCGAGGAAGAAAATAAGCACGGATTTATAGTTGAGGAAGGTGGAAGCTTGAGTTGAGCAACCAACGGTCAAACCGATAAGGATGGTAACGATATCGATGAGCGCATTGGAAGCAGTGTTGGCCAAACGTTTGGTTACACCACTTTCTTTCAGTAAGTTACCGAAGAAAAGCATACCAAGAAGAGGAAGACCGGTGGGAACGATGAAAGCGGTGAGGAGGATACACAGAATGGGGAAGAGGACCTTTTCGCGATGGGTGACGGCGCGCGGCGGACGCATGCGAATGACACGCTCTTTGTCGGTGGTGAGCAAACGCATGATCGGCGGCTGAATTACCGGTACCAAGGCCATGTACGAGTACGCCGAAATGGCAATGGCACCCATCAAACTCGGTGCTAACTTCGATGATATGAAGATGGCCGTAGGACCGTCAGCACCACCGATGATACCGATAGCACCAGCTTCCATGGGAGTGAAACCCAACAACAAAGCGATGATGTATGCACCGAAAATACCAAACTGGGCCGCCGCACCAATCACAATCAATTTCGGATTGGAAATCAAAGCCGAAAAGTCGGTCATTGCACCAATACCCAAGAAGATTAACGGTGGGTAAAAACCCTTTAACACACCGAAATACAAGTAATTAAGTACAGCACCATTTTCATATACGCCCACTTGCAAACCATCGGTGAAAGGAATGTTGCCAACGATGATGCCGAATCCGATCGGAATCAACAGCATGGGTTCGTATTCTTTAATGATAGCCAGCGCGATGAAGAATGCGCCGATGAGGATCATGATGATGTTTCCGAGTTGCGCGTTCGCAAAACCGGTGTATCCCCAAAACTGACTGATACCATCGACGAATGCTTCGCCAATGCCTAATTGCAGCAGTCCGGACATGATTAAATTGCTCATATCTGATAAAACTTTTAGTTAAACGCTATTTTTTGTTGGGGTTTTCACAAAGCTCGGTCAAAACTTTGCCAGTGCTTTTCGGATGGAGAAAACCGATTTGCAAACCTTCTGCACCAGCACGCGGTGCTTTGTCAATCAATGCAACACCCTTTTCTGCCATCTCATTCAAAGCATTGGCGGCATTGTCAACGCAAAATGCGATGTGATGGATGCCTTCACCCTTCTTTTCAATGAAACCGGCAATCGTGCTGGTCTCATCCGTGGGCTCCAATAATTCAATCTTGGTCTGGCCAACCATGAAAAAAGCAGTCTTTACCTTCTGGTCAGCAACAACTTCGGTGGCGTAACACTTCAGTCCAAGGATGTTTTCATAATACGGAATTGCATCTTCCAAACTCTTAACGGCGATGCCAATGTGTTCAATATGTGATATTTGCATAACAAAAATGTTTTTCCAATTTCGGTGTGCAAAATTACAAAAAAATGTCAGTATTTCATAAGGAAATATAAAAATAATTATTGCCCACTGGACAACAACAATTTTATCTCACAATCCATCCCTCTAAAGTCCAAAGTCCAAAGTCTACTCACTATACTTCTTGTAAGTGTAAGTCGCCCAAACCTCGGTGCTCGAACCATTGGTGCTGTAATAGTCGTAGTCGTCCTCACAGTAACAATAAATGCGGACTCGATACCTTTTGGTGGGTTTCCAATTTTCCCGCAGATGCGCGTCCACTTGGTCGGTCAGTGCCGTCGTCTCCTCTCGGATGCGTTTGTATTCGGAGTAGGGAACATCTTTAACAATAAAGCCGTGATTTTTGATACTGTCGCCGTAACTTCCTTGCGCAATGCCTTCATCAAAAGCATGAAGCAGGTTGGTGATTTCATCACTCGGTTCGTAGTTGAAGTTGGTGATGTCCCAGTAAACCTTGTAACTCTTGGGCACTTTGCTCTCGTTTTCACAAGAACTGACGGCCAAAACCATCGCAATGACGGTGAAGCAGACAAAAATGACTTTTTTCATAATGGTATGGCTATTGAGCTGAGGAATTTTCTTTTTTGTCGTATTGATAAATCTCGCGGCAAAGTTGGTCGTATTTTTTATACAAAGTCGCACGTTTCAACTTCAAAGTTTGCGACAGCTCGCCAGTTTGCGGTGTCCAAGTGTCGGCAACCAGTCTGAACTTGCGTATCTGTTCGTGTTCGGCCAGATTGTTGTTCAGTTTGTTCACCTCGTATTGCACGCGCTTGATGACGTCGGGGTTGTTGCACAATTCTTCGTTTGAATTGTAGTGGATTTTGTGTTTGGCGCACCAAAAATGCAAGGAATCGAAGTTGGGAACGATGATGGCTGCTGCAATTTTCTCATTTTCACCGATGACCATGGCCTGTTCAATGAAATATGATTCTTTTAAACGGTTTTCCAACACCTGCGGCGCAACATATTTCCCGGTGGAAAGTTTGAAAATCTCCTTCTTTCGGTCGGTGATTGTCAAATAGCCGTTCACCAATTTGCCGATGGCGCCGGTGTGGAACCAACCTTCTTCGTCAATCACCGCTTTGGTGTTTTCTTCATCTTTGTAGTAGCCCACCATCAAGCAGTCGCCTTTGGTGAGGATTTCTCCATCTTCTGCCAACTTGAACTCAATGCCGGGCAGAATCGGTCCGACGGTGCCGGGATGCAGTTCGTTTTTCCCGGGATTGTTGACCGCAATGACAGGAGAGGTTTCTGTAAGTCCGTAACCTTCAAACACATGCATTTGAGCTGCGGTGAAAGTGCGGATGATTCTTTCTTGGATGGAGGATCCGCCTGACACGATAATCATCGGATTTCCGCCCATATTTTCCCGCCATTTGGAGTAAACCAGCAGGTCAGCGATTTTATATTTGGTTTTATAGATATAGCCAATTCTCTCATTATCATATACTTGCGCGATTTTGAACGCCCAAGAGTAGATGGCGCGTTTGGCTCCTTTCAAATCTTTTCCTGCCGCTTGCAATTTGGTAAACATCATTTCCAACACACGGGGCACGGCGCAAAAGCCCATGGCATGAATGTCTTTCAAATCTTTGCCGATGGTGGCCAAACTTCCTGCATAGTAAATGGTTCCGCCCAGCATTTGGTACATATAGTTGCAAACGCGTTCGTAAACGTGGCACAACGGGAGAAAACTGAGCACGCTCGCGTGGAAATCGTGTGTGTTCATGGCCGTTACGGTCGCTGCGTTGATGACCATGCTTTTGTGTCGAAGCAGCACGCCCTTGGGATTTCCCGTGGTTCCGGAGGTGTAAATGAGCGTGCCGATATCTTCCGGGGAGGTGTTTTTCTTGATTTCTTCAATAACGGGCTTCCATTTCTCCACGTGGGCGCGCCCCAACTCCAACAACTCATTGAAGTTTTTCTGTCCTTCAATGGTGGCAATGGTGAAAATGGTGGGCTGCAACTGCAGATGCGGAATGGCGGGTTCTACGCGTTTGAAAATCTGTTCTACGCCAATCACCACGATTTTGGCATCGCAGTGGTTCAAAATGTATTCGTAATCATGCTCGTTGAGCGTGGGATAGACAGGCACGTGGATTCCGCCGGCCATCGTAATGCCCATGTCGAGAAAGTTCCACTCCGGGCGGTTTTGCATGATGGTGGCCACTTTGTCGCCTTTCTGCAAACCCAATTCCAACAGGGCCGATGAAATGGCGTAAGAGTGTTCCACATATTCTTCGATGGTGTATTTGCGCCATTTCCCACTCGCATCCCGACGCGCTAATACCTCTTTGTTTCCGTATTTTTCTTTTAAATTGTCTAAAATATCAAAAATTCTAAGCATTTTCATGATACAAACAATTTAATCGTTGATATTCCAAATTCTAATATTCAGTTTTGTTTTCGCAGGTTTTCCACGCTTGGAAGGTCTTGGCGGCCTCCTCACGGTCGTGTTGGGTGGCAGGAATTTTTCGCTCTGCGGGCGCGATGGCGATTTCTTCGTAGATGAATGAATCGTCGAACCCCGCGTCAGCAGCATCGGCTTTGTCGGCTGCGTAATAAATCCGCTCGGGACGGGCCCAGTAAATGGCTCCTAAGCACATCGGACACGGTTCGCAACTTGTATATATCTCACATCCAGTTAGTTGAAATGTATTTAAGTTGTGGCAGGCTTCGCGTATGGCCATCACTTCGGCATGCGCTGTAGGATCATTGTTGAGGGTGACACAATTGCTGCCCCGCCCCACAATCTCTCCGTCTTTTACAACCACCGCGCCAAAAGGACCGCCCTTCCCATCTTTCAAACATTTTTGCGATAGCGCTATCGCCTCCATCATAAATCTTTTTTCGTACATCTTAGATTGTTCAGTATCAAAATTTCAAAGCGGCAAAAATACAAAAAAGTTGTCATTTGAAACTTTTTTCGTTTCGTTTTTTCTCTTGGAAAATTCTTCTTTATTTTTTTTACAATGATAAAGAAACAAAAGAAAAAAACTTGTATTTTTGCACGTTAATTTATTATTCACTTAAATTTTTAAATTATGAAGAAAATTTTATCCTTTGTTGCAGTTTTATTTGCTGTTGTTGCAGTTAATGCACAGGTTAATACCTTCCCCTACACAGAAGGTTTTGAAAACGGTTTCGGCCAGTGGGAAGTTCAATCAACTTCTACAACTACTTGGGGGATTGGTACTGACCAAGTTGACGGTTCGGCTCTTAGCGGTACCCAATTCGCTAATTGTACTTATGATGAAAGTTTAGCGGCCCAAGATGAAAAATTGATCAGCCCTACTTTTGACTTTTCCAATCTTACTCAACCCACGCTCTCTTTTTGGACTTCCATGTCTTACTATTGGGGCGTTGATCCTTATCCGAACTATCATCTCGTTGTTGCTGTAAGTACTGATGGCGGTGCTACCTATACCGACATTTGGGACAGCCAGACCATTGGAGAATTCGAAAATTTCCAGTATTTCGAAGCTACTCCCGACATCTCTAATTTGGGTGGTCAATCCAATGTTAAAATCAGATTCAGCTATCTCGGTCAAGATGGCGCTCAAATCATGTTGGATGACATCGCTATTAGCGGTACTGTTGGCATTGAAGAAAACAATGCTGCACAAGTTAGCATTTTCCCGAATCCTGCCACCAGCGTTTTGAACGTTAATGCAGAAGGTTACAACACCGTTGAAATCGTTAACCTCCTCGGTCAGGTTGTTTACAGCGCAAACGCTGAAAGCAACATGCAGATCAATGTTAAAGATCTTACCAATGGTGCTTACTTCGTTCGCATGAACGGCGCTAACGGTACTACCACCCAGAAATTCATCAAGAAATAAGGATGATACGCGCTTTCGCGCAACAGAAAGGGAAGTCAAAAAAAATGACTTCCCTTTTTTTGTGCCGGTCATCTTCCGTTAAAAAAATCACGATAGCAAATTAACCGTTTCCTCGTTTAACCGTTTAACCCATCTCTCATCCGTAAATCTCATTCAACAACCCCGCCAACCGGATTCCAGCCGCATACAACTGCCACTCCATCACGCCGGAAAAATGGTAAATGTAGTGGTAGGTGTTACCGTCCCATCCTGCCTGATATTCATATATCTCGCTGGTTAGTCGGTAGTTATGTGTGAGAATTGCCTCTTTTGACATTTGCATGATGGATTTTGCCTCCCTCTCGAACCTCGACTCCAAATATTCGGCATACTCCGTGTAACTGTATCCGCGCGCGTTGATAAGGTCGGTGTCCCATACGCGATGCAAGTTCGTGCTTTGGCCAAACCATTGAAACTTAATTTTGTTTCCGCCATAGTCATCCAGGTGCCCTGTGTGCATCGGACAGAAACAGTCTCCCGTGAGATGGATGATAAAACGCAGCGCGTCGAAATCATCCGGGTGATTGTCCAAAACGGCAGTCAAACTATCCATGACACGCCAAAGGTTGCCGCCCTCCGTCGGATAGTTCTTCCGCAGCGCTATCAGTGTCTCGTCGCTCATCCCGCCCTCCAAATCCTGAAAGTGCCAGTCGTAACTGTTCGGATAAATGGTGTCACTTTTGATTTCATCCGCCCAGTTAGCCCAATACACAATTCCCTTTGTTCCAAGCACTTTGTCAATCTGCTTCTTAGTTTTTTTGTTCAAATGGTTGTAGGCTATCTGCGCGATTATGCGGTGGCCTTCCTGCCCCCAGCCAAAGGTTTGTTGTACCGGGAAAATGAACAAAATGAGCAAAGGAAGAATGAATAATTTTTTCATAATAATAAATATAATTTATTGATTTTAAGCGAAATAACTATTTGTTTTTATAACAAGTAGTCCCACGCATTCGGTAACTGCAATGTGAAAAATTAGCACAGTTTGTGCAGCTTTTCGGTTTTGTTCGGCCAATTCGAAGCACGCCGGTCATCGATTTGCTGGGCAACATCATGCCGGAGTCCAAAAAGGTGATGCCGATTTTTTCCGCATGGAGGATTTCCGCAATGTTGCGGCTGTCGGACAGCGGAGTGCCGCCATAACCGGGACAGAAACGGAAACCCAGTTCGGGGTAGGGGAGGGCGGCTTCGTAAGTGTCGGCCAACATTTCCAAGTACACACCGGCGGTGGTGTCGAAAACTACCGCTGATGCCATGTCGGTAAGTTCCAAGCGGCGGAGGTGCTTGTCTACTTCGTTCCCTAACGTGGTGGTACACAGTAAGATGCGGTTGGTGTCGGACAGATATTCGTGGTAGCCCGCTGCTTGTAAAAACTCGGGAATGACTGAAAATTCGGCATAAAGGTAACGGAAATTGGAAATTTCTTCGAGCGAGCGCCAGGCATTTTCCACCTGCGCGGCAACGCTTCGGTCGGGCACGACTTCCGGCGGATACCCCAAATGTTTCAATATCTCTTTTTGAATTCTCTCTTCCATTTCAAGTCGCAAAATTACATCAATTTTTTTAGAAAAATAAAAGAAAATGATGCCTAAAACATCCGACTGATTTCTTCCCAATGGTTGTGAGTTTCAATGGTTTTGCTTAATTTTGCATCGTTTTAGAAATAAAAAAAGAATTATTATAAATATTTAAAAATCAATTAATTAGAAATAAAATGAAAAAGATTTTTTCTGTTTTATGCGTCACTTTGTCCTTGGTTATTTTTGTGGCTTGTGGGAAAAAAGAAGCACAGCAAACCGAACAAAAGGCAGAAAGCCAGGAATATAAAGCTGCTGTGGAATGCATTAATAAGTACGAAAGCGACATCAAAGCTTCCAAAACTTGCGAGGATTTGGAAACGGCAACGAGCGCATTTTACAGCGCCCAAGCTGAAATTGAAGTTCCCGACAAGGCAGAACGCGAACAGCTGAAACCGATGATTGACAATGTTCAGAAAGTTTTCCTCAAGAAGTATGAGGAACTGGGTTGCGCCTCCATTTCGGATGAAGAGTTGGCCGAAGAGTAGTCGCTGTTAATTTTTCTTTGATTTGAAGAGAAGCCAATTGGTGGCCCACTTGCAAGGGGCGCTGTTGGTTTCAATCACTTCGCCATAATTGTCTCTGTACCAGGCATGGCTCCAGCCGCCCATGTCTAAGTTGATGGCGTATGTCACTCCGAAATCTTTCAAATAATGGGCGAAAGTGCCGTAAGGAACTTTTTCCTTAGTCTCTATGATACAGAGTTTTCCGTCTTTCTCACAAAGGGCGCGGAACACGTAGTCTTTGTGAATCCAGAAGTCTTGGTTCAGGGTGTCGGTGTATGCGATTTCGCCATCGAATATGGTGAGAACTTGGCAGAATCCCATTCCCCCGTGCTCGGCTGCGACGTGCAGGACGGAGTCGTTGATGCGGTCAAAGTGCCCTTGTCCATCGTAGAAGGTAAAGGCCCCATTGCAAATGGGTTCATCCGAGCCATGATAGAATCTTCCTTTGTTGACATGGTTGCAGCGTCTGTTTTCGTGATTGAAGTTTTTGAGGCACTCGGCGGTGAACGCGGCGCCGCAACAATAGAGAATGTCATCGCTGCTGGGCACGTTGCTACCGTATGCCATCTCCAAATTCCCGAAATTCGGGTAATATACGATGATGTTGTTCAACGAGTCGATGCGCACATTATCGTATATTGCTTTATCTCCGCTAAAATGTGCTGATTTGCAGTCGGTTGCTAATACCGACGAGGTGGTGAAGAAGAGGAGTTGGAAGATTGTTTGCGTGGCAAGGAAGATTGAAGTGGAGAATTTGAAACGAAAAGGGGGAGGGGAATATTGCATGAAAGACAAAAACCGAGACGGGAGGCCTCGGTTTTTTCGTATGTGATGAGCTGAAAAGATTATTCAGCTGCTTCAGCAACTACATTGATGTTCAAAGAAACTTTGAATTCTCTGTGAAGGTTGACCATAGCGGTATATTCACCGAGCTGCTTGATGTGTTCATCTTTCAAAGCAATCTGACGGCGATCGATTTCGATGTCATGTTGAGCTTTGAGAGCTTCTGCAACGTCAATGTTGGTAACAGAACCGAAGAGGACGCCGGTTTCAGCGGCCTTAACGGGAATGTTAACGGTGAGGCCTTCAATTTTGCCAGCGAGAAATTCAGCTTCTTTGCGGATTTTCTCAGCTTTGAAAGCGCGTTGTTTCAAAGTTTCAGCCAACATTTTGCGGTTGGGCTCGGTAGCCGGGATGGCAAAACCTTGCGGAATGAGGTAATTTCTTGCATAGCCGTCTTTCACCTTTACGATGTCATCGGCATAACCTAAATTCTGAACGTCTTGTTTTAAGATAACTTCCATGATATTGCCCTCCTTTAGTTGTTAGATTTCAAATTGTCTGTAACGAAAGGAAGTAAAGCCAAATGTCTGGCTCTTTTTACTGCCTGTGCCACTTTTTTCTGATATTTCAATGAAGTACCGGTGAGACGGCGGGGCAGGATTCTGCCTTGTTCGTTCACGAATCTTTTCAAGAATTCACCATCCTTGTAATCGATGTACTTGATACCGCTTTTTTTGAAACGGCAATATTTCTTCTTTCTGATGTCAACCGCGATGGGGGTCAAATATTTGATGTCTGTTTGCTGTGCCATAATTCTTCCTCCTTATTCGTTGTTCGTATTTTCAGCGGGTTGTTCGGCAACGGGTGCTTCAACATTGGCTGCTTTTTCTTTTCTCAGATTGCGTCTTTTCTCTGCGTAAGCAATGGCGTGTTTGTCCATGGAAACAGTGAGATAACGCATGATTTTTTCGTCACGACGGTATTGGAGTTCAAACTCTTTTACCACGCTGCCTTCAGCAACGAATTCAAAAAGATGATAGAATCCGGAAGTCTTTTTTGCAATCGGATACTCTAATTTGCGCAATCCCCAGTTCTCCTGGTGCACGATTTCTGCTCCTTTGTCGAGAAGGATTTTCTCGAACTTTTTAACCGTTTCCTTCATCTGTTCTTCAGACAAAACGGGAGTCATAATGAAAACGGTTTCGTAATGATTCAACATGTTTTTACTGTTTTTTGATTATAAATTATTGATGTTTTTTTGGGGGTGCAAAAATACAACTTTTTTTGTTTCAGACAATAAGGTTAAAATTTTTTTATTTCTCCGTTTCCGACACGGCTCATCCCGTTTTGTAATTATATATATATCATTTAAAACTTCTGCTTTTTTGTAAAATATACGGACTTTTTTTCCAAGCCCAGACGCTGTCAAACAAAAATCATCATTTGTCAAGGTTGATGAAAATAGGGGAAATATGGTGCTTTTATTGAAATGTGTTCTATCAAATTGTTGATTTTTAGATAAATACAAATTAAGATTTAAACATAAAATATTAACAGAATGCTGTTTGTTTTATTTGAAAAAATCAAAAAATAACCCGTTAATAAGCATTATCTTTGCACACTATTCAAACTGCCAAATGCCGACGGGTTGTTGTTCCCCCGAGGCGTCCTCCACAACTGCATCCCATAACCATCATTCCCACCTTTAATGAAGAAACTGAAAAGTATTCTCGTATTCTTTTTTTTGGCCTGCGTTATCGTTCTCGTGGGGGTGGCTGTTGTGCATCATTTGAACATGACTTGCAACACGTTGGAAGTCTGTGTCGAAACAGTCTCTGGGCCGACTCCCCTGACGGAAAAAGTCGCCCACCGGCTCATCACCGACTCGGAAGCCAACCCCATTGGGAAAAAAGTACGCAAGGTTGACGCCGCCGCACTGGAAACCGCTCTCCGGAAGAACCCCTGGTTCAATAAAATCACTGCCACCACGGTCAAGGGAAGCCGCCTCATAGTCACCCTCTCCGCAAAATGCCCCATCGCACTGCTCTGCCTCTCCGATGCCGACCCGCTCCTCCTCGCCGACAACGGCCAACTGCTTCCCGATGACGCACATATCACCAACCTCCCCGTCATCAACGGCTCAATTACCAAACTCTCTCCCAACTTCTCTGTGAAAAAATCAAAGCAGACAGGACTCAAAAACGCATACTCAACCGCACTCTTCCTCTGCAAAAACAAAGACTACGCCGCACAGTACCCGCAGATCTTCGTCCGTCCCGACGGACTTGTCGAGCTCTACAGCATCTACGGCGACCAGCCCGTTCTCATTGGAAATGCAGACAAACTGCCGGAAAAACTCGCCAACGTCGACATCGCCTACAAAAAAGGCATACTGACCGCCGGCAATTACAAAGCCTTGGATGCACGCTTTCACAACCGCATCTACGCAATCAAATCGCAAACCAATTAACCTTCCTCACTATGGCCAAAAATAATCAAACTCAAGACAGATCGCCTAAAATGATTGTCGCTCTCGACATCGGTACCACCAAAATCCTAATGGCAATGGGGTATATGCGAGAAGACGGGAAAATCGAAGTGTGTGGATACGGCAGCTCTGTGTCCACAGGCGTCAGATACGGATTCGTGTTCAATCCGAGAGATACCATCAATAACATCAAGACGGCGCTTGAACAGTTGATGAATACGGTCAGCGAACCCGTGAAGGAAGTGTATGTCGGAGTTGCCGGCCGCCACATCAGAAGCGTGGCCTCTACCAACAGCATCACCCGCCCCGCCGGTCTCGACCGCATGGTGGAAGACGAGGAAATCGAAAACATGCAGCGCCAAATGGAAGGAATGACCATGCGCAATAGCGAAATCATCGCCGTCATTCCCCAATATTACGAAGTTGATGGGACCATCACCAATCGAGCTAGCGGCACACTTTGCCAAAAGCTTGTCGGCCACTACCAATTGGTAACCGGCGACACCGACGAGGTGAAACGTATTGTCCTCAGCGTCAACGGAGCCGAACTCGTGACGAAGAAACTCATCCTCGAACCCATCGCCTCCGGCATGGTCTGCCTGAGTGACCAGGAAAAGAAAAACGGCGTGGCCCTCATCGATATCGGCGGCGGTACCACCGACCTCGTCATCTTCTACGAAGGCGTACCCGTTTATGTCAAGGTCATTCCCGTGGGAGGCAAAGCCATCACAGAAGATATCTCTAAACTGAACCTCACTTTTGAACAAGCCGAAGAACTCAAAATCAGACACGGAAATTGCGTTCCCAATCCCAACAGTAACAACTTCATCACCATTCCCGATTATACGGGCTTCGGCCAAGGCATGAAGATCAATGAAACCAACCTTTCACAGGTGATTAATGCCCGAGTCGGTGAGGATATTCTCAAACCCGTACAAGAAGCCATCGCCGAATCCGGCTATGCCAATGTGGTTAACAACATCGTAATCACCGGCGGCGGCTCCCAACTCAAAAACATCCACAGTCTCGCCGAATTCATCATTCACCGCCCTTGCCGAATCGGCTATCCTATCTTCGGCATATCTTCTACCATCGACAGCGCACTCAAAAGCCCGGTCAGCTCCACCGCCCTCGGTCTGCTCCAGCTGGGTTGCATGGCGGAAAAAGGAAGTTTCGTCGAATCCGCTCCCGTGGAAGAACCCAATGAACCTGTAAAGGAACCGAAAAAGAGCGGTGTCAAACTTCCCGACGTCGGCCGCTTCTTCGACTCTGTAACCGATTGGTTCGGAAAATTCATCACGAATACAGGCGAAGGTATTAACTAATTCATCGTAAATAAAGAACTTTAAGATATGTCAGAAGAAATCGTATCAAATTTTGGAGGTAAGACCATGACAGAAGAAATTACATCGAACTACGGCGAAGCAAGAAAGAAGACGATTATCAAGGTAATCGGCATCGGTGGCGCAGGAAATAACGCTGTGCAACACATGTATAAAGAAGGTATTGTCGGTGTGGATTTCCTCGTTTGCAATACAGACAGAAATGCCGTTGAAAACAATGCGGTACCCATGAAGCTGGTTTTCGGCGAAAGCGGCCTCGGCGCAGGCGCCAATCCTAAAGAAGCAGAACGCCTCGCCAACGAAAGCGAAGACAAAATCAAAGAAATGATCGGCAACGATACCAAATTGCTGTTCATCACCGCAGGTATGGGTAAAGGCACCGGCACCGGCGCTTCTCCCGTAGTCGCCCGCATCGCCCGCGAAATGGGAATCCTTACCATCGCAGTCGTTACCTACCCGTACGAACTCGAAGGAACCAAAAGCTTCGATAAAGCTGATAAGGGTATCGCCGAACTGAAAAAATATGTCGACTCGCTCATCATTGTCCAAAACCAAAAAATGTTGGACGAATATGAAAACGAAACCCTCCGCGTCGCCCTCGGTTACGCCGACGATGTCCTGAAAAACGCAGTTAAGTGTATCGCCGAACTGATTACCCTCGACGGCTACCAAAATGTCGACTTCCACGATGTAGAAACCATTACCAAGGATAGCGGCGACGCCATGCTCGGCTTGGCAGAAGCCAGCGGCGAAGACCGCATCGAAAAAGTGGTCGCCGGCGCACTTACCTGCCCCCTGATCGACGACGCAAATGTGGATTACGCACAAAACTTCCTCTTCTTCGTCCGCTACGGCGAAGGCCGCGAACTTACCGTCGCCGAACTGAAAAAACTGTCCAAGGAATTCGATAAGTTCAGAAGAGCTGACACTAACGTCATCTGGGGCCATGCAGCCGATAAAGACCTCGGAGACAAAATCCGACTCTCTGTCATTATTACCAACTACACCCACAAAGAAGAAACTCCCGCTACTGAAATTGCTTGGAAGTCAGAACCGAACAATTCACCTTCTATCGACTCCCTGTTCGACCAACCTGCGGTTATCCAGACACCCGCTCCGGCTCCCGCTCCAATACCGGCTCCCGCTCCAGCGAATGTCACCACTTCTCCCGCTACTCCCAATGCCAATACCGTGGTTTTTGAACCTAATCCGAGTATTCAAGTAACCGAACCCAACGCTAACATCGACACTCAACCATCGAATAGCAATCCTCAAAACTTCTCTCAACAACAACCCGTATTGCAGGCATCCCCAGCTCCCACTATCGATGATATTTTTAATTTCTCTCAACCACAGCAAAATCCTGTAACTCAACCCAGCCAACCCATTTTTGAACAGCCGACACAACCCGCCTTAGTTCAGCCCGCGCAACCCAATTTCGGCGAACCTATTCAGCCGTCCGCTCCCAAAGTTCCTGAATTCGCATTTGAAAACGGAACCGCCATCGGCCAAATCCAAATTTTGGATGATGGAATTGAAGAAAAATATGAGGATCAGCAGAAGTTTGATGATTTCTTGAAAAGACCGGCTTTTGACAGACTTCAGGAAAATGCACCTAAAGCACAGCAACAAAGAATGGAGCAAATGGTAACCCCCGCAAAAGTGGTTCCGCAACCCAGCTACTCCAAAAATATGTTCTTTAGCGTGATTCCATCCGTCGATTAAGATTCTCTCCGGCTTCCGGACCTATATTAAATAATAGGTCAATGACCGATAAATTATCTGTAAACGGAATCCGGTCTTCAAAAACCTGGGAATAGGGCGCACTGCCTAACAAGGATTCCCGCTTGGGATGAATCTCATTTCGCAAATCTGTGATTTCAGAATACTCCTTCTCAAAAGTCTCTGTCAGTACGGGGACTTTTTTTATTTTCAACAACTTCATTAGGGTTGCTGTCAATTCCAAGTTGTAATCAAAAAGGAATTCGTATTTTTGACTGAAAAAAGGGTAAAGAAAGTCCTTGTAATACAAGAAGTAAGGAGTTCCGCTGTAGGCTGTTTCAATGGCCCGCCAATGCTTCAATTGCCAGTCGCACTTGTAGTCGATGCGAACATCTTTGATGCACATCCGCTCGGGGTCGGGCCGCGTGGGCAACAGCAAGGGCTGAACCCCGCTCGCTGTCAAAATATTCGTGCGGTTGCGAAAGGGCTGCTTTTGAAAACTTTCACACCCCTCCATAAAAAATACTTCGCTTTTGGAAATAAAAGCGAAGTATTCTATGTTGGGGAGATAGGCCGTCGATAAGACGATTTTCTCCGATTTCATTATTTCGAAATGATGATTTTAGAACGATAAACGTCACCGGCATTGCTGATTTCCATCATGTACATGCCAGCAGTCAATGAATTGAGATTAATATTGAATTCAGGGGCTAATGATACGGTGCGGCTCCAAACGAGGTTGCCCATCATATCATAAACATGGCAAACGCCGTTTCCTTCGTGGAAATCACCGGAAACAGTAACCATGCCGCTCGTCGGATTCGGAAATACGTTGAGACTCTTGCTTCCTTCGTAGTTGGCAATGGCATCGGGAGAACCAATCATCCAAACACCTTGCAAAGTGGTAACACCACTGTTGTTCGGATCCAACCACGGTTTCAATTTCTTGGCATTGTTGCTGTTGTTGCCGTTCGTCCAGGAATTGGAAAGCTTGCCATATTCGTCCATTCCACCAGGATTGCTGCAGCTGCTTGAACCGGCATAAAGCTGTCCGATAATGAGTTTGTCCTTGTTGAATAACGGAGAACCGCTGGAACCTTGTTCCGTTGCGCCGGTAGCCGTTGCCCAAGTGGTCAGCCAGTACTTTGTGGTGTTGGAATAAACCTGAGCCCCGTTGCGCAAGGTTTGAGGAATGCTGAATTTTTTGATGTCACCTCCAGGATGATGAATCGCAGCGCAAGAAGTAGCAGCGTTCAAAGAGGCGGTTTGTGTAGCAGAATTGTCCCATCCAGCCAAGAATACGTTAAAGATAGGGTTGATGGTTCCGGTGATTTCTACCAACATGAAATCTGAGCTGGAATCGCCATTGTCTTTGGCTTTCAGCGTGTAACCTGTTGCGGTTTTGTAAATGGAACCGTTGCTGCCGTTGCAAGTAGTGGCTTGATAACCAAAATAGAATTTCCAAGTGCCGCCTTCATAACAGTGGTTGGCAGAAAGTAAATAATGCTTCTGGTTGGTTGGCGTGTTGCCGGTGTTGTTTACCATGGCACCGGAACACATGTAAATATAACCACCACTGGTCATGGTGTAACATACAACAGACTGGATTTGTGCGTGCCATTGAGCATCGTAACAAATGGCATTCGGATGGCAAGTGCCTTCGGCTGTACCGATACCACCTTCAACATCTTTATTAATATGGAAGAAATCGTAGTAACCCTGAGAAAGCTGGTCGATGACCAAATTGCCGTGGAAAGCGACGTTGGCAGGCTCGTAATATTCAAGAATGATGGTTTCGCCCGGCATTTCCTGCGGATAGAAAGTACCATCTTCCATCTTGTTGAGGCAGGTGAATTTACCGATAAATTCATCTCTGTCGGGAGTATAGAAATATAATTCTGCCCCTTCCGGAATATCGAAGGTGCTGAAATTCATGGAAGTAAAGGTGGCTTCCTTCATGTGGAAAGCCACACGCCAAAGTCTGGAGCCATCTGGCAAATAGTCCATACGACCGCAATTATTGATATTGTAATTCACATCAATGGTAACACCGATTCTCAAAGCGTGGCTCTTGCCTTCAATAGAGGCATCTTCTGCTAAAAGAGCGTCAACGTCAAGTGCATCAAATTCAATCTCTGGAACGATGGTGGAAATTTCATTGTGTTTGAAAGAATAAGGTTCACCACCATAACTCATTTGCGCCATTGCATTGGTTCCCCAGATACAAAAAATGGCGACGAGGGCAATTTGTAATAAATGTTTCATCTTTCTTGTTTAGATTGATTATTTAATAAGTGAAATTTTCTTGGTAAAATTCTGATTGTCAGTTTGTACGGAAATGATATACATTCCACTGGTCAAGGATGAAAGATTCAAGGTAACTTCGTTAGAACCCATCTGCTGGTCAACTTGCAAGAGCTTGCCACTCAGGTCGTAAACCTTGATTTCTGCAGTTTTGATTTCACTGTTTTCCAAACGAACGGTGACATTTCCGGAAGTGGGGTTGGGATAAATGACTGTGTTGACTTCTTCCACTTCTTCAATTTCGGTGGCTGCCGGATCATCGCACAATTGCGGGAAAAGAGCGTGTGTGAGCGCAATTCCCCAAGAATCAGCATCGGAATATTGGCTCCAAGTGGAATCACTGTTCATTTCCCATGCCGTGTTGGCAGCATTACCCTGGCTGTTGGTGACCAGCCCGAAAGTGCCACTCGTCGGAACCATGAATCCTGCAAAGAAACTTCCATTCACTGTGATTGCTGTATTGAATTTGCAATAGTAACGACGGCGCAATTGAGGATAACTGGTCGGCATCTGCGGGTCGTTTTCGATACAACTATGATTTGCTATCTCACTGAGAGACACCGTTTTGCTGCCAAGTATCGCACCGGGTTGGCCATTGTTGTCAGCCCATACACAGAAGGTGATGTTGCCAGTGCCGCTCACCATGCCTACATTCATAATCATGTTCACAATGTATTCTTCGGTGCTGTCTTTCTGGAAATAGTCTGCCTTGGCCAAATCACCGTATGAATTGGTTCCAGCCAAATATCCTTCGTCAGGTGTGCGGTAAAGAGTTAAAGTCCCGCCCAGCGGGTAATGCAATTTGTGACAGTTTCCTTCAACTCCCGGGTTGTCCGGATCATCCGGATTATCTGGATTGTCTGGATCATCTGGATTATCTGGATTATCTGGTTCATCTGGATTGTCTGGATTGTCAGGGTTGTCGGGGTTGTCTGGATTGTTGGGGTCGAACATCGGGCAAGTGGTGTTTCCTGTGTTGTTCGGGTCCAACCACGGTTTGGCCTGCATGTCATTGCTGCTGCCGTTGCGGTCCCAGTGGTAGTACAGTTTGCCGTAAAGGTCGTGGTGTGGATAACTACAGCTGGCAGAACCACCCGTCAGTGTGCCAACCAAGTAGCCATCTTGGTCAAACAAACCGGAGCCAGAAGAGCCGCCTTCGGTAACGCCCAAGTTGGTCTGCGTCTGCCTCCAATCAGTAATCCCCCAATGTGCATTGCTTGCACATCCGGTGTAAGAACCTGTGGTAACGGTAGTTGAAGATGAAATTTTCTTAACGTCCCCTGCCGGATGGTGAATGCCGGTAACGGTCGTCGCTGCCGTGTTGTCACGTCTCCAACCTGCGTAAATCGGATTCCAAGAGTTGTCAGGGGCTTGATTTAATTGTAAAAGGTAAAAGTCAGAACCTCCGCTCATCGGACCGTAAGCTTTTTTCGTACAGCCGGTTCTGGAGTGCATTTGAGCTTGGGTGCTTCCGGTGCAAGTGGTGTATTCCAGGTTGAAGTCGAAACGCCATTGGTTGAAGTTGGCGGCTGTGGCATCCGGTCCGCAGTGGTTGGCCGTCAGAACGTACGGCGTACCGTCGTTGGCAAGATTGTTGATCAAGGTTCCGGAACACCAACCAGCACTGTTGCCTTCCCTGACGAAAATTCTCACCACCGATTGCTTGTGGAGCTGCCAGTTCTGGCCTTCCGGACAGTTGACATTGACTTCGCAGCTTTCGCTGTCGCCGATGTCGCGCAAACGCTCCAGTTGGTCAAGTCCACGGAAAACGTAACCGACCTGCGAGATGCTGAGGTCGGGGACTTCCACTTCACTGTGCAACACGGCTTTCTTTGCGCCGGGTGTCAACATGCTAGGCGCAACATATTCTATAATAACGCTTTGCCCTAAAATGATACCGATTACAAAACCATTGTCCCCCGTATTGTCTTCCGATGTGTACCCCCCGATCAACTGCGAGCGGGTCTCGTCATAAACATACAATTCACCGCCTTCTGGAAGGTTGAAACGGTCAAAATAAAGCGACAATCCTCGGGCATCCCTGCTTGTAACTCTGGCTCTCCAAATCGTCATCCCATTGTCTAACTCTTCCCATGTTCCGGAATTGAGGGGCGTGATGTCAACATCCTTCAATTGGGCAATTACATACAAGCCTTCCTTCTCATCATTGCCGATCGCCTGGGCAATAAAGTCTGCATCAGCAGGTTCTACACGCATTTCTCCAAAATTGGAAAACATCTGCGATGTCCCAAAACTGGCGGGAAGAGTCCCAGTTAAATGCTGTCCGAAACAAAAATTTCCAAAAGCTAAAATATTAAAAATGATAAAACAAACGAGGGTGTTTAGTTGTTTCATGTGATAAGATTTTGACACTAAAAAATAAGCTGGCAAAAATAGTTATATTTTTTTGATTTTTGTAGGTTTAATGCTCTTTTTTTTAAGGTATAAATTAAATAGTAATTTGTAATTTTGCACGCTAAATCTAAAATTGACTAAATGGGAAAAATTAAAGTCGCAACGAAGAAAAAAGACCTGTTTCAAGGAGAATTGAGTGAATTGATTGTGCAGGCATTGTTGGAAAAAAAAGGTGAGGATGTCACCGTTATAGATTTGAAAAAAATCAATCATGTTTATTTTGACAAGTTTGTGATTTGTACAGGCACCTCCAAAACTCATGTGGAAACACTTTGTGATTTCGTACAAGAAACCACAAAGCGTGAAGCTGGCATTCTCCCGACTTTTGTTGAAGGAGTTGCTAATGGCGAATGGGTGCTGCTTGATTATTTTGATACGATCGTCCATATTTTTCAACCTGAAGCACGCGAATTTTATAAGTTGGAAAGTTTGTGGAGCGATGCCGATATCCAACATTTGTAAGATAATTCGTTATTTGTAAGAATGGCTCAGAAAAACAATTCTAATCAGAATGGAAAAAAAGGCAAACCCAAGTTTTCTTTTACTTGGATTTACTTGATTGTCATCGCGGTCCTTATCGGCGTCTCGTTGTTCAGTGGCGGTGCCAAGCGCGCTAAAGAAATTAATGACCAGGATCTTAAAGAAATCGTCATCCAAAAAGATGTCGAAAAGGCCGAATATGTGCAGAAGGAAGAACGTGTTTACATCTATCTGAAAAAACCAAGTATTGATTCCAAAGAAAAATATGCCGATTTTCGAAAAGAAAGGCTGGACGGTCCCCACTATTGTATCCAATCTGATTATAAAGACTTTAAGGACGATTTGAACAATTGGATTGAAAAAGCTGCCAGAAAATCCGCTACAGATTCCATCGCCCACTTGATGGAAATTCAGAAGACGGCTGATTCCACCATCGCCCAAAATATGCGAATCCCTGATAAGGAAGATTTGGCCGATGAACTCTCGCAAGAATATGCCTTCTCTATAAGCCAGGATAACTCAAAAGATTGGTTTTCAAACCTTTTTGTTTGGATTCTCCCCCTGGTATTTATCGTTTTGTTCTTTTGGTTGTCGTCTCGTGCCATGCGCGGAGGTGGCGGCGGCATGTTCAATATCGGTAAATCAAAAGCCCAGGTTTATGATGAAAAGTCTGCACAGTTGGTTTCCTTCAAAGATGTTGCCGGATTGGAAGGCGCCAAGGAGGAAATTGAGGAAATAGTCGACTTTTTGAAAAATCCCAAACGCTATACTGTGCTGGGTGGTAAAATTCCCAAAGGAGCTTTGCTCGTAGGCCCTCCGGGTACGGGTAAAACCTTGTTGGCCAAAGCCGTTGCCGGAGAAGCCAAAGTGCCTTTCTTCTCCCTCTCGGGTTCCGATTTTGTGGAAATGTTCGTCGGTGTCGGCGCGTCCCGTGTGCGTGACCTCTTCAAAACTGCAAAGGAAAAAGCACCGTGCATCATCTTTATCGACGAAATCGATGCCATCGGTCGTGCCCGCGGTCGCAACGCTATCAGCGGCGCTAACGATGAACGCGAAAGCACTTTGAACCAACTTCTTACCGAAATGGACGGCTTCGCTACTAATGCCGGTGTCATTATTCTGGCCGCTACCAACCGAGCCGACATCCTCGACAGCGCCCTCCTCCGCGCCGGCCGCTTCGACCGCCAAATCCATGTCGAACTCCCTAACCTCAACGAACGTAAGGGCATCTTCGAAGTCCATGTCCGTAAATTGAAACTCGCTGAAGATGTCGACCTCGACTTCTTCGCTAAACAAACCCCCGGCTTTTCCGGCGCCGACATCGCCAATGTCTGCAACGAAGCTGCCCTTGTAGCTGCCAGAAAGTCCAAACAGGCCATTGAAAAAGAAGACTTCCTCTCCGCCATCGACCGAATTATCGGTGGACTTGAAAAGCGCAGCAGCATCATCACTCCCCAGGAAAAACGAATTATCGCCTTCCATGAGTCCGGACATGCCTCAGTCAGCTGGCTGCTGGAACATGCTTCACCTTTGGTCAAAGTCACCATCGTCCCGCGCGGCAAAGCTCTCGGCGCCGCTTGGTATCTTCCCGAAGAACGGCAAATCACCACCTTTGAGCAGATGTTTGATGAAATGTGCGCCCTCGTCGGTGGCCGCGCCGCCGAAGAAGTCACCTTCGGCCAAGTCTCTACCGGCGCACTGAATGACCTTGAACGCGTTACCAAAATGGCCTACTCCATGGTCGCATATTACGGCCTCAACAAAACCGTGGGCAACATCAGTTATTATGATTCCACCGGCCAAAGCGAATATTCCTTCCAACGCCCCTATAGCGAAAAAACAGCCGAGGAAATTGATAAGCAAGTGCGCGAATTGGTCGAGTCTGCCTATAATACATCCAAGAAAATTCTTCTCGATAACAAAGAAAAATTGGAAACCCTGGCCAACATTCTACTTGAAAGAGAAGTCATTTTCGCTGAAGATCTTGAAAAAATTTACGGAGAACGCCGGGGTGAACAACCACAGGATTCTTCCGTAGAAGACAAAGGTCCTTCAAACCTAATTGAAAATATTGAGCAAGATGCAAAAGAATAGTTCTTACGATGGTTTGGTAAATTCCAAAAATACAATTTGTGAGGCCGTCCGTACCGCTTTGGCTTCACCGGCCCCCTCTTTCCCTACTTCTATCCCTAGAAATGTGGAACTTTTTGACCCCATTCCGCAACTCACCGACTGTTTTAAGAACCAGTTCATCACAGCTGGGGGAAAGTACGTTCCTTTCGATGTGGATTCTCAGGCCCCGAATTCGGAAAAGGCATTTGTACAAAGGAAAATGTTCGAATATCTCAAATTCGAATTGGAAGAGAGCAATTGTCACAAGATTCTGAATGCGTCAGCTCAACTCGCGCCCGCTTTGTCCGCTTTTGGCATTACGACAACTGACGTGTTGGTGGGCTCCGAAACGGTGGATGCCGTCATCGTCTATGCGGAGTTCCTTATCGCTCGTACGGGCAGCATTGTCTTTTCTCAAAGAAATGACCTGATGCTTTATCCTTCTATTAAAAATTTGGCACGTAATATTATCGTGCTGGCATACTCTAACGGCATCGTGCCTGATTTGCATCAACTTATCGGTATCACTCGTCGTTCCTCCAACGACAACCCTCGGTTGGAAGAATATGATTTCGATTTCGATATGATGGAAATTATAACCCCGACAAAGCAAGGAAACGAAAATCCTACTCCTGCCAATCCCCATGTCACTCTCATTCTTATCAATGAGTTTTAATTTTATATTGTATATATATTATAATAATAAGTGAAAAATCTAATCTTACGCACCTGTACGGGTATCATTTTTCTCGCTGCCGTCATCTCTTCCTTCTTGCTTTATGATAAGGTTCCCGCCTTTTTCTATCTGCTTTTCCTCTTCTTTACCGTTGTCGGAACTTTTGAATTGACACGTATGGCCGAAAATATTGGAATCAAATCCAATATGCCTATCGCCCTCCTCATGTCCGCTTTTGTTTTTTCCTGGCCGTCATTTTGTTATTTCGGTCCTCTCTTTTTGTATATTTCCCTCTGTATCATTCCATTACTCTTCGTAATACTACTATTTATTGAGCTTTTTAAAAATGAAGGGAAACAGTTGACCAATGTGTCCGTTACCTGTTTGCCCATGCTCTGGGTCGCAGTTCCTTTTGCCATGGTGGAAATAATGCTTTCAAATGGTGAAATTCCATTGGTGCTTTCTATCTTCATCATTATCTGGCTGAGTGATACACTTGCCTATTGCAGCGGGCGCCTCTTTGGAAAACACAAGCTCTTTGAAAGAATTTCACCCAAAAAGACCATGGAAGGTTTTATCATCTCCATGGTGCTCACCGCAGCCATTGCTCTCAGCTTCCATTGGATCCCATTCTTTAATGTGAATGGCTTCACTAGACCGTGGCATTGGTGCTGTCTGGCTCTTCTGGTTATTCTCTCCGGAACATTTGGCGACTTGGCCGAATCAATGTTTAAGCGTAATTGCGAGGTGAAAGATTCAGGAAAAATCCTTCCCGGTCATGGCGGCATCCTTGACCGCTTTGACTCATCCTTTTTCGCAATTCCCATGGCTTTTGCTTTTTGGATGCTTCTACAGTTATTATCTATATATTAATGCAGGTAATCATTTCATAAAAGGGGCGTTATACAACGTCCCTTTTTTATTTTTTACGGAATCCTCCCCTTTAATCTTGTAAATGGATGAAGGAATGAATGGGGTAATGGATTAATTATGTCCCTCATACTTCCACCTTTCCACCATTCACCCATTCCCCGAAGA
>JAKSME010000070.1 GCA_024400785.1 Bacteroidales bacterium
TGATGGGGGCTGTCACCTCACTGCCCCGAATATGGGTGAGGTCTGTTTCTAAGAACTTGTTGTATTTTTTGCCAGAACGCACACCGCACCAATCGGTTCGCTCGGTTAACTCTGTGGATACCAAATTGATGACAAATTCTTGGTTTTTTTGAATGATGGGGTACGAATGGCGTTCGGGGCGAACGGAGATATAGCACATCGCTGGGTCGCTGCAAACGGTGCCGCACCATGCAACTGTCATGATGTTGTATTCATCGGGCGTGTTCCCGCAGCTTACCATCACAACGGGAACCGGATTCAGCATGTTTCCCGGTTTCAATTGGCGCTTCGGCGACTTGTTCAAGCTCGGTTTCTCTGGTTTTGCCGCGCTTTTTATTCTTGGTGAAATAGTGCGTTTGGCGTTGTCGCCTTTTGTGTTATTCATAAATTCGCTGTTTTTTGCAATGTTATACCTTTGTCCCTTAATCGTTTAATCGTTTAACCGTTTAACCGTTTAACCGTTTAACCGAATCTCTCCTCTTTTATCCAGCCCCCACAGCAATTTTTCTTGAATTACGGAATAGAAGTCGGCATTGGGAAGACGAACGGTCTGTATGGTGTAATGGGCTTGGGTGATGGTGAGGGTGACATCGTCGGGCATGGTGAGACGATGGGAGTCAACGGAGAGAATGAAGTGGTGAGAGCGACTTTCCACTTTGATTTTCAGTTCGTTACTTGCAGGCAGTACAATTGGACGGACGGTCAGGCTGTGCGATGCGATGGGGGTGAGGACGATAACTTCGGCGGTGGGAACGAGGATGGGGCCGCCGCAACTGAGTGAGTAGGCGGTTGAACCGGTGGGCGTTGCCACGATGAGTCCGTCACCCCAATAGGTGTTCAAGTGTTCGCCGTTGGCTTGTACCTGTATGGCATTGATGGATTCTGCGTGTGGGTGGATGGAAATGTCGTTCAGTGCAAAATGGGAAGGAAGCTCTTCGCCTTTGTCGCATTGAACGTGCAAAAGAGAACGCTTTTCTACTTGAAAATCAGATTGTTGAAGGTAGTTGAAGGCGTTTTGGAAGTTGTTGCGATTGACGTTGGTTAGGAAGCCGATGCGGCCGGTGTTGATTCCCAAAATCGGGAGGTTGGAGTCGCCGGCGAGGTTGGCGGCATCAATAAAGGTTCCATCGCCACCGATAGAAAAAAGGAAGTCGGCCCGTAGGCCGACTAACTCTTCTTTATTTTCGAAACTGCCACCGACGAGTGGCAGTTCTTCATTTTTAAGTAATTGTAAAATAGGTTGATAAACCGAAACTTCACACTTTTTTTCGTGCAAAAAACGGATGACACTTACAAAAAAGCGAAGACTTTCATCGTCAGTTTGCCGGCTGTAAAGTGCGATGTTCATGGGAAGGCTTATTCGTAGTCTTTAACTTCGATGGTGCCCTCGAGAATCATTCTGGCGTTCATGGCCATGGAAGCCATTTCATCTTCGCCGGGATAAACAGCGACGGGAGCGATCCATTCCACGTGGCGTTTGATGTGGCCGACGATGGGTTTGCCGTAAGCGATACCGCCGGTAAGGAGGATGGCATCGACTTTGCCTTCGAGAACTGCGGCATTGCTTGCAATTTGTTTTCCAATTTGGTAGGCCATGGCGCGTTCGATCAAGTCTGCGTATTTGTCTCCGGCGAGTGCGCGTTTTTCAACTTCGTACGCGTCGTTGGTGCCGAGATAGGAAACTAAGCCGCCTTTGCCAACGATAACTTTCCGCATTTCTTCAAAGGTATACTTGCCACTGTAGCAAGCTTTGATGACTTGGTCCATCGGGAGGGTTCCGGAACGTTCGGGGGAGAAAGGACCTTCTCCTTCGAGCGCCTGGTTGACGTCAACCACGCGGCCGTGGCGGTGTGCGCCAACGCTGATGCCGCCACCCATGTGGGCAACAATCAGGTTGAGGTCTTCATATTTTTTACCCATATCCTTGGCGTATGTTCTTGCAATGGCTTTTTGGTTGAGGGCATGGAAAATGGACAGGCGTTCAAAGTCCTTGTGGCCGGAGATGCGTGCAATGTCATCCATTTCGTCAACAATGACGGGGTCGGCGATGTAGGCTTCTTTCAAACCGATCATTTGGGCTACGCTGTCGGCAATCAAACCGCCGAGGTTGCATGCGTGTACGCCGTTGTAACCTTCCATCAGGTGTTTTTTCATCAATTCATTAACACGATAGGCTCCTGAAGTAAGGGGCTTGATCAAGCCGCCACGGCCCATCACGATGGCGATGTCTTCTAAAGCAATGTTCTGCTCTTTCAATTCCTCCAGTGCGGATTTTTTTCGGTAGTCATACTGGTCGGCAATGGTGGGGAATTGCGAAAGGTCTTCAACACTGTGTTTGATGTTTTTGGTGAAGACATTGTTTTCTCCTTCAAAAATAGAAATTTTGGTGGACGTTGCCCCAGGATTGATGGCAAGAATGTACTTTCTCATTACAATATTTTGGTTTTGGTTAATAATTATTCCTGATAAGTGGGGATGATTTTGACTTCGCTATAACCTGTGCCTGCATTGGTGCAAACGTATGAACGCACGTAGTAAACGGTGTCCATAATGGGGGCTTGGTAGGTCAAAGCAAAAGTGGTGCTTTCTCCATCGTGGTCTTCCACGACGACGGTCGTCACTTCTTCACCTTTGTAAACCGGTTCTGGATTTAAACTGAAAAGGAAACCGACTTCGTTGAAATGCTTGCAACCACCATTGTCAGTGATGGTTCCTTTGCAGTCCATGATGCAAGTGCCGGGGTAGGTGATAGGGGTGACAGAAAGGTCAACGGTGGCTGGATCGAATTTCGTACAACCAGCACCTAACACAAGAAGAAAGCCTACAAAAAGGCTGATAAAATATTTTTTCATAAGGTTTGAATTTGTTTATTTTCTCTTTTCTTTAGCGAGCGCAAAATTAATAATTTTTTTCCGATTTCAGCCCATTGTATCAGAAAAAATTAATTGTAAAATCTGCATTGTATATTGTACTTTGTTTTGTATCTTTGCACCCAATTTTCTAAAAATAGCGTTATGGGCTTTTTTTCAATTTTTTCCAAAGAAAAAAAAGAAGAATTAAACAAGGGACTGGAAAAGTCCAAAGAGAGTTTTTTCGCCAAACTCGCCAAAACGGTCATCGGTAAATCCAAGGTTGATGATGAGGTTTTGGATAATTTGGAAGAAGTTTTGGTGACTTCGGACGTGGGCGTGGAAACAACCTTGAAAATCATCGAACGCATTGAAACCCGTGTTTCCCGCGACAAATATTTGGGAACCGGTCAGCTGCAAGCGATTCTGCGTGAGGAAATTGCAGGCCTGTTGATGGAAAACAAACAGGAAAGTGCGGTTGATTTTGGAATCCCAAAGATGGATCGCCCGTACGTTATTATGGTTGTCGGTGTGAACGGCGCCGGCAAAACCACCACGATTGGAAAGTTGGCTTACCAGTTTAAGAATAAAGGATACTCGGTTATGTTGGGCGCTGCCGATACCTTCCGTGCAGCCGCGGTAGACCAGCTGGAGGTTTGGGCGGAACGTGCCGGCGTACCGATTGTGGTACAGCCCATGGGCGCTGATCCCGCTGCCGTCGCCTTCGATACTGTGAAGTCGGCTGTGGCTAAAAAATGCGATGTCGTCATCATTGACACCGCCGGCCGCCTCCACAATAAGTCTAATTTGATGCGCGAACTCACGAAGATAAAAAACGTGTCAGGCAAACTCCTCCCCGGCACACCCGATGAAGTTCTGCTGGTGCTCGACGGCTCCACCGGCCAAAACGCTATCGAACAAGCTAAACAGTTTACTGCCGCTACCGAGGTCAACGCATTGGCAATCACTAAGTTGGATGGTACTGCAAAGGGTGGCGTCGTTATTGGCATCTCCGACCAGTTCAAAATTCCCGTCAAATATATCGGTGTCGGTGAAAAAATCGACCAACTCCAGGTCTTTAACCGTGAGGAGTTCGTCGACTCCTTCTTCCCGGAAAATTAGTTCTATGCGGAAACTTCTGTCGCTCATCGCTCTCTGCCTCCTGTCGCTCTGCCCCCTCGCCGCCCAGCCATTGAACGCTACCGCGCTGCAGCAGCACCCCGTCTTCACCTCTATCGATGAAGCCCTCAAAACTCCCGAGTCAGTATATCGCCTCAAATTGAAGATCAAAGCAGACTCGCTCCCGGAAGAAATTTTTCAATTCGTCAATCTACAGGAACTTGTGGTGAACAAATGCCGTCTGAGCGTTGTCAATGTCCGCATCTCTGAACTTGCTTTTTTGCAACGCCTCGATGTCTCAAACAATCAATTGGTGCGTCTGCCCGAAAGCTTATGCCTGCTTTCAAATCTTAAAGAGTTGATTATCAGTAGAAACCATATCGAAGAACTTCCTAACGACATCGGAAATTTGCTTAATTTGGAATATATCGACGCGTGGGACAATCCATTGTATTCACTGCCTGAAAGTATTTCCAGACTTCAATTTTCTTTGAAAGAACTCGATTTGCGCCAAATCGAACTTCGCGATGAAGAATTGGAAACGATGGAAAAACAACTGCCAAATACTAAAATACAATATACCTCCACTTGCGACTGCCACAGCACCCGTGGCAAATAACGATTCTGAAGATGAAGACAAATGCTGAAAAAATCATGAAGTTTTGCGCTTTCCAAGAACGTAGCACCTGGGAAGTCCGCCGCAAAATGGCAGAACTGAAAATGTCGGAAAATGAAGCCGACGAGCTTTTGCAAGAACTTGTAGACCAGAATTTTGTGAATGATGAGCGTTTCACGGAATGTTTTATCCGAGGGAAAATTAACATCAAAAAGTGGGGGCGTGTGAAAATCCGCGTTGAACTTCAACATCACGGAATCGCTTCGTCGATGATTTCAGAGAAACTGAGTGGTATTGACAATGAGCAGTATGTCAATAACTTACGTTATTGGATTGAACGCTGGAAACGCGAAAATCCCGCAGGAGAAAAGGCAAAAATGTTCCGTTTTTTGATGACGAAGGGCTATTTGGCCGATGAGATTTGTCAGTGTGCATCGAACCAGGACGAACCGTAATTCACTTCGGTTTGCAGCGGCACTTCCATGGTTATAGCGCTATTCATGATGCCGGTTACCAGCGTCTTCATCTCATCAATTTCTTCTTTCGGAACTTCAAACACGAGTTCGTCGTGGATTTGCAGCAGCATCTTGCTCTTCAGTTTCCGTTTCACCATTTCTTTATCAACATTGATCATGGCGATTTTGATGAGGTCGGCGGCCGTTCCCTGTATCGGTGCATTGATGGCATTGCGCTCTGCTGCTTTCCTCAACATTCCGTTCCCGGAGTTGATGTCGCGGATGTAGCGGCGGCGGTGCAGCAATGTTTCCACATAGCCATTCTGATGCGCAAATTCCATTGTTTCATTGAGATAAGTGATGATTTTGGGAAAATGCTCATAGTATCCGTTAATCAGCTCGCGCGCATCCTTTTGCGGAATGAAAAGCCGTTCCGCCAAACCGAAGGCAGAAATGCCGTAAATGATTCCAAAATTGACGGTTTTGGCTGTTCTGCGCATATCCGGGGTGACTTTTTGCAAATCCACTCCGTACACGCTGGCGGCGGTCATCGCATGAATGTCCTCATTGTTTTTGAAAGCGGCAATCATGGCTTCGTCGCCGCTCACTGCAGCCATGATGCGCAACTCAACCTGCGAGTAGTCGGCAGCCATCAAAACCGACCCCGGTGTCGTGGGGGTGAAAGCTTTGCGCAGTTCCTTCCCGCGCGATGTCCGTATCGGTATGTTCTGCAGATTCGGATTGGTGGAACTGAGTCGCCCTGTCGATGTAACCGTTTGATTGAAAGTGGTATGGATGCGACCTGTGAGCGGATTTATCAATAATGGTAATGCATCAATGTAGGTGGATTTCAATTTCGTCAGACCTCGCCATTCTAAAATCAACGGCACAATTGGATGACGGCTGGCCAGTTTGACCAGGATTTCTTCGCCCGTTTGATACTGTTTTGTTTTGGTCAGTTTCGCATTGTCAATGATGCGCAACTTCTCGAAAAGTACCTCTCCCAGTTGTTTCGGCGAACCGATGTTGAATTTCTCTCCTGCAAATTCAAAGATTTGATTTTCAAGGGATTCAATTTCTTCCCCTATCTGCTTTGAGCTTTCAGCCAAAATTTCTTTGTTTAAGAAAATACCATTGTTTTCCATTTTGGCTAAAACAGGTGCCAAAGGCATCTCAATATCATTGAACAAATTTCTTAATCCATTGTCATCCAGCTCTTTATTAAAAATAGGGAAAAGTTGTGCATAAATTTCAACCTGCTCCCCAGTGCGATTCAGCAATTCTTGCAAGGTCGGCTCCACTTTTTTATCCTCTGCTATCATCTTGTAGCCCAGATAGTTTTCGGAAAGATTGACTAATACGTGCGAATTTTCAGGCTGGATGAGATAATGGGCAATCTGCAAATCAAAGAAAGTGGCTTTTGGCTTTAATCCCATCAATTCCAGAAATTTATAACTCTGTTTGCAGTTGTAGGTGATGATGTGATGGCCTTCTGCAAATATTTCCCCCAAAATCTTCTGGAAATATAGGTGTTCTTTTTCAAAAAGATGATAGAATATTTCTTTCCCGCGGGAGAAGAAAAATCCTGCCGGTTTCCCATGATTGATAATCCACTCAAAGAAAATTTCTTCTTGGATATTAAAACTTATTTCATTGATTAACTGAAAGTTGTGCTTCGTTTGGGTGAAATCTTTGAATAAGGGAAGTTCTGGGTTTTCGGTATTGGGTATCGCATTGGTTTCAGCTACGGGGGAGAAAAGGTCGAGTGCCCCGCTCTGTTGCGACTCTGTCGTCGGGTTCAATTTCAACTCGCTGAAAATACGCGTTGACAACGCTTTGAATTGCAGTTCCGCAAACACACTCTGTAAGTCATTGACGTGGATGTCGCCAAAGCGCATGTCGTCCCAGTTGTATTCAATGGGAACATCTAAGATGATGGTTGCCAAGTTCTTGGACATCCGTGCCTGTTCCTCATTGTCAATTAAAGTCTGTTTCAGTTTCGCATTGTCCACCTCGTCGATGTGCGCGTACATGTTTTCGATGGTTCCGAACTGTCCCACCAACTTTTTCGCTTTCACCTCGCCGATGCCGGGAACTCCCGGTATGTTGTCGGCACTGTCGCCCCAAAGCCCCAGAATGTCAATGAGTTGCTCTGGATTTTTCAACCCATATTTCTCGCAAATGCCTTCTACGCCGACTACTTCTGCCTTCTGACCGAATTTGGCGGGTTTGTACATGAAAATATGGTCGGAAACCAACTGTCCATAGTCTTTATCAGAGGTCATCATGTAAACATCAAAACCTTCAATTTCAGCGTGTTTTGCCACGGTTCCCACAATGTCGTCAGCTTCGTAACCATCCTTCGACAGAATCGGGATGCCGAATGCGCTGATGATGCGTTTGATGTAAGGGATGGCGGTGATAATGTCGTCGGGAGTGGCATCGCGGTTGGCCTTGTAGTTGTCGAAGTCGGCATGGCGCAACGTGGGCGCGCCAGTGTCAAACGCCACCGCGATGTGCGTGGGCTGTTCGTTCTTGATGACTTCGAATAATGTATTGGTGAACCCCAGCATAGCGGAGGTGTTCAAGCCAGTGGAGGTAATCCTCGGGCTCTTGATCATCGCATAGTATGCGCGGTAAATCAAGGCCATCGCGTCCAAAAGAAATAATTTCTTCATATATATAATATGTATAAGTAAAATGGGCTATTTTTTTGCCATCACTAATTCTTTGAAAGTTCTGCCGCGCACGGTGAAGTCTTTGAACTGGTCGTAGGATGCGGCGGCAGGGGAGAGCAGGCAACTGCATCCCGGCTTTGTGTGTGCAAAGGCAAAGTCAACGATTTTTGCGTAATCATTTTCTACGGTGTGATTTTCCGGCAACGGACAACCCGCTTCTTGCCATTCTTGCAAAATACGTTCCCCCACTTTCCCCACAAAAGCGATGTTGCGGACGGGGTTTTCGCTCAAATATTCGATGAGACTTTTGTATTCGATACCTCGGTCAAATCCGCCAACAATAAGAGTATCAACGCGTTTAATGGTTTTTAATGCGGCGATGGTCGCTTCTGGAATGGTGGAAATGCTGTCGTTGTAGAAAGTGATGTCGTGGAAGGTCCCAACCAATTCCAATCGGTGTTCCAACCCCTTGAAGGTAGCGATGTTTTTGATGATGGAGGCATCATCAATGTTTTTGGCTTTACATGCCAACACCGCTGCCATGATGTTGTTGTTGTTGTGAATGCCGGGGATGTTCTGGCGGTTGGCAATCGGAATTTGGCAGTATTGCTCGCTGTTTTTTACCAAAATGATATCGGTTTTTGTGCAGAAAGCTCCGTTTTTCAACGTGCTCTGCGAACTGAACGGGATGAATCTGCGTTCCAATTTGTGGCTTTCGATGAGCCCTGGAATGTAACGGTCGTCGAAATTGTAGATGAAAATGTCATCTTCTTTTTGGTTTTCTGTGATGTTGAGCTTCGCCAGTTGGTAGTTGTTGAAGGTGTTGAAATGGTCGAGGTGCTCTTGGTAAAGATTGAGCAGGATGGCGATGTGCGGCGAGAAGTCTGTGTATTCCAGCTGGTGCGCCGAGAGTTCGGCCACGATGGTGGTGTCGTCGGTAATCCGCTCGATGATGTCGAAAAACGGAATGCCGATGTTCCCCGCCAACACGGTGTCACCCACGGTATTAGATAAAATGTGGTAAATGAGGGATGCGGTCGTGCTCTTGCCTTTTGTCCCGGTGACGCCGATGACATTTTCACCGTATGCCATCAAAAACAATTCCGCCTGCGAAATGAATTTCTCTTTGGGAATGAAGTAGTTGATGTTGTTGAAATTCACTCCGGGCGACTTGAGAATGAGGTCGTATTTGTTGAGGTCCTGGTCGTACTGTTCGCCGGCGATGATGGTGAGGTGCTTGTCTTCTTTGAAGTCATCGACGTGGATGAGCGGACTGCGGTCGGCGATGGTCAGGTGCATTTTGGGATAATGCTTTCTGATGAATTTGTATGATGAGACACCTTCGCGACCGAAACCGACAATGACGATTTTTTGTCCTTTGAAGAATTCAACGATTTTCTGTTCCTTCATGTTCGTTTTGATTAGTTCTTTTGCGGGTGCAAATGTACGTTAAAATCTAATTCCTTCAGTGTGATTTTTGTGTAATTTTGCACCTGCGAATTTAATGAGGTATGTAAAATGCAAGATGCTGAGACAGAGGTGAAAGAGAAACTTTGGAACCTGAATTATTTGAAAGTTTGGGTGGCCAATTTTATGATATTTTTTTCCTTTATGCTGTTGACACCGCTGTTGCCGCTCTATTTGAAGGAAATGTTCGATGCCAGCAAAGACATGATCGGTTTTGTGCTTTCCGGTTATGCCCTTACCGCGCTCATCATCCGTCCGTTCAGCGGTTTTTTTGTCGACAGTTTTCCTCGAAAGAGGGTCCTTTTGATCTGTTACTTTCTGTTTTTCATTTTTTTTGCGGGTTATCTCGTAGCTGGAAGTCTTTTGCTGTTTGCAATTGTTCGTACGTTGCACGGTGCCCCGATGGGCGCCACCACGGTTTCCAACAGCACGGTTGCCATCGATGTGCTGCATCCCAGCCGGCGGGCGGAAGGTATCGGTTATTATGGGCTGAGCAACAACATTGCGGGAGCTATTGCGCCCGCAATCGCAATCTGGCTGTTGCATAAAACCAACAGTTACGACCTGCTGTTTTGGATTGCCTTGCTCACCGCCGGATGCGGCTTCGCCATCAATTCCACACTTCACCTGCCCCAGCGGGAACTTGTCAGCAACAAACAGAAAATTTCACTTGACAGGTTCCTTCTTTTGAAAGGCTGGCGCGAGAGCATCATTATGATGTGCCACTCGTTTGCCTACGGCATCATTTCCACCTATATCGCCATTTATGGGAAAGAGGAACTCGGTATCACCGGCGGAACGGGCCTGTTCTTCGCCCTGTTGTCTACGGGGTTGATTGTGTCGCGCCTTATCGGCGGCCCGTCGCTGCGCAAGGGGAGGGTGGCTCAAAATGCCTCCGCCGGACTGCTGGTTACGCTGTTCGGCTACCTTTTTTTCGCATTGGTTCACACCCACTTCGCCTATTATTCTTCCGCACTCATCATCGGCTTGGGCAGCGGCCACATGTACCCCGCCTTCCAAACCATGTTTATCAATCTGGCCCCGCACACACAGCGCG
>JAKSME010000071.1 GCA_024400785.1 Bacteroidales bacterium
GTCGCTCTCGTCGCGGATGTCATAAATGCAGCCCAGCTGGCTCTTTTTTTCCTCCAACCGGCCGGACGGCTACGGCGGCTACGACATCTATTTTTCCCGCAAGCTGCCCAACGGCGAATGGAGCAGTGCCAAAAATGCCGGACCGAACGTCAACACCGAATACAACGAAAGCTATCCATACATCGCGCCCGACGGAAGCACCTTCTTTTTCTGCTCGCAAGGCCATAACAGCATGGGAGGATACGACATCTTCCGCTCCAACTGGGATGCCGGCGCTCAATTCTTCACCGTGCCCGAAAATCTCGCTTTCCCCATCAACACACCCGATGACAACAAAACCATTTCCGTCACAAAATCAGGACGTTATGCTTACATCGCCGACTTCCGCGCCAACAGTCAGGGCGAATGCGACATCTACAAGGTCACCTTCCTCGATGTGCCCGCCCCATATTGCGTTTTGAAAGGGCATATCAGCGAAAGTGACAGTGCCACCGTCATGTCGGAACTTTCACGTTATAAGGTGGTTATCCGCGAGGCGGGAACGAAAAAGCAGGTCGGCACCTACCGCCCCGACCTCCACAACGGGCTGTTCACCTTCATTCTGCAACCCGGCTTCTTCATCGTCGATTTTTACACCGACGAAAAGCTGGTAAAGTCGTCCGAACTCATCGTCGATGACCGCGAGCACAGCAGCGACGGCACCATTTTGGAACTGGGGAAATAGTTCAAAATATCATTGTAAACAATTCATTATGAGAAAGATATATATTTCAATCCTGCTTGTTTTCGCAGTTTGTTCCGTTGTTGGCCAGAATTTCAGAGGCGGTCTCCGCGCCGGTTTCACAGCCACACAGATGTCGGGCGATGAATTGTCGGGCTTCCACAAAATGGGTGCTTACGCCGGCGGCTTCGTCAACTGGCGCTTCGTTCAGAATGAGCATTGGTTCCTCCAACCCGAAATCAATTTTGTAATGAAGGGCAGCAGCACGTTTCTCCGAGCCGACAAAAACGGCAATGTCATGGGGAACAAATATGTGCTCACGTTGTATTACGTTGAAGTCCCAGTTTTAGCTAAATATCGCATTGTCAAAGGTTTAGAAGTTGAATTCGGACCCACCTTCGGAATTTTGTTTGCGGCCACGGAAAAAGATGCGAACGGAAAGATGCCTGGGCGAATGCCGTTCCGCCGTTTCGAATTATGCGGTTTGGCCGGCGTTTCCTACATTTTCAAAGAGCACCTCGGCCTCAACTTGCGTTTTGTGCAAACCGCCATCCCTGTGCGTGTCAACGATGGCAACCACAGCAGCAACTATCTGGAAAAGAAGCAGTTCAGTACAGAAATCGCCTTCAGCGTATTTTACCAGTTTTAATTGAGGATTTTTATTTGGGCGGGCCGGCTCGCTGCGCTCGCCGTCGGGCTATCCGCTGTACTCGCTGCGCTCGTGCCGCTTCTATCCCTCCCGCAAACCCCCCTCGCCCATCTCCCCGTGCGCCGCGCACAAACCTCCTTCCCACAGCAGCGACATTGCGCCACATCTCAAAATCTGTGCTCGAAATCAGACACAACAATTATCCGCTTAACCGACGTTAACCGTTTAACCGAAATTAACCGAACAATATTTTTATATAAGTGAAAAAGGTAGCAGAAAATACCGTACTTTTGCCGATTATTTTTGAGAGAGAAAAAAAACACCTAACATACTATGGATTACAATTTTAGAGAAGTTGAAAAGCGTTGGCAACAGGTCTGGCGCGAACAAAAAACCTACCATGTTGAAGAAGACGCTTCCAAACCGAAGTTCTATGTCCTCGACATGTTCCCCTACCCCTCTGGCGCCGGACTGCATGTTGGGCACCCGCTGGGATATATCGCTTCCGATATCTACGCTCGCTACAAACGTCAAAAAGGATTCAACGTTTTGCACCCGATGGGTTACGACGCCTTCGGTCTGCCCGCCGAACAATACGCCATCCAAACCGGTCAGCATCCGGCGGTTACCACCAAGCAAAACATCGCCCGCTACCGCGAGCAACTCGACAAAATCGGGTTCTCCTTCGACTGGGACCGCGAAGTTCGCACTGCCGACCCGAAATATTACAAGTGGACGCAATGGGTTTTCATCCAGCTTTTCAACCACTATTACGACCAATCCATAGAAAAGGCACAGCCCATCAGCCAACTGGTGAAACATTTTGCGCAACAGGGCACCGAAGGGCGGAAAGTGGCCGAAACCAAGCCGCTCGCATTCACCGCAGCCGAATGGAACGCGATGAGCGAAACGCAGCAGCAGGAAACCCTCCTCAACTACCGTTTGGCTTACATCGCCGACACATGGGTAAACTGGTGTCCGCAGCTCGGAACCGTGCTCGCCAACGACGAAGTTGTCAACGGCGTTTCAGAGCGCGGTGGTTTCCCCGTAGAACGCAAGCTGATGAAACAGTGGATTTTACGCGTATCCGCATACGCCGAACGCCTGCTCAAAGGCCTCGAAACCCTCGAATGGACCGACTCCATCAAGGAAATCCAACGCAACTGGATCGGCCGCAGCGAAGGCGCTTTCATCCGCTTCCAAATCGTCAACAACGAAAACACCCTCGATATCTTTACCACTCGTCCCGACACGATTTTCGGTGTCAGCTTCATGGTAATGTGTCCTGAACATTCTCTAATTGAACAGATTACCACGCCAGAACAAAAAGCCGAAGTGGAGAAATATGTAACTTGGGCGCGCAACCGCTCCGAGACCGACCGTCAAACCGAGGTGCGCAAGGTGAGCGGTGTTTTCACCGGGGCATACGCCATCAATCCGTTCACCCACGAACAGATTCCAATCTGGGTGGCCGAATATGTGCTGGCAGGTTACGGTACTGGCGGCATCATGGCCGTTCCCGCGCACGACAGCCGCGACTACGCATTTGCCAAACATTTCAACCTGCCCATCAGAGAAGTCATCGCCGGTGGCGACATTGAAAAAGAGGCCTTCGAAACCAAAGACGGTATCGTTTGCAACTCCGAATTCATCAACGGACTGAAGGTGAAAGAGGCCGGCAAGAAAATCATTGAAAAGGTCATTGAAATGGGAATTGGTTATGGCACAGTGAATTACAGACTACGCGATGCCATTTTCAGCCGTCAGCGTTACTGGGGAGAACCCTTCCCGGTATATTACAAGAACGGTGTTCCCTACATGATTCCGGAAGAACAGCTCCCGCTCTTGCTTCCCGAAATCGACGAATACAAGCCCACCGAAACGGGAGAACCGCCGTTGGCACGCGCTGCCAACTGGAAAACCGCCGAAGGTTACCCGCGCGAATACAGCACCATGCCCGGTTTCGCAGGTTCCAGCGGATACTACCTCCGCTACATGGATCCACACAACGATAACGAGTTCATTTCCAAAGAGAAAAACCAATATTGGGAAAATGTCGACCTCTATGTCGGCGGCTCAGAACACGCTACCGGCCACCTCATCTATTCCCGCTTTTGGAACAAATTCCTCTTCGACCTCGGTCTGGTTTGCAAAGACGAACCCTACAAAAAGCTCATCAACCAGGGCATGATCCAAGGTCGCACCAATTTCGTTTACAGAATCAACAACACCAACAAATTCGTCTCCCTCAACCTGAGAAAAGAGCACGAAACCACTCCGATACGCGTGGATGTCAACATCGTACACAACGACATCCTGGACACCGAAGCCTTCAAGGCCTGGCGACCGGAATATGCTGATGCTGAATTTGTTATGGAAGATGGAAAATACATCTGCGGTTGGGAAATCGAGAAGATGTCAAAGTCGAAATACAACGTGCAGAATCCCGACGACCTGGTGGAGAAATACGGTGCCGACACACTTCGTTTGTACGAAATGTTCCTTGGCCCCATCGAACTTTCAAAGCCGTGGGACACCAATGGCATCGAGGGTGTTTTCCGTTTCATGAAGAAATTCTGGAAACTTTATCACGACAACAACAATGAGTTCTGCGTCACCGAGGATGAGCCGACTCGAGACGAATACAAGTCTTTGCACAAGGCCATCAAGAAGGTGGAAGAAGACAACGAGCGTTTTTCTTTCAACACTGCGGTAAGCACGTTCATGATTGCTGTGAATGAGTTGACGGAGCAGAAATGTCACAAGCGCAAGATTGTGGAGCCGATGGCGATACTGATTGCCGCGTACGCCCCCCACGTTGCCGAAGAGTTGTGGCACCTGTTGGGCCGCCCGGGCAGCATCGTGGATGCCGAGTTCCCGAAATTCGATGCTTCCTACCTCGTGGAAAGCAATGCTAACTACCCCGTTTCATTCAACGGGAAAGTACGCCTGCAACGCGTCTTCCCCGTCGACATGCAACCCAAGGAAATCGAGGCCCTCATCATGTCCGACCCCGATGTGCAGAAGTACCTTGATGGCAAAACACCCAAAAAAGTCATCATCGTTCCTAAGAAAATCGTCAATATCGTAATGTAATCCTCTCTTAAAGAGATTTTCTGGTGAAAGCATACAAGATCCTCATCTTTATCTTCGCCATTCTCACAACTTTGGGAGTGGTTTGCTATTTTTACCCCGCCGACGGAATCACCATTGGCAAGACGAATGTTCGTTTTGTCAGTTTGAACGACGTTTTAACTGGTGGTGAGCCGGAGTTGCCCGAGGTGGAAATTAAAAAAGAAGACACCGTCGACTACAAATATCTGGAGGCCTGCCAAAGCTTCGAAGACAGTTTGGAAAAGATGGAAGTCGCGCTCATGGAACGCGAAGGCAATTTCTACTTCCCGAACGACGACGTAACATATTTCAACAAGGTTTTTGCTGCGATGGAAGCGGCACGCGGCAAAGGAGAGATTTTGCGCGTTTTGCACTACGGAGACTCGCAGATTGAGATGGACCGCATTTCCGGCGACATGCGCAGTTTCTTCCAACGGCAGTTCGGTGGCGGCGGTCCGGGCATGGTTCCGTTCATCCAGACAGTGGCGTCGTGCGCGGTCAACCAAAGTTCTTCCGGAAATGCCACCTTGTATACCACTTACGGAGAAGGCAGCCGCTGCAATGGCAACTACGGCATCATGGCGAAATGCTACCGCATGGCAGGCGGCGCGTACTTCAACGCGTCCGCGACCAGGAACAGCGGTGCTGACGCCCGCGTGAAGCGTTTCTCCGACATCAAGGTGCTCTACAACAACCGTGCGGGAAATTTCAGCGCCGTACTGAAAGCCAACGGCCGACGAGACACCTGCCAAGGAGCCGCTCTCGGCATACATTGCTGCCGTTGGCATCTCGACAGTGCGTGCACATCGCTCAACATCTCGTTTAACGGCAGTGCCGACATCTACGGCATCATGCTCGATGATGGTCCCGGCGTCGCCGTCGACAACATTCCCATGCGCGGATCTGCCGGCGACGTATTCACCAAAATCACCGACACCCTGCTCACCTCCTGCTACAAGCAAGCCAACGTCGGACTCATCATCCTGCAGTACGGCGGAAATGCCGTCCCCTCCATCTCTTCCGAAAAGGGAGTGGACTATGTTTGTTCCAACATCGAAAAACAAATCCGCTACCTCCGCCGCTGCTACCCGCAAGCCACCCTGCTCTTCATTGGACCGTCTGACATGAGCACCAAACGCAACGGGAAACTGAGGACCTATCCCCTGCTTCCCAAACTCATCGACAAGCTGAAAAGCACCTGTCTGAACAACGGGGTTGCCTTTTGGGACATCTACGAAGTGATGGGCGGTGAGAACTCGATGATTGCATGGGTGAAAAACGGGCTCGCCGGCCCCGACTACATCCACTTCACGCCCGCTGGCGCGCGGAAAGTGGGCAAAACCCTCACTAATAACTTCGAAGCCATGTATGAATATTATAAGGTAAAGAAAAATCCTCCCAAACCCTCCAAATAGCTGCCATGACGAAGAAGTATTTTTCATTTATCTTATTAATAATCTGCATATTATGCTCCAGTGCACAGGTTGACATCAACCCTGCGGACTCCATTCCCGCCATTCCGACCTCAACCGACACCTCCTGCGCTGTCAACCTCAACCAACCGTACGAGTTCATTCGCCACGATATTGACACACTCTATTGGGGCCACGACAGTCTCCTATTGGTCAATTTTTACGAAAAGTTGCAGCCGGTTTTGGAAACAAAACAGGGCAACATCCACACTTTGCACGTCGGCGCATCGCATGTGCAGCGCGGAACACTCTCGCACCGCATCCGCACACAACTGCTTGACGAATTTGGAGAACCACCAGCCAGCCGCGGATTCATCTTCCCCTACTCCGCTGCCAGCAAGTGCAACAATCCTTACGACTACAAAGTATCCAAATCACAGACTTTCAACCTAATACGCAACGTATACAAGAACTACGACTTTCCCCTCGGCGGCTCCGGCATTGCTGTTTGGCATGCGGGAACGCCCAACTCCATCACCATTCGGCTCAACGCACCCAAGTACGATTTCGCCACCGACACACTCATTCTCTTCGCCAAAGTCATCGGGGAGGTAACACCCTACATCGTTGTTGATTCCATGCCGCATGTTCCCGACATGATCGACACGGTGAACGACCGTTATCACTTCTATTTTTCCCACCCCATTGACACCTTCCGCTTGGAACTCGCCTGCGACTCCACCGACACTGTGATAGTCGGCGGTTTCTGGCTCAAAAATTCGCGGCCGGGCATCACCTACACTTCCATCGGGGTCAACGGGGCGCAAGCCTCCTCCTACCTGCGTTGTGAAAACTTCCAGCGCGACATCGCATTCCTCAAACCCGACCTGGTCATCTTCGGCATCGGTGTGAACGATGCCTACTGCACCTCGCTCGCCGACTTCGACTCGGTGTCTTTCCAAAACAACTATCTGAAATTGGTGGAAACCATCCGCGCCGTTGCTCCGGAATGTCCCTTCATTTTCTTTTCCAACAACGACACCTGGAAAAGAGGTAAAAAGGGGCGTTATACGCATATTCCCACAGGCCAAACCGTTAGCAATGTCATGCACCGTTTGGCCGACTTGACGGGAGGCGCCTGTTGGGATCAATTCGCGGTGATGGGCGGAAATCGCTCCATGGCGCATTGGCAAGCCAAAGGGCTTGCGCAGCGAGACCGCGTTCATTTCACCGCCGCCGGCTACAACCTCATCGGCGACCTTTTCTTTGAAGCTTTTATCCGAAAAATCCACCCATAACTGATGAATCTCGAAAGCCTTAAAATCTTCTTTACCAACATTTTTTCCTTCGACGAATTGCATCCCCTGCTCTTCACGCAGTTCAACTTTTGGGCATTCTTCGCCCTCGTTTTCGCTTTGTTCACTTGCTTTCACAGCAAGCGGCTTCTGCGCAACGCCTTCCTTTTCTTCATCAGCATCTTCTTCTATTACAAAACTTCGGGACTTTTCGTACTCATCCTCATCTTCGACACCTTCTTCAACTATGCCCTCGGAGCATTCATGGACAATTCGCAACGAACGGGAGCGAAAAAGTTCCATCTAATAGTTGGAATCATTGTCAACTTATTGATACTCTGTTATTTTAAATACGCCTATTTCTTTACAGATTCTTATAACGCCATCGTTGGAACAAATTACGAGGTCATCAACTGGTTAGCACAATGGACCAACGATTTATCGGGAACGAGCTATTTTGATGCCTCGAAAATCTTGCTTCCCGTGGGTATTTCTTTCTATACCTTCCAGAATATCAGCTATTTGGTAGATGTTTATCGAAAGAAGATTCACCATGTGAGCAACATTCTCGACTTCGGATTTTACGTCAGTTTCTTTCCGCAATTGGTAGCCGGACCGATTATTCGTGCCGACCAATTTGTACCGCAGTTATACAAGAAATTCTTTTTGAGCCGCCGTCAGTTCGGCATTGCCGTTTTCTGGATTCTCAATGGTTTGGCTAAAAAGTTGATTATGAGCGATTATCTCGCAGTAAACTTTGTTGACCGAGTCTTCTTTGACCCGACCTTGTACACCGCTTTTGAGAATCTTTCGGCGCTATTCATTTACTCTTTGCAGGTTTACGCCGACTTTTCCGGCTATACCGACATCGCCATCGGTGTGGCGATGCTGATGGGTTTTTACCTGCCAGTCAACTTCAACTCACCATACAAAGCCGACTCCCCAAGCAACTTCTGGAAACGCTGGCACATTTCGCTTTCCAAGTGGCTGCAAGACTACTTATATATTCCGCTCGGTGGAAACCGCAACGCCACTTTCGGCACCTACTTCTGCATTCTGTTGATTGCCGCCGTCATCGTTTTGCTGACACGGAGTCTCGTCATCGCCTCCATTTTGGCGGGCATTGCCATCGTGCTGCTGGTGATTTCGTTGGCATCGAAGAAAGCGAGACTGAAAATCAGCACCAACATCAACATGATGGATACCATGTTGTTGGGTGGTTTGTGGCATGGTGCCAGCTGGAACTTCATGATCTGGGGCGGTTTGAACGGCATCGGCATTCTCGGCTTCAAAATCTGGCGGCATTTCCGACAGGGGTTGCGCAGCATCATCACGGGACTCATCTTCGCCGCCTTTGTTGTCTGCCACCACTTTTTCCCGATGCCCATTTTGATGATTGGAGCAGTTTGGAGTGGGGTTTTCTTCTTCGGAACGCTGGTAAGAGCCATATATTCAGCTATTTGTCCTCAACGAGACATCCGATGGTTGAATACTGCGTGGAATGTTTTCATGACCTTCATCTTCATCTCATTCACCCGACTTTTCTTCCGTTCCGGCTCGAATCTGGATCCGGCGATAGCTAACGAAACGGCGTGGAACACAGCAAGAAACATGGTCAACAGTATCGGCGGGAGGTGGAATGTGGCTGTGATTCCCGAAATCTTGCAAAGTTACTGGCAGGTGTTCGCGCTCTTCGGCATCGGCATGCTTATTCACTGGTTGCCCGACCGTTGGAAACGCTGGTATCGCATCAACTTCGCGATGCTGCCGATTTGGGTCATCGCCATCATCGTTGTGGTGAGCATCTTCGTGCTGTATCAGTTTGTTACCGCCGATTTGCAGCCATTCATCTATTTCCAATTTTAAGCACTAATCTATGAAAAAAATATTAGTTACTGGCGGTGCTGGTTTTTTGGGTTCGCACCTTTGTGAGCGTCTGTTGAACGATGGCAACGAAGTTATCTGTTTAGACAACTACTTCACCGGCAGCAAGCGAAACATCATGCATTTGATGGGGAATCCCTACTTCGAGGTCATCCGCCACGATGTTACGGCGCCGTTTTTCATCGAAGTCGACCAGATATACAACTTAGCGTGTCCCGCTTCTCCCATCCATTACCAGTACAATCCCGTCAAAACGGTGAAAACCTCCGTGATGGGCGCCATCAACATGCTGGGGTTGGCGAAGCGCATTCATGCTCGCATTCTGCAGACCTCCACCAGCGAGGTTTACGGCGATCCCAACGTACATCCACAGCCCGAAGAGTATTGGGGCCACGTGAATCCCATCGGTGTACGCTCCTGTTATGATGAGGGAAAGCGATGTGCTGAAACACTCTTCTTCGACTACCACCGTCAGAACAACGTGGATATCAAGGTAGTACGCATTTTCAACACCTACGGACCGCACATGCATCCCAACGATGGACGTGTTGTTTCCAACTTCATCATCCAGGCGCTGAAGGGTGAAGACATCACCATTTACGGCAGTGGCGAGCAAACGCGCAGTTTCTGTTACTGCAGCGACCTCATTGAAGGGCTCATCCGCATGATGAACACTGCCGACGGCATCACCGGCCCCATCAACCTGGGGAATCCCAACGAGTTCACCATCAATCAATTGGCAGAATTAGTAATTGAGCTGACGGGCAGCAAGTCGAGAATCGTCCATGTAGCTGCGGCGAGCGATGACCCTCAGCAACGCCAACCCGTCATCACCAAGGCGAAAGAGATTTTGAACTGGGAGCCCACAGTACAGTTGCGAGAGGGGCTGCAGAAAACGATTGAGTACTTTATTCGGTTAAACGGTTAACGTCGGTTAAACGGTTAATTTTTGGGGAAAGGACGAAAGGCGGAAACGGTTAATTTTGGGGAAAGGACGAAAGGCGGAAACGGTTAATTTTTGGGTGAAATGGGTGA
>JAKSME010000072.1 GCA_024400785.1 Bacteroidales bacterium
ATAAATTGGATAGGCGTGTTTGTCGAGGGCTATTAGTACTATTTATGTCATTGATATAGGTGTCATCATTTTCTGGATTTTGTCTTGGTAAAGCATTAATCATAATAAGAAATGCCGTCATGGATGCAGATTACACTGCGTTTTGTAACATATCCTTGACGGCAGTTTTTTGTTTTGATATTTTGCGGCTTGATTTTTTTCAAGCCGTTTTTTTTTATATGATGGACAAGATACTGATTAGCAATGCAAAAATGATAGACGGAGGGAAGCACACCCGCGCCGACCTTCTTGTGAGAGGCGGCAGAATCGCCCGCATTGCCGAGCATATAGATGTGCCGGCCGGTGCCGTTGTGATTCCCGCTGACGATTTGCTTCTCAGTTACGGATTTTGCGATTTGCACGTGCATTTTCGCGAACCGGGGCAGGAACACAAGGAAACCATCCGTACCGGAGCACTCGCTGCCGCGCACGGCGGTTATACTGCCGTCTGCGCGATGCCCAATCTCTCACCCGCTCCCGACAGTCCCGACCATATCAATATCGAATGCCGCCGCATCGATGAAACAGCTGCTGTCGAAGTCTTGCCCTATGCCACTCTCACCTTGGGCCGCGCCGGCAAAACTCCCGTGGATATGGCGGCCTTGAAACCGTTTGCTGTCGCTTTTTCCGATGATGGCAGCGGCATCCAGACCACAGAACTGATGCGCGCCATTATGCAGCAAGCGGCTCGCGAAGATGTCATCATCGCCGCGCATTGCGAAGATAACTCGCTGTTACACAACGGTTACATTCATGATGGGCGTTATGCCAAAACCCACAACCACCGAGGTATCTGCTCCGAGAGCGAGTGGGGCCAGTTGCAGCGCGACCTCCAGCTGGCGCTTGAAACCGGTTGCCGTTACCATGCCTGCCACCTGTCCACCCGCGAAAGTATTGCCTTGATGCGCCAATATAAGAAACTCGGTGCCCGTGTGACTTGCGAAACCGCGCCGCACTATCTTGTCCTCTGTGAAGATGATCTCCAAGAGGAGGGACGCTTCAAGATGAACCCACCGTTGCGCAGCGCTGACGACCGTGCCGCCCTCATCGAAGGCATCCTCGACGGTACTATCGATGCCATCGCCACCGACCATGCGCCTCATACCGCAGAAGAAAAAAAGCGTGGACTTGAGGGGAGTCCTTTCGGCATTGTCGGTCTAGAAACGGCCTTCCCGATTCTTTATACTCAATTGGTGAAAACCGGCACGATGCCGCTTGACCTCCTGATCGACCTACTCAGTCGCCGTCCTCGCGGGATTTTCCGTCTCCCCGGTCGTTTGCAAGAGGGAGAAGCCGCCGACTTGGCTCTCTTTGATGTAGATGCGGAATATGTAATTGATTCCAACAATTTCCTTTCTATGGGGAAATCCACCCCATTCGATGGCTGGCATGTGCAAGGAAAATGTGTTCTGACGTTGAAAGACGGCAGACCTGTTTTTCAAGATAAAAACGTGATAAATAAGCAATTATGCTAAATATTAAAATGAAGGTAGTAGAAAATGTGGCCGTGGCCAACGAGGTTTATCGCATGAACCTGGTGGGCAATGTGCCCCAGTTGGTGCCGGGAAGTTTCGTGGAACTCTCGGTACCCGGTTTCTATCTCCGCCGTCCCTTCTCTGTCGCGGCCACCGCTGAGGGCCGACTGATGCTTATATATAAAGTGGTAGGGAAGGGGACTGCCGCCATGAAGGATTTCCCTGTCGGTATGGAACTGGATGTGATTGTCGGTTTGGGAAATGGTTTTGATGTCGCCAGAGCGCGCCGCTCTGCCTTACTGATTGGCGGCGGATTGGGTGTGGCTCCGTTATATCAACTGGCTGTCGCATTGAAAAAGAGAGGTGTAGACTCAACGCTGTGCGCTGGCTTCAATTCTGCAAACGACATCTTTCTTAAAGAAGAATTTGCAGATGTCTGCACCGAAATTCGCTATGCTACGATGGATGGCTCTTGTGGAATGAAGGGCTTGGTGACAGAACAACTTCTTGATATCGAATATGATACATTTTATTCGTGCGGACCGCTGCCGATGTTGAAGGCAGTGCAGGCCGCCACGCACACCCCGGGCCAACTCAGTTTGGAAGCCCGCATGGGCTGCGGGTACGGCGTGTGCATGGGTTGCACCATCCTAACGGTCAGCGGACCGAAACGGGTGTGCAAAGAAGGTCCCGTTTTTGAAAAGGAGGAACTGGTATGGTAGACACAACAGTGAATTTGTGTGGGGTGAAGTTGCAGAACCCGGTGATTCCCGCCAGTGGCACTTTCGGTTTCGGTGCGGAAATGTCCGAGTTCTATGATTTGGACCTGCTCGGTTCAATATCAATCAAAGGCACTACGTTGGAACCGCGCTTTGGCAATCCGACTCCGCGAATTGCGGAGTGCGCCGAAGGAATGTTGAACTCTGTAGGACTTCAAAATCCCGGGGCTGAACATGTTGCAAAAGTGGAAATTCCACAGTTGCGACAACGATTCCATCAACCGGTCATCGGTAACATCTGTGGCTTCTCCATCGACGGTTATCGCGAATGTTGTCGCTTAATCGCCCCGCAGGTGGATATTGTGGAGCTCAACATCTCCTGTCCGAATGTTCACAACGGAGGCATGGCTTTTGGAACGACTGCAGACGGTGCAGCCGCTGTGGTGCAAGCCGTTCGCGATGTGTGCGACCGCCCGTTGTTGGTGAAACTCAGTCCGAACGTTACCGACATTGTCGCGATAGCGAAAGCCTGCGAGTTGGCTGGAGCAGATGGTATTACGCTGATTAACACGTTGTTGGGGATGCGCATCGACCTTCGTCGCCGCCAGCCGATTTTGGCACAGAAGATGGGCGGCTTTTCCGGTCCGGCGGTATTTCCGGTGGCGCTGCGGATGGTATATCAAGTGAGCAAGGCATGCAACATACCCGTGGTGGGGTGTGGCGGTGTGCGTACGGCCGAGGATGTTGTTGAAATGATGATGGCGGGTGCCACGGCCGTGGAGGTGGGAAGCGAAAACCTGCGCAATCCTTTCGCTTGCAAAGAAATTGTGGAAAATCTTCCTGCTGTGATGAATGATTTGAAAATAAGTAAATTAACTGATATTATCGGAATCATCGAATAGTTATGCCAAAAGATGTCATTATCGCTTTAGATTTCAATACTTCCAAAGAAACTTTGGAATTCCTTGAGGTTTTTCATCCACTCCATCCTTTTGTTAAAATCGGGATGGAGCTTTTTTATGCAGAGGGCCCTTCGGTCGTCCGGAAACTCAAACAAAATGGTCATCGTGTGTTTCTGGATCTGAAATTGCATGACATTCCCAATACGGTGCGCAAATCCATGCGTGTGCTGGCGGAGTTGGGTGTCGATGTGTGCAATCTGCATGCTGCCGGCACGACTGCAATGATGCGGGCGGCTCTCGACGGACTGACGGAAGGCAGTCCGTCGGGATGTCGCCCGCTATTGGTCGCTGTTACGCAGCTGACTTCCACCAGCGAGGAGGTGATGCACAACGAGTTGCTGATTCCGAACACGATGGAAGAAACCGTACGCCACTATGCAATGAATGCCCACACTGCCGGTTTGGACGGCGTGGTTTGTTCTCCTCTCGAAGCCGGCTTGGTCAAGAAAGCCTGCGGGGCAGACTTTATCACCATCACTCCCGGCATTCGCTTTGCCGGCGCCGCCGGCGACGACCAGTCGCGCATCACTACACCTGCCCGCGCCCGTGAAATCGGCTCCGACTACATCGTCGTCGGCCGCCCCATCACCCAGGCCGCTTCCCCGCTGGATGCCTATAAGCAATGTTGCCGAGAGTTTTTGAATGCTTAATGCTTAATGCTTAATGCATAATGCATAATGCTTAATGCATAATTAATAATTGTTACCTTAGCCCTTAACCCTTAACCCTTTAACCCTTTAACCCTTTAACCCTTTAACCCTTTAACCCCTTAACCCCTTAACCGAAATTAACCGTTTAACCGAATATGTACAGTCTTGAGCTTCTTAAAATCAATGCCGTTTTCCTCCGTCCGAATGAACCTTTTACCTGGGCCAGCGGCATCAAAAGTCCCATTTATTGTGACAACCGTCTGATTCTTTCCGCGCCACAGTCGCGTCGTTTGATTGAACGTGGCATGGCCGACTTGGTGCAGTCGAAATTCCCCCGTTGCGAGATGTTGATGGGCACTGCCACGGCGGGCATCGCACATGCCGCCTTGGTGGCCGACCTGCTCGGTCTGCCGATGGGCTATGTGCGTTCTTCCGCCAAAGACCACGGCCGTGCCAACCGCATCGAAGGAAAGATGCCGCAGGGCGCAAAAGTTGTTGTCATTGAAGACCTTATATCTACCGGCGGTAGTTGCATCGAGGTGGTGAACGCCCTACGCGAAGCAGGTGCCGAAGTGTTGGGCGTAGTCAGCATTTTCACTTATGGGCTTCAAAAAGCCGCTCGCGCTTTCGCCGATGCCAACACTACATACTATTCTCTCGCTAACCTCGACGAACTCGTGGAAGAGGCGGCGGCCAATGGCTATATCTCTCCCGACCAGAAAAAATTGGTGCTCGATTTTCGCGATGGATTGAACGGAAAATAGACCATAGTTTGAATTTTTTTGAGGTGATTCAAATTTATAATATTAAAAATCAATAATTTAAAATATAAACATTATGAAACATTTGATTGATCCCACTGACATTTCGGTTGCCGAAACCGATGAAATTATTGAACTGGCCTTGGACATCATTGCCAATCCGAAAAAATATGCCGAGTATTGCAAGGGTAAAAAATTGGCCACGCTGTTTTACGAACCGAGTACGCGTACGCGCTTGAGTTTTACCTCCGCCATGATGGAATTGGGAGGCAATGTGTTGGGCTTTTCCGAAGCTGCCAGCTCATCTACTGCAAAGGGCGAATCCGTGCAAGACACCGCAAAAACCGTCAGCTGTTTTGCCGACCTCATTGCCATGCGTCATTTCATTGAGGGTGCTCCCCTCGCTGCATCCAAAGTCTCTGGTGTCCCAATTATTAACGCCGGTGATGGCAGCCACAGCCACCCCACACAGACTTTGACTGACCTCCTCACCATTACCCGCGAACTGGGCCGTCTCGATAACTTCACCATCGGTTTCTGCGGCGACTTGAAGTTCGGCCGTACTGTTCACTCCCTTATCAAGTCCCTCTCTGCACGCAGCAACGTAAAAGTTGTCTTGATTGCCCCTAACGAACTTCGTTTGCCCGGTTACATCCGTCACGATGTCTGTGAACGCTTAGGCGTTGAATACAAAGAAGTTAGCACGATGGAAGAGGTGATGGGCGAGTTGGATGTCCTTTACATGACGCGTGTCCAGAAAGAACGTTTCTTGGATGAAGACGAATTCGACCGTGTAAAAGACAGCTTCGTGCTCGACCGCAAGAAGATGTCATTGGCCAAACGCAACATGGCCGTTCTGCACCCGCTGCCGCGTGTGAACGAAATTCTTACCGAGGTTGACGCTGACCCGCGTGCGGCTTACTTCCGTCAGGTTGAAAACGGAAAATTTGTCCGTATGGCATTGATTTGCAAACTGTTGGAATGGAAAAACGATCCGGAGCACGAAACACCGATTCACTTCGAAACCTTCGAGGATAAGGCTCTCTGTTGCTCCAATGCTAAGTGTATCAGCAACTTGGAGCGTGTCCCGATGTTGTTCCGTCACACTGAAAACGGTCCCATCCGTTGTTACTATTGCGACAACAAAACGAGAGATAATATGTAATTGTGAATTTCAATTTCTGATGGGAAACGGAGGTGCGAGCCTCCGTTTCCTATTTTAAATATTGCTTTTCGGTTCCATATATGAGCCAAAATGGCGGACTATCGGTGTCGGCCACATTTATTATGTTAGCTTATTCCCTGAAATTCCCTATTCTGATGGCGGTGATGCCGTCTTTGGCTTTCCACATCTCTGTAATAACGGTTCCAGAGTAGGCACCGACATTTGAAGTAGGAGAGAACGAGCCGCTTCTATTATATTCTAACGCGCTGTCGTATTGCAGATATTTGGTGGCTGAGTTGCTTTTGAAGATTAGCACCACATCCAAATCGCTATCTTCCTTGTCGCAATAGTCGGCATAGCAAAAATATCCCTGAATGATGTTGGGCTGTAAATCGTCGAATTTTTGTTCTTCATCCCAGCACAACGTATCTGTATATCTCTGTATGTCAATTAATTTTAATTTATAGCTTCCTTTTTTATCTTCGACAAGTTCCAATGTGAATTGCGAGTTGAGGGGAATGGTCACTTCGGATTGGGGTTCATCCGAAGCGATTCCCTCATCCGAAAATACTTTGTCCAAGTATTTAATGCAGGGGGTTACATTAAAATAGAGTTCGTCAATTTCTGCCTCATTTTCTTCCAATGGAAAAACGTCGTACATCTGGCCTTCATGTTCGTGCAAAGCTTGTTCCGTGGGGGAGAACCCCAATATAGCCATCAGCGTGTAGGATTGGTCGGTGGCTACGATGTGAAATGCTTTTTCATAGTCGCTTCCGTCACCGGTGCTCATAATCGCATAGCACAACATATATAATTGGTTGAAAGCCTTGGCTTTCTCGGCAGAATATTCGCCATATAATTCTAATGAGGCAATGGCTTTGTAAAAGTAGATTCGCAGATTGGTTGGGTACTTCGCCTCCAGTTTTTTCAAACTCGTTAGCGCGCGTTTCAAGTCTTTTTTGCTCGGTTGACCCTCTTGAAGCAGATTAAGAACCTTTTCCAGTTCGTCGCACCTGCCGTATGGATTGTAGTCGGACTGAAAAACGGTGCCGTAATAGAGCGCGCGCAGTTGCTCCATTGTCATAGTCGTGTCGCTTTGGTGCAAGCGTTCCACGAGCGTGGGGTAATAAAAATTACCGTCTTTTTGTGCGATATCTTGCTTAATCTGTTCATAATTTGGTGCTTGATATTCATCTTCTTGTGCTTTTAATGAGCATAAGCAAAATGAAAAGACGAAAAATAAACATAAAACGGGGAAGATTTTTGTTTTCATGATTTAGGAATATGTTATGAAAAATGTTTGTGGTGGCAAAAATACAAATTATTTTCCACAAAAAAATCCCCACCTCATCGGCGGGGATTTCTTTTATTGTGGCGACGTGGTGTCCCGCGTCGCTACGGGAAATCGATCGAATTATTTCTCTTCACTCAGTTTCTTGTAACCTTCGTAACGAAGTTTGGCGAACTGTTCGGTCTTGGCGAACAATTCCTTGGCTTCTTCCGGGAAGGTCTTGAGCAGTGAGTTGTAACGGACTTCGCCCATAATGAATTCCTGGAACTTGCTCCAATCGGGTTCCTTGCTGTCGAGGTGGAAACCGTTCTTGCCGGCTTCTTCCTCTTCCGGATTGAAGTGCCAGAGGTGCCAGTAACCGCAATCAACGGCCATCTTCTCTTCGTGCTGCGTGCGGCCCATGCCGACCTTGATACCGTGGTTGATACACGGAGCGTAGCAAATGATCAATGAAGGTCCGTTGTAAGCTTCGGCTTCCTTGATTACTTTGAAGTATTGCTGCTGGCTTGCGCCCATAGCAACCTGTGCAACGTAAACATAACCGTAGCTCTTGGCAATCATACCGAGGTCTTTCTTGCGTACTTTCTTACCGGAAGCAGCGAATTTGGCCACTGCGCCGGCCGGAGTGGCCTTGGATGACTGACCACCGGTGTTGGAATAAACTTCGGTATCGAGAACCAATACGTTTACATTTTCGCCGGAAGCGAGAACGTGGTCCAAACCACCGAAACCGATGTCGTATGCCCAACCGTCACCACCGAAGATCCACTGTGATTTCTTTACCAAGTGGTCTTTCAGTTCAACGATCTGCTTGCAATAGTCGCAGCCGCATTTTTCTGCCATCGGGAGAATCTTGGCAGCCAGCTCTTCGGTCTTCGCACCGTCTTCGCGGTTGTCGATCCACTGCTGGAAGAGGTCTTTGAGTTTCTTGTCGCAAACCTTGCAGTCGGCGATGGCTTCGCGCATTACGCGTTCCACTCTGTCGCGCATCTTGCGGGTAGCGGTGGCCATACCGAGGCCGAATTCAGCGTTGTCTTCGAACAAGCTGTTGGCCCAAGCCACACCCTTGCCGCTTCTGTAGTTCTTGCAATACGGAGTGGCCGGAGCAGAACCGCCGTAGATGGAAGAACAACCGGTAGCGTTGGCAACGATCATTCTTTCGCCGAACAGCTGGGTGATACATTTAATATAAGGAGTTTCACCGCAACCTGCGCAAGCGCCGGAGAATTCGAACAGCGGCTGTGCGAACTGGCTGTTCTTCACGTTGGCGAACTTGTCGATGAGGTTGTCTTTGTAGGTGACTTTCTTCTGGCCATATTCCCAGTTCTTAACTTCGCCGAGCTGGCTTTCGAACGGTTTCATAACCAAAGCTTTTTCCTTGGCGGGACATACGTCGGCGCAGTTGCCGCAACCGGTGCAGTCCATAACGGAAACCTGCATACGGAAGTGCATACCGGCGAGTTCCTTCGGAACCTTGACGTCGGCGGTGGCCATTGCCTTCGGTGCCTTCTTGGCTTCAGCGTCGGTCATCACAACCGGACGGATGGCAGCGTGAGGACAGATCAATGCACACTGGTTGCACTGGATACATTTGGTAGCGTCCCATTCCGGAACAACGGTAGCAACGCCGCGTTTTTCGTAAGCGGTGGTACCAGCCGGGAATGTACCGTCGATGATTTCCTTGAAAGCGCTGACAGGAAGGTCGTTACCGCACTGGGCAACCATCGGACGCATCACCTTGTTGATGAATTCGGGATCGTTCGGATTGCTTTCGAACTGGAAGTCGGTCGTGCATTCGAGCTTAGCCCATTCTGCCGGAATGTCAACCTTGGTGATTTCGCCACCGCGGTCAACAGCTGCATAGTTCTTGTTCACAACGTCTTCACCTTTCTTGCCGTAGCTCTTCACGATGAATTTCTTCATCTGTTCAACAGCGAGGTCGTAAGGAATAACGCCGGAGATCTTGAAGAATGCGCTCTGGAGGATGGTGTTGGTACGGTTGCCCAAACCGATTTCAGCAGCAATCTTGGTAGCATCGATGATGTACATCGTGATGTTGTTGATTGCCAAATATTTCTTTACGAAATCGGGAAGGTTCTTCTTGGTTTCGGCAACGCTCCACGGAGAGTTGTACAAGAAGGTACCGTTTTTCTTCAAACCGCGCAAGCAGTCGTATTTCTTCAAATAGGAAGGAACGTGAACGGCTACGAAGTCGGGAGTACCTACGAGGTAGGGAGCCAAAATCGGCTGGTCGCCGAAGCGGAGGTGTGAGCAGGTATAACCGCCTGACTTCTTGGAGTCATAGTCGAAGTATGCCTGGCTGTATTTGTCGGTGTTGTCACCAATGATCTTGATGGAGTTCTTGTTTGCACCAACGGTACCGTCAGCGCCGAGGCCGTAGAACTTGGCTTCGAAAGTGCCCTTCGGAAGGATGGAGATTTCTTTACCAACCTTGAGTGATTTGTGGGTAACGTCGTCGTTGATACCAACGGTGAACTGGTTCATCGGTTTCGGAGCAGCGAGGTTTTTGTAAACGGCGAGGATCTGAGCCGGGGTGGTGTCTTTTGAAGACAGACCATAACGGCCGCCGATGATCATCGGCTTGTTTTCAGCGGGGATTTCCTTGCAGTTAGCGAAGGCTTCCACTACGTCGAGGTAGAGCGGATCTCCGTTGGCACCGGGTTCTTTCGTTCTGTCAAGCACGCAGATGCGTTTGACGGTTTCCGGCATCACGGCGCCGAAATATTTAACGGAGAACGGACGATACAAGTGTACGCTTACGAGACCGAGTTTCTTGCCGGCTTTGTTCTCTTTGTCGATGACGGTTTTGATAACGTCGGTGATGGAACCGATAGCCACGATGACGTCGGTAGCATCTTCAGCGCCATAATATGTGAAAGGAGCGTATTCACGACCGGTG